>JAJYZD010000309.1 GCA_021800315.1 Bacillota bacterium | reverse complement strand
CTGGCTTTTCCTACCAGTTCCCTCCATCCCTCCGGTCCCTTCGACCGGAGATACTCGTCGGGATCCTTCCCTTCGTCGAGGGCCAGTACGCGCGCCCGCAGGTTCGTCTCCTTGAGGATGTTCAGGCTGCGCTCGGCCGCGGCCTGACCGGCCGCGTCGGCGTCGTAGGCCACGACAACCTGCCCGGTATAACGGCTGATCAGCCTGGCCTGCTCCTTGGTCAGGCTGGTACCAAGCGAGGCCACCGCGTTCGTAATGCCGTGCCGGTGGGCCGAAACCACGTCCAGATAACCTTCCATCAGGACCAGGCAACCCTCTTCCCGGGCCGCCTGCCTGGCCAGGTGCAGGCCGAACAACAGCCGCCCCTTGTTAAAACAAGCCGTTTCCGGTGAATTCAGGTACTTGGGCTCCCCGTCGTTCAAAACACGCCCGCCGAAACCGGCTACCCTGCCCTGGGGATCCCATACCGGGAACATGACCCGGTCGCGGAAGTAGTCGTAAGGCTCACCACTAGTCCCCCGCCTGGCCAGCCCGGCCGCGATGACGTCGTCAGCGCCGAAACCGCACTTTTTCAAATGGGTCCACAATACCTGCCAGCCGGGCGGGGCGAAGCCGATCCGAAACTTCTCCGCGATCCGGGAATCGAGTCCGCGTCCCTCCAGGTAGCGCCTGGCGGAGGCTCCCGCCTGCCCCTCCCTGAGGGCCTCGTAAAAGAAGGTTGCGGCCGCCTCGCACACGCCGCGGCAACTCTCGGCCTGGAGGTCCTCCTTGGACCGGCCGCCATGCTGCGGAACCGTGACTCCGGCCCGGCGGGCCAGTTCGCGCACCGTTTCAGGGAAGTCCAGTCCTTCCCTGAGCATCAGGAAACGGAACACATCCCCGCCGGCGCCGCAGCCAAAACATTTGAAGATCTGCTTGTCCCCGTTGACGCTGAAAGAAGGCTTGCTGTCGGTGTGGAAGGGACAGAGCCCGAAATAGTTTGTCCCCCTCCGGGTCAAAGGTACGTAATCACCAACCAGTCGGACTATATCCGTCCGCAGGCGGATTTCCTCCAGCAGGCTGTCGGGGAAAGAACCGTTCATAGACGCCCATCCTCGAAGAGCACGCTCAATCGAAACTATTCAACGTCTTCCTCGCCATTTCCTTCTCCGGTTCATCCCCCCGTTCCACACGGTGAAAAGAATTCTCTTACGCCAGGTTATCTCCTGCCTGCCGTCGACAAATTTTTGTCTGCCTCCGGCGCGGCGGCTTTCCGGCGGGCTGCGGAAGAATCTGTAACGCCGGGTGCCCCCAAACTCATATGATGTGGTGATAAATCTCCCCGAGGTGAAGCGCCCATGACCTACGTGGTGCAAAGCGGCGATACCATGTACACGGTGGCCGGGAAGTTCGGGGTGCCGCTGGCGGCCCTCATCACCGCCAACCCCCGGATAAAGGATCCCAACGTCATTTACCCGGGACAGGTGCTCAATATACCGGTCGCCCGGGGTCCATCCCCGCCGCCCGGCTGGTGCACCCTGTCGCTGACTCCGCTCCGGCCGGAGGTCCATCCCGGCTCCGCCCTGGTCAATCCAGGCATGCCGCACATCATGGTGGCCACCATGTCGATGCCCGATCCGTCCGGTTGGACCGGCTGCGGTGTCTACACCGCCTGGGTCATGGACGAAGCCTGGACCATGGACGGCGGCGGGGGCATGGTGGTAGCGTGGTTCGACCTGCTGCCTGTAAACGGGACCGGTTTCTGGATCAACCACACCAGCCCGAAGATGCTGGGGATGCGGGAACACATCTGTGTAACCGCGGAAGACCCGGGGCACCCCGTCCGGCCCGGTTCCAGGATGATGCTCCACGGCAGCCTCGGCCAATGCTGCCGCCGGGACCCGTAGGGGACTCCCCCCGGGCCCGGGGCGGGCGTGAACAGGGTGAAATATCCATGAGGTGATGCGACGTGACTTATGTGGTAAAAAGCGGAGACACCATGTATACAATAGCCCAAAAGTTCGGAGTCTCCCTGCCGGCCCTTATCGCCGCCAACCCCCGGTTAAAAGACCCCAACGTCATCTATCCCGGGCAGGTCCTGACCGTACCCGCGGCGGGATCCCCGGGTCCGTCCCCGGAAGCCGGGTGGTGCTGCCTGATGCTCAGGTCCGTCCACCCGATGTGCAAACACGGTACCGCCCTGATCCGGCGGGACGCGCACATCATGGTGGCCGCGGATCTACCCGACCCTTCCGAGTGGACCGACTGCGAGGTCTACACCGCCTGGGTCATGGACGACGGCGCGGACCCGGCGGCTTTGTTCTGCTTCGACCTCCTGCACCTGAAGGGAACCGGTTTCTGGATCAACCAGCACAGCCCGCGGACCATGCCCATAGACGGGGAAGTGGTGGTTACCGTGGAAAGCCAAGGCCACCCGATGCGGCCCATGGGTCAGAAAGTCTTACGGGGCAACCTGCGGAACTGCTGCCGTAGCGACCCTTGAGCGGCCGCCGGGCGGTCCTCTTCCGTCCCGTTCCGGACCGGCCCGCCCTCCTTGCGCGGCACGGCCCAGGATGAAGGAACGAACAGGCTGGAAAACAGAGCGATGGCGTAGCGGTCCGTCATCCCGGCGATATGGTCGCAGACCATCCTGGGGATGCCCTGGTCGCGCGACCGGTGCTCATAAGGCAGCCGGCCGGGATGGTCGACGAAATACCGGTAGAGTTCCTTTACCAGGCGGCGCGCCTTTTCTTCCTCCCGCTTGGCTTCCGAGCCGATGTAAACATGGTCGAACAGGAAGGCGCGCAACCGGTCCGTAGCCTTTTGTACTTCCGGGCTCATCCCGATGGGTCCGGAAGTGTCCAGGTTATGGGTGATCAAGTCCAGCACCATGGTGTTTATGCGGTCCCGGTGCACCCACCCCAGGACTTCCAGGCACTCGGCGGGGATTTCCCCCAGGTTCAGAACGCCGCCCCGCAGGGCGTCATCGATGTCGTGATTGATGTAGGCCACCCGGTCGGCCAGCCGCACCACCTGTCCTTCCATGGTCGCCGGGACATTGGAGCCGGTATGGTTCAGAATGCCGTCCCTGACCTCCCAGGTCAGGTTCAGGCCGCCGTCCACCTCCAGCAGGTCCACCACCCGGAGGCTTTGTTCGTTGTGTTTGAAGCCCGGGGCGAAAACCTCGTTCAGGGCTTCCTCCCCGGCGTGGCCGAAGGGTGTGTGCCCCAGGTCGTGCCCCAGTGCTATGGCCTCGGTGAGGTCCTCGTTCAGGCGCAGGGCCCGGGCCACCGTGCGGGCGATCTGTGCCACTTCCAGGGTGTGGGTGAGGCGGGTACGGTAGTGGTCCCCCTCCGGGATGATGAACACCTGGGTCTTTTGCTTCAGCCGCCTAAATCCCTTGGAATGAATGATCCGGTCGCGGTCGCGTTGAAAGGCGGTGCGTACGGCACATTCCGCCTCCGGC
>JAJYZD010000059.1 GCA_021800315.1 Bacillota bacterium | reverse complement strand
AAAAACTGACGCCAACTGATTCTTCCTTCGATTTCCGCTTTTTTGAATCCGCTGAGCTTCTCAAATTCTTCATTGGCCAGGGATATCGTCAGATCTGGCTCAATGATAACAACGGCTGTACCGGTCGTCTCGAAAATCGCCCGGTACTTATCCTCTGCATCCTGCCGCTCCTCCATTTCCCGTTGCAATTCCTCGTTTGCCGTTTCCAGCCGGGTAAGGTAATCCGTAAACCCCATGTTTTCCTTGTTGTAATCCCTTACGACCGCGGCAAACAAGAGCGCGTTGGAAATTATCGTGAGTATCAAGGCGACGGACATATCAACGAGCATTACGCTGCTACTACGGTAACCCTTTATCAAGAAAGGATATCTATACTCTAAGACGATAAGTACACTAATTACAGCCGTCAGGCAGAGCAGAAAAAATACCCTTGCGTACCCTGAGAGTAAAATCGCGATTATAGACGAAACCAGAATTAGGTAATAAGGAAAACCCCCGGTTATACCTCCATTATAAGTCCATAAGAATGGTATAAATACAAATATAAGAATAATCAACCCGCAATACATGGCAACTCCGTATCGTCTCTTTACGGCAGACAGATAGTAAAGCAAGCCAAATATAATGGCCGCGAAAAAAGTGGTAATCGATAGAATGGTGCCAAGACTGAGAATCAGATCTATGACAGTGCCAATAAGACAGATTGCCACACCGAATATCAGGGTTACGTTGAGTATCCTGTGCTTTAAAGGCAATTGATCATCCTGTCCGGCCAGGGCATCGATCTCTATGTTCAAATCCCTCTCCCCGTTTCCATGGCATCATAAGCTAGGCGTGACATATAATGGAATATTATGGGGCAAAGCCTGTACCTGCCCTAATCTCAGTTTTCGTTCAAATTTTGCTAATCCTTTATACCTGTTCCCTGAGGACACGTCAACCGGTAACTATTCTCATCGCCGCAAGCCCGGCCGCAAAAGAGGGAAGGCGGCCCCGCATCAAAGACCGCCTTTCCCCGAATGTTTTCCCGTGCCGGGCTTTACACCGGGTAGCCCCGGGGCGTCACCAGACAGTCCCGGACCCGGAACGTGGTGCTGTTCCCTACGACGATAGTGGTGAACATATCGATCTCCTGCTCCAGCAGGTGGGCCAGGTCGGTCAGGACCACGCTCTGACCGGGCCGGGCGGCGTTTTTCACCAGACCGGCCGGGGTGGCGCCGGGTCGTCCGGCCAGCATGATTCTTTGCGCCTCCCTGATCTGTTCCACCCGGCGCCGGCTGGCCGGATTGTAAAGGACAAGCACGAAGTCGGCTTCAACAGCCGCCGTCAAACGGCGACAGATCAGATCCCACGGGGTCAGCAGGTCGGAAAGGCTGATCACCGCGAAATCCGTGGAAAGCGGTGCTCCCAGGCAGGCGGCCGCCGCCGTGGCGGAAGTCACCCCCGGTACGATCTCCACCGGCAGCCGGCCCAGCAGGTTTTCCCGGGCCATGATCTCCAGCACCAGGCCGGCCATGCCGTAGACGCCGGGGTCGCCGCCCGACACCATGGCCACGGCCCGCCCCTCCCGTGCCATGTCCACCGCCTCGCGGCAGCGGTCTACCTCGGCCCGCATGCCGCTCCTGACGACCTGCTTGTCCCGGACCAGGTCGCCCAGGAGATCTAGGTAGGTCCGGTACCCAACGATGACGGATGCTGCACGGAGCACCTCCAGCGCCCGCCCGGTCAGGTGTTCCCGGGCTCCCGGCCCGGTGCCGACTACGGCCAGGCGGCCTCCGCCAGCGCCACCGTCACCCCGTCCCGGGCCGTTTTGGGCAGGATCAGCCGGGTTGTGCCCGCCGCACATATACTCGCCGGTTCGCAAACGCCACCAACTCCTATTTTCCCTTCTACCAGGGCCGAGCAGGCCAGTCCGGCCCCGTCGATAGCTTCCCGCAGCCTGGTTCTCGGGTAGGCGTACAGGGGCACGCCCAGCCGGGCGGCGGCGGTCACCAAGCCCGGTTCGCCGGCCTTCAGATCGGCCGTGGCCAGGGCGGAAAGCGCCGCCATACTCCGGCCGGCCAGTTGGAAGGCCGCCGCCAGGGCCTCCAGCACCTTTTCCGGGCCGATTCCGGAGCGCGTACCGACCCCGGCCACCAGCCGGCGGGGCCGCAGGCAGAGGATGCCGGGTCCCTCCTCCCCGGACCGGTCGGTAACCAGAACCCGCCAATTGTAGCCGGCCTCGTCCCTGGCCTCCCAGGGGCGCCAAAGTAGCCCCTCCTCCGCCGGCAGGGCCACCTCGCTGTAAACGGGCACCGTCTCCCCGCCCGCCAGGGCGGCGTTGACCGGCTTGACCGCGTCAAACGGGTCCGGCACCAGCGAAAAACGGCGGGCCAGCACATCCGGAGCCAGGAGGCCCAGCACGTCGGTCGCCGTCGTAACCACCGCCCGCCCGCCGGTAAAGGCGGCCAGGAGCCGGGCCAGGTCGTTGGCCCCGCCCAGGTGGCCCGACAGCACGCTGACGGCGTACTCCCCCTTTTCGTCCAGCACCACCACGGCCGGATCGGTCCGTTTGTCGCGCAAGCAAGGCGCCAGGAGACGCACCGCGATCCCCAGCGCCATCACCAGCACCAGGGCCCGGCTCTCCGGGAACAGTCCGGCCACAAGCTCCCGCAGAGGGTGGCTGAAAGGAACGGCCGTACCCCCGCCGGCCAGGCGCTCCGGCAGGTAGAGCACCGGATCGTAGCCGGCCCCGGCCAGGCAGGGCTCAAGCCTTGATGCCAGTTCCGCCCCGCCGGGCGTAAGCGCCAGGACCGCCGCTTTCACTGATCCCGGGCCCGGCGGTAGCCGTGTGAAAAATCAGCGGCGTAGAGACGCGAGGGGACGCTCTCCCCGCCCAGGGCCCGCCCCACCATGATGACGGCCGTACGGCCGATGCCCATGGTACGCACCTGGCCGGCCACCCCGCCCATGGTCGTCCGCACCAGCCTCTGGTCCGGCCAGCTGGCGCGCTCCACCACCACCACCGGGGTATCCGGGGCCAGCCCTCCCGCCGCCAGTTCCCGCACCACCTCGTCGATCAACTGGACCGACAGGAGGATGACCAGGGTCGCGCCGGTAGCCGCCAGGGCCCGCAGGTTTTCCCCTTGCGGCACGGGCGTCCGTCCGGCCATGCGGGTTATGATGACTGTCTGGGCGACTCCCGGTTTGGTGAGCTCCCGGCCCGCGGCGGCGGCCGCCGCCAGGAAGGAGCTGACCCCCGGCACCACCGCGTAGGGTACACCCTCCAACTCCAGGGCATCCATCTGTTCCTGGATGGCACCGTAAAGGGCGGGGTCGCCGGTGTGCAGGCGTACTACCTCCCGTCCGTCCCGGTGGGCGGCCGCCATGACCGCCACGATCTCCGCCAGGGTCATGCCGGAACTGTCGTAAACGGCGGCGTCCGGCCGGCACACCGCCAGGAGTTCGGGATTGACCAGGGATCCGGCGTAGACCACCACCCCGGCCTGTTCCAGGAGACGGCGCCCGCGCACCGTTATGAGTTCGGGGTCGCCCGGCCCGGCCCCAACGAAGTAGATCAACGGTCATTCCCCCGTTTGACAACGATCAAAGACATGTAACCCGCGCTCCCGGCGCTCACATTTTCAATGTCCGTGCTGAAAAACTGGCCTTCCCGACCCACCCGGCTGGCCAGGAAGGCGTGCTCCAGGAGTCCCCTGGCCGCCAGCAGCGCGGTGATCTCCGGCAGACGCCGGTGCACTTTCAAAAGGACCACGTTGTCGAAGGTATCCAGGGCCCGCTCTACGGCCTCCAGTCCGTAGGCGCACGGCAGGACGGCCAGGCTCTCCTCCCCTTCGGCCAGGGGTTCACCCGCCGCCGCGGCCGCGGCCCCGAAGGAGGTTATGCCGGGAACGGTCTCCCGCGGACACTCCGGGTGATGGCGCTTCAGGTAGCGCAACAGGTAACCGTAGGTGCTATACAAAAGCGGGTCCCCCAGGGTGAGGAACACCACCACCCGACCCGCGGCCACCCGGGCGGCCACGGCCTCGCCGGCCGCCCGCCAACTCTCCGTAAGAACGGACCGGTCCCGCGACATGGGAAAAGAAAGCTCCATCGTCTCGTAACCGGCCGGCAGGTAAGGCGCCGCCGCCTGCAGGGCCAGGCTGTCCCGGTCCGGGCCCGAGATGGGGACGCACACTACGCCGGCCTCGCCCAGGACGCGGACCGCCTTGACCGTCAGCAGTTCGGGGTCCCCGGGACCGACGCCGATGCCATAGAATTTGCTCACTTAACCACCGCCTCCTGAAACAGGTGGGTCCCGTATGGTACGAAAATACCAGTGGTTGAATATTCTTCCCCTTTCCAATACCGGGACACCCCCCGGCCCCGGGTGGGTCTTTTCAAACGGGGGTAAGGGGTGCTAAATGCCTAAATTATCTCCCTTTCTCAACCGTCAGGAGGCAGACCGGATTCCGGGCCTGCCAGAGGTGGGACGCCCCAGCTTCCCGGCTGACCGCTACCGCCGTCTGTACCGCCTCCACCCGGCCGAACAGTTCGCCCAGCAGGGCCAGGGCCCGGCCCTGTGTTTCCAGGGTGACCGTGCTCACAACCAGGCGGCCGCCCGGCCGGAGCGTTCGGGCCGTGTACCGGAGGATTTCCTCCAGGGCGCCGCCGCTGCCCCCCACGAAGACCCGGTCGGGAGGGGGCAGGCCGCGCAGGGCCTCCGGAGCCGCCCCGGCCACCGGATGCAGGTTGGCCGCCCCGAATTTGCGCCGGTTGGCCTCAATAAGGCGCATGCCCTCGGTCGCGCGTTCCACCGCCCAAACCTGGCCGAGCGGCACCGCCAAAGCCGCCTCCACGCTCACCGATCCGGTCCCGGCCCCGATATCCCAGATCACCTGGCCGTCGGCCAGCCGCAGCTTGGCCAGCACCAGCGCCCTGGTCTCCTCCTTGGTCATCGGCGTGGGGCCGCGCAGGAACAGCCCGTCCGGAATGCCGCCCGTCCGGTAGGGCCAGGCCGGGGTAACTCCTTCCGGCGCACCGGGGAAAACCAGGATCACCTGGCGGTGCGGACAAACCGGCCCGTCGGCCAGTTCGCGCAGGGTGTAACGGTAGACGCCTTCCGCGGGATAGGAGAGGTCGCCCAGCAGGTAGACCTCCATCGGGGGAGCCCCGGCCGCGAGGAGTTCGCGGGCCAGTTCGGCCGGCGCCGGCGGCGGATCCGTAAAGACCGCCGCCTTGGCACCCCGGAGGACCGCCGCGATGGCCGCCCGGTGGTGCCGGCCGTGCGCCGAAACCACCACCGCGTCCTGCCAGGGCAGGGCCAGACGGGCGAAGGCCAGTTGCACGGCGCTGACCCCCGGGATCACCAACAGTTCCGTGGCCGAAAAACGGCGCCTTAAGAACGCCAGGATCCCGAAAAGGCCCGGATCACCCGTGGCCAGGACGGCCACCGCGCGGCCGGCGGCTACCCGGCCGCGAATGAATTCCGCCGCTCCCGCCAGATCACCCGCCAGGGGAAAGGTTTCCTGGCCGGACCCGGCCAAAGCCTCCAGATGCCTGGGCGCCCCCACCAGCACCTGGGCCGCCGCTACCGCTTCCCCGGCCGCCGGCGTCAGGAAGGAGGCGTCCCCCGGCCCCACGCCCACCACCGTTATCCCGCCCATCCCAGTTCCTCCAGCATAGCCTGTCCCGCCCGGTCCATCCCGATGATCACCCCGGCCAGGGTCAAAAGGACGGTGCCCACGGCCAGCCGCCCCTCCACGTACGCGGCCGCCCTCTCGCTGGCCCGCCGGGCCAGCGTGGCGAAGACCGGGCCGAACCCCGCCCCGGCCAGGAGGGATGCCGCTTCCTCCGCCGTATTGGCCGCCAGCACCGCGCCCAAGAGGGCCGCTGGCGCCCCGGCCGCGCCGGCGTACGCGGCCAACGTCTCCAGTCGGGCGTCGGCCACCCGGCTATGCGTGTGAAACACTCCTGCCGCCACCTTGGCGATCTTCCCGTGGTGGCCCCAGAGCAGAACGCCTTCCACGCCGTGCTCCACGCAGGTCTCCAACATGAAGCCGACGAAATTACCCATCTCGGCCGTCGCCGTGGCCGGCAGCCCGTAGCGGGCGGCCACGGTCAGGCCCATCCGCCCCGGGGTGAGCACCAGGGTGCGGTGCCCGGCCGCCCTGGCCACCGTGACCTGCGGCACCAGCGAGTCCCGGTAGGCCTCCTCCGACATGGGTCGCACGATGCCGCTGGTCCCCAGGATGGAGATACCCCCGGTTATCCCCAGGCGGGGATTGGCGGTACGGCCGGCCACCTCTTCCCCCCGCGGCACGCTGACGGTCACCTCGATCCCGGTGCCAAACGCCAGGAAATCGCCCAGGGCGTCCCCGATCATCCGGCGGGGCACCGGGTTGATGGCGCTCCCGCCCACCGGGACGGAAAGGCCCGGGCGGGTTACCGTGCCGACCCCGGTGCCGCCGCGGATGACCACGCCCTCCGGCGCGGGACGCACCGTGGCCACGATTTCCAGGCCGTGCGTGACGTCGGGGTCGTCGCCCGCGTCCTTGATCACCCAGGCCACGGCCAGGCCGTCTTCGAGGCGGGTGCCGGCCACCGGCACCCGGATCTCCACTCCCGCCGGGTTCACCACCGTTTCGGCGCTGGCACATTCCCCGGTAAACAGGGCCCGGGCGGCCGCCCGGGCCGCCGCCGCCGCGCAGGCGCCGGTGGTGATGCCGGTTTTCCAGTTTCGGGATTTCCCGCTTCCCATCCCAATCTCCCTTCCCCTTTAGGAGCGGGCCGCCTGGGTGCCCACCAAAAGCCGGATGTCTGTTTCCACCAGCAGCCGGTAGATCCGGCACATCTGGATCAGGCGCGAGGTTGTACGCTCCCCCAGGTAACCCTGCATGTCCTCCAGGCTGATGTTGGTGGTCACCACCAGCGGCAGGAGGTGGTTGAAACGGTAGTTGACCAGGGAATAAAGGCGGTTTAGGGTCCACTCGGTATAATTGTGGGCACCCAGGTCGTCCAGGATGAGCAGCGGCGTCTCCCGGGCGGCGTCCCACAGCCCCTGGGCGGCCCAGCCCTGGTCCCGCGGCGCGTCGTAGCTGGCCCGCAACATATCCAGCAGATCCGGTACCACGATGAAGGAAACCCTGGCTCCGCCGGCCAGCAGGGCGTTGGCTACCGCGCCGGCCAGGAAGGTCTTGCCGCTGCCGACGCCGCCGGTAAACAGCAATCCGTCAACCCGGGAACGGCCGGGGAAATCCTGAATAAACTGTTCGGCCGCCGTACGGGCCACCCTGGCCAGTTCGTAATAGGAGGTACCGCGGTCGGGATCCTTGCGGTCCCGCGCGTAGTAGCCCAGGCTGAACCGGTCGAGGGTGCAGAGCGCCAGGCGGGGCGGCAGGCTGCCCGGTCCCCTGCCCCTCCCGGCGCAGGCGCACGGTACGGCCGTGTCCCCCCGCACGAGCAGGCCGCGGCCCCGGCAGAGCGGGCACTGTTCCTCCAGGTCAACCACGCCCCTTTTACTTCTTGCCGGCTAACTGACGTAAATGTTCTTCAGAAGTTCCTTCCGGCGGGTCTCGGCGGCGTTGTCCGCCTTGGGTTCCCCGCCCCCGCCCTTGCGGCGGCCCTTGAACTGCTGCTCGTGGGCGGTGACCTCCTCCAGCGTGCGCAGGTTGTTTTTCCGCCACTGCAGGACAATCGAATCTATGTACTTGAGGTTGTGCTTTCCCCGCAGGACGGCTTGGCGCAACGCCTCCATGAGGAGAACCGGGGATACCTCCGCCAGCCATTTGCCGATCTGCTCGATCTCGATGGGGGTGAAGGGCCGGCCGAATTCCTTTTCGAAGGCCAGGTAGATCGACGCCGACTTCTGTTCCCGCTCCCGGACCGCCGCCGCCTCCTGCTCCACCAACCGCCTGGCTTCCACGTCCTCTTCCATCTTCAGGGTCCCCCAAACGCCGGCCAGTTTCTTAAAAAGGGGGCCGAAGTCATAGCCCTCAACCACCTGGCCGAGTTCGGTATCGTAATAGCGACTGAGACAGAGGAGTTCCTTCTCCAGAAGCGTCCCGGCCTCCTTGTCCGCGTCCGCGGGGGCCAAGTCCATGCATTCGGCCAGGCAGGCCGCCGACGGGCGGAGGAGACCCTCCTCGGCCCGCAGGCGCATGAGTTGGATGACCAGCATCATCTCCCGGTCGGTCAGGCCGATCCGCCGGTAGTGCCGCAACAGGAGGTTGGGTACGGCCGTCGTGCCACCCAGCCAGAGACCGGTGCCGAAGGCCGCCGCCATATCCTCGTCACGGTAGTTCTTGAGTTCCCGGTGACGCCCAGGTCCCGCCACCTTGTCATTCCCCTCTCTATCATCAATGCCGCCGGCCGGCAAAAGCCGCAGGCAGAAGGCCCAGCCGGGATAAAAGGCCCGCCGCCCGTTCGAGGCCGGCGCCTAAATCGGCCACCCGGTGGGCGTCGGACCCCAGGGTGTACACCTTCACCCCGGCCGCCCGCGCCAGGCAGACCATCTCGTCCGAAGGGTGGAACAGGGCATCTCCCCTGGCCAGGCCGGAGGTGTTGATCTCCAGGCCCATGCCGGCCCCGGCCATATCCGCCAGGACGGGCTCCACCAGGCCCCGGTGGACGGTGTCCACCGCCGCCCCGTAGAACCGGCCGCCGTAGCGCCGGTAGAGGTCCAGGTGCGCCATTACATCGAAAAGGCCGCTTTTTACCGCGTCGGACAGGACCGCGAAATAGGAGCGGCTCATCACGGCCGGGGAGTGGTTTTGGAAATAAGACGCACATTCCCGGGCGGACGATATGGCGACGTGATCCAGGCAGTGCACCGACCCCAGCACCAGGTCGAAAGGATAGGCGTCGGTTACGCGGCTCACCGTCTCCTCCGTGCCCCGCTCGAAACCCACCTCCAGGCCGGCCCGCACCGCCAGGGGTCCGAATTCCGCCCGGGCCGCCTCGATCTCCCGGAAATACACGTCCAACCAGGCGGGGTTGTCCATCGGGAACAGCCCGTCCGGCAACCGGATCAGCCAGTCCCGGGCCCGGCGGACCGGATCCACCTCGAAGTGGGGGGTAAAGCAGATTTCCGCGAGTCCCCCGGCCACGGCCGCCAGGCAGTAATCCCTGATGGACGCGGGTTCGGCGTCGATGGAAAAGCCGGGGTGCACGTGATAATCCGCCAGCCCCTTCATCTACAGCAGCCCGGCCCCGAGAACGCCCTCCATCTGGCCCAGTGCCAGGCGGTGCGCCAGGGCGTCGAAGCCGGCCACCCCGTCCCGGTAGACAAAGGTTTTGAAATCGCGGTTGGCCAGTTCTTCCACGGTGTAAAGGACGCAGATATTGGTGCACACGCCCACGACGTGGACTTCCTCCGGCGCAAGAAGCTGTAACAACTCCTCCAGGTCCGTGCCGTAGAAGGCGGAAAACCTCCTTTTCCTGATTACCGGATCTCCCGCCGCGACCAGCCCTTCCACGATGTCCGCCCCCCTCGTGCCCTTCACGCAGTGGGCGGGAAAGCGCAGGAACTCGGGATCGTCGGGCTCGTGGGCGTCGCAGGCGAAGACCACGGTATCGCCCGCGGCCCGGAAAGCCGCGATCCTGTCCCTGACGAAGGGGATGATGGCCCGGGCGGCGTCGCCGCAGTCCAGCGCCCCCCCGGGATCCAGGAAATCGCGCAACATGTCTATAACCAGCAATACCCTACGGGCCACGACTATCCCCCCTGTCCGTTCGAACCATCGATCAGCCGGGCAACCTCGTTAAGCGCCCGCGCCTCCAGGTGGCCTCCCACCGGCTCCTCGTCGTCGTAGTCCCAGGTGTGCGGACGGCACACGTAGATACAGCGGAAACCGGCCCGTAGCGCCGGATTGATGTCCGCGCGCATGGAGTTGCCGACCATCCAGGAAGCGGCCGGCGACAAAGCGTGCTCAAGGGCGATGGTCCGGTAAGCGGCCTCGTCCTTGACCATTAGGACGTGCACACCCGCAAACCAGCCGGCCAGGCCGCTGGCCTCCAGCCGCCTGGTTTGCAAACGCGGGTCGCCCCGCGTGACCAGGACCAGGGCGAAGCGGCCGGCCAGACCCCGCAACAGGTCCCGGGCCCCCGGCAAAGGGTCCGGCCGGTGCCGGAACACCTCCCGGCCCATCTCCTCCACGGCCCGCGCCACGCCCGCGTCAACCGGCCGGCGCCGCCTCCGGGCGTATTCCCGGTAAGCGGCCCCCAGGGCCCTGGGAAAGCACTCTTTGTGGAAGCCGCCGCAGGCCTCCACCTCCGCAATATCGTACTGGTTGACCACGTTCAACAAGTCGGCGTCGGCCAGATCCAGATCCTTCATCAGCCGGGCGAAGGAGTCCTTGGCCCGGTCAAAATAGATCGTGGTCTCCACCAGGGTATCGTCGAAATCGAACAACACACCGCTACCGAAAACGATGGACCCTCCCCTTCCGTTCACTTAAATATAGCAGATCCGCGGGCAAAAATACAGGGGCGGCCCGGTGGGAAAACGCCGTCTCCGGGTCTTGTACCCTCCAACGCGGGTCAGCCGGCCAAATTTGGATAACTTTCACCCTTTTCCCCCAAGGCCGGCGTTGCCCGCCTCCGGCGGACGCCGGGAAGGAATTCGCCCGCGCCCCGCCGAAAATTCATTTTCTAACCGCCAGGTCTGATACCTCCGCCTTTCAGGCGGACCGCTTTAACACCCTTCGGGCGGGTTCCCCGCCTTAGCCGACTTTCAGCCGGCAGCAAACCCGGCTGCTTCAGCAGGTGGTGGTTTAGTTATGACGCCCCCGGGAACCAGGTACGACCCTGCCACCCGGGCTAATCCGTTGGAGTGACATCGTCTGCCGTCAGTCCAGCCGTTTTTGACCCGTTTCGGTAATCCCCAACGCGCCCTCCCCCGTTGTATAATCCGGCATGATGGGGGGAATATGAGTGTCCACGGGTTGCCCCGTTGATGGAATATTCCGCGATGAGCCAGGTTTCCCCAGACCCCGCCGGAAGAACAGGTAAAGGAGTGCTACAGTTTATGAACTTTACCCTCAACGAAGATCAATTGGCCTTCCAGGAAGTGGCCCGCAAATTCGCCCGGGAAGAAATCGCCCCCACGGTGGCCGCTGACGACCATGCCTCCCGCTTCCGCCGCGACCTGGTCAAGAAGATGGCGGAACTGGGGTTTTACGGCTGCGTCATTCCCGAGGAATACGGCGGCAGCGGGGCCGGGTACCTGGCCGTCACCGTGGTTACGGAAGAGATAGCCCGGGTGAGCGCGGCCTTGCGCGTGTCGTTTTCCACGCAGGTCATGGGCCCGGGTCTGACCATCCTCAAGTGGGGCAACGAGGAGCAAAAGACGAAATACATCCCGGCCCTTTGTGATGCGGACATGCTGGGCGCGTTCGCCATGACCGAACCGAACGCCGGGTCGGACGTGGGCTCCATGAAGGCCACCGCCGTCCGCCACGGGGACGAGTATATCCTCAACGGCACCAAGACCTGGATTTCCAACGCCCAATTCTGCGACCTCGCCCTGGTCTTCGCCTATACCGATCCCACCCAGCGCCCCCGCGGCATGAGTTGCTTCATCGTCGAGTCCCAATCACCCGGTTTCAGCAGCCGGCCGCTCGAGGACAAGCTGGGCCTGCACGGTTCGCCCACCGGGGAGATCATCCTCGAAGACTGCCGGATACCGGCCGGCGCCCTGCTCGGCCGGGAAGGCGAAGGATTCAAGATCTGCATGAGCATGCTGGAGAACACCCGGCTGTCCTGCGCCGCCGGGGGCCTGGGCCTGGCCCGGGCCTGCCTCGACGCCGCCGTGGCCTACGCCAACGACCGTCAACAGTTCGGCCAGCCGGTCGCCAAATTCCAGATGGTCCAGGAGCAGATCGCCCGCATGGTGGTGGAAGAGGAGGCGGCGCGTCTTCTGGTATACCGGGCGGCCGTAATGAAGGACATGGGCCTGCCCAACAACCGGGAAACCTCGATCGCCAAGTATGCCGCCGCCCAGGCGGCCAACCACGCCGCCGACGAGGCCGTGAAGATCCTGGGCGCCTACGGCTATTCCGAGGAATATCCGGTGGCCCGCTATTACCGCGACGCCAAGTACTACCAGATCGTCGAGGGCACCAGCAACATCCAGAAGTGGATCATCGGCCAGGACGCCCTGGGTATCCGCAAGGCCAACCGCTAGAAGGAGGTATCAGCCGCTCAATGGAAGTAGTCATCGCATCCGCCGTCCGCACCGGCAACGGGCGTTTCGGCGGCAGGCTCAAGGAGGCCGCCGCCCCCCAGATGGGTGCCGCCGTTATTAAAGAGGCCGTCGCCCGCACCGGCATCGAGGGTGCGGAGGTTAACGAAGTCATCTTCGGTTCCGGCTGGCAAGCCGGGGTGGGAGCCAACCCCGCCCGGCTGTGCACCGTAAAATCGGGGCTTCCCGAAACCGTACCCGCCTTTTCCGTCAACATCCGGTGCGGCTCCAGCCTGCGCGCGGCCATGCTGGGCGCGCAGACCATCCTGGCCGGCGACGCCTTGGTGGTGGTGGCCGGCGGCGCCGAATCCACCAGCAACGTGCCCTACGCCCTGCCCGAAGCCAGGTGGGGCCAGCGGATGGGCGACCGCACGGTGGTCGACCTGTTGCACCACGACGGCTTCAAATGTCCGCTGGCCGGTATGCTCATGGGCGCCACGGCCGAAATCCTGGTTGAAGAATACGCCATCAGCCGGTCCGAGCAGGATCAGTTCGCCCTGGAAAGCCACCAGAAGGCGGTCCGGGCCATCGCCGAAGGCCGGTTTACACGGGAAATGGTGGAGGTCCCCCTCAAGAAGGGTGTCTTCCTGGAAGAGGAAATCCCCCGCGCCGACGCCAACCTGGAATCCCTCGGCAAGCTGCCCCCGGTATTTAAACCGGGCGGTTCGGTCACGGCCGGCAACAGCTGTGCCATGGCCGACGCCGCTTCCGCGGTGGTGCTGATGAGCCGGGACAAAGCGCGCGACGCCGGCGTCAAACCGCTGGCCGTCATCCGCGGCTACAGCTACGTGGCCCTGGCACCCGACCACATGGGCCTCGGCCCGGCCAAGGCCATCCCGGCCGCCCTGCAAAAAGCCGGGTTGACCCTCGCGGACATGGACCTGATCGAGGTCAACGAGGCCTTCGCCGCCCAGGTAATCGCCTGCGAACGGGAACTCAAGTGGGACCGGGCCAGGCTCAACGTGCACGGGGGCGCTGTGGCCCTGGGTCACCCGGTCGCGGCCACCGGCACCAAGATCCTGGCCACCACCCTCTACGCCCTGCAGGCCTACGACAAGACCCTGGCCGTGGTCAGCCTGTGCATCGGCGGCGGACAGGGCGTGGCCATGGTCGTGGAACGCCTGAACTAAAGCGCATAATCCGGGCGCAGGTCCGGGCTCATAAAAAAGGGGGAACTGCATCGTGGCGGAAAAAGCGCTGGTTGTCGGCGCCGGCATAATGGGAACCGGCATCGCCCAGGTCTTCGCCCAGGCCGGCATACCGGTCTGTCTCGCCGACACGGATCCGGCCATCGTCCAAAAGAGCGTCGCGCGTATCGAAAGCGGCCTGGCCGACCGGGTAGCCAAGGGCAAACTCGACGAAGAGAGAAAGCAGGCCGTCTGCGGTTTGATCACGCCGGCCGCCGGGTTGGATGCCGCCGGCGAGGCCGACTTCATTGTCGAGGCGATTATTGAGGACGTGGAGGTCAAACGGGAAACCTTCCGGGAACTCGACCGGCTCGCTCCCAAGGGCGCGCTTTTGGCCACCAACACCACAGCCTGCTCCATCACCCGCATCGCGGCCGCCACCCAAAGGCCCGAGGCCGTCATCGGCATGCATTTCTTCAACCCGGCCCAGGTCATGAAACTGGTTGAGATCATGCCCGGGTTGCGCACTTCCCGGGAAACCCTGGCGGCCGCCAAAGCACTCGTCTTACGCATCGGCAAGGAACCGGTGGTCGCCCGCACCGAGGGCCCGGCCGGACTGGCCAGCCGGATTTTAGCCGGTCTCCTGAACGAAGCCGTCTGGGTGCTGAACGACGGCGTAGGGCGCGTGGCCGACATCGACGCCGCCATGAAGCTGGGGGCCAACCAACCTATGGGGCCCTTCCAGTTGATCGACCTGATCGGCATTGATGTGCACCTGGCCAAAACCAAGACCCTGCACCAGACCCTCGGCGATTCCCGCTACCGCCCCTGCCCCCTGTTGCAGCGCATGGTCGACGCCGGCTACCTGGGCCGCAAGACCGGCCGCGGCTTCTACGATTACAGCCAGAACCCGCCCGTTCCGGTAGAACTGGTCATCGGTTAGGGGGACGCAGCCTTGAACGTACTGTTCGAAAAGCGGGACCAGGTGGCACTCGTAACCATCAACCGGCCCGAGGTGCGCAACGCGCTGGACAACGCATGCGTGGAGGAAATCGACGGCATCCTGGCCCGGTTGGAAAGCGACGCCGCCGTCCGGGCGGTGATATTCACCGGGGCGGGCGACAAGGCCTTCGTGGCCGGAGCCGATATCCGGGAAGTGGCCCGCCGGGACATCCGCCTCGGCCGGGATGAGACCAGGCGGCGCCAGCAGGTTTACAACCGGATCGCCGACCTGCCCGTTCCCAGCATAGCGGCGGTGAACGGCTTCTGCCTGGGAGCCGGCATCGAACTGGCCCTCGGTTGCACTCTCCGCGTGGCGGCGGCCAACGCCAGATTCGGAACACCCGAGATCAACCTGGGCATCATCCCGGGCGGCGGCGCCACCCAGCGCCTGCCCCGCCTGGTCGGCGCCGGCAAGGCCATGGAGATGGTGCTTACCGGGGATATGGTCGACGCCGCCGAGGCTCACCGGATCGGCCTGGTCAACCTGGTGGTGCCGCTGGAAAACCTGATGGCGGCCTGCCTGGAACTGGCCGGCAAGCTGGCCGCCAAGCCGCCTCTCGCCTTACGTTTCGCCAGGGACGCCGTGAACCGGGCCCTGGAGACCAGCCTGGCCGACGGGCTGGAATATGAGTCCTACCTGCACGCCCTGGCCTGCGCCACCGAGGACAAGAAGGAAGGCGTGGCCGCTTTCCTGGAGAAGAGGAAGCCCGTCTTCACCGGCAAGTGAACACATTCCGGTCCCGGCTCAAACCCGGGACCGGCTTCACCTAGCCCCCAAAAACTAAAACAACTGTTGCGCTTTGGACCTGTGTCGTGTTATGCTGGATGTGGCGGAAGGTATCCAACCGGGAACCATACCGCCGAAAACGAAGTTGCCCACAACCAACAGCCGCTTGGAGCCGGGACGGACCGAGACGGGGGAACACCAGCCTTTTCGGACCCCGCCGGAGAGGTTTTTTGTTTTTGGGCAAGTCAAAATACCGGGGAGCCGCCACCAGGGTCGCGCCGCAGGAGGTACAAAAAATGCTCTTTAACATGATGCGGGCCAAGATTCACCGGGCCACCGTCACCGGAGCCGAATTGAACTACGTCGGCAGCATCACCGTCGACAAAGACCTGCTTTTCGCGGCGGGGATCATGCCCAACGAACGGGTCCAGGTGGTGAACATCAACAACGGGGAGCGGCTGGAGACCTACGTCATCGAAGGGCCCCCCGGCTCCGGCACCGTCTGTTTGAACGGCGCCGCCGCCAGGCTGGCCGCCAAAGGTGACCTAGTCATCATCATTGCCTACGCCTTCTGTACCGAGGAGGAGGCCCGGAGCATGAAACCGAGAGTCGTCATCGTTGACGGCGATAACGCCGTGCGCGAACTACGGGAGGGAGAAACACCCGGGCCGATATAGAACGCCCGGGTACCCCCTCCCTGCCGCCGGACCATGATGATCCGCCTTCCCGGGTCCGAATCCGGGGACAATCGGATGTCTCGCATAGACGATCGTTTGCGACAGGGCGACCTCGGCTCCGGGAGTCCCACCCGGACACGGGAGATGGAAATATTCTGAGCTGACCGGGCGCAAGGCGCGGACATATGGTGAACCACACTGGGAATCCACGAGGAAGCTCACGCTCTGCGAAGGCTTCCTTCTGCCTTACATATTTAATCCAAAAAATTTGGCATGTCTCATTTGGACTCGAAAATTAGTTGACAGCCTTGTGATGGTCAGACCGGGGTGATCAGCCACAGGGCTTACACCTCCGCCCAAACCTTACGGGTTTGCGG
>JAJYZD010000308.1 GCA_021800315.1 Bacillota bacterium | reverse complement strand
GCGCGGTCCTCCGGCGGAAATTACCGCGACCTCGCCGGAACCCGTCTTCTCCTTGATCCGCAGGGCCTCTTCCAGGGCGAATTCGTCGTAGGGGTTCATGATCAGGTTAACGCCCTGGGATTCGATGTCCCCGTCGCCGGTCAGGGTGATTTTGGCCTCGGTGTCAAAGGTTTGCTTCAATAGTACCGCGATGTTCACCATGTTTCTTCTCCTTTCCCGCTATCTAGCGCAGAAGCGCCGCCTGGATCACGAGTCGCTGGATCTCGCTGGTACCCTCATAGATCTCGGTGATCTTGGCGTCGCGCATCATCCGCTCCACCGGGTATTCCCGGGTATAGCCGTAGCCGCCGTGAATCTGCACCGCCTTGGTGGTCACCCACATGGCGGTCTCCGAAGCGTGGAGTTTGGCCATGGCCGACTCCTTGCCGTAAGGCAGGCCCCGGTCCTTGAGCCAGGCCGCGTGGTAGACCAGGTGCCGGGAGGCCTGGATCCGGGTCGCGGCGTCGGCCAGCATCCAGCCCACCGCCTGGAACCGTCCGATGGCCTGTCCGAACTGCTCCCTGGTTTTGGCGTAGTTCACGGCCTGTTCGAACGCTCCCTGGGCGATGCCCAGGGCCTGGGCGGCGATACCGATACGCCCGCCGTCCAGGGTGGCGAGGGCGATGGAAAAGCCCTTGCCGTCCGGTCCCAGCATCTGGTCGGCCGGAACGCGGCAATCCTCGAAGACCAGTTCGTAGGTCGAGGAAGCCCGGATGCCCATTTTGTGCTCCTTCTTGCCGAAGGTAAAGCCGGGCGTGCCCTTGGTCACGATGAAGGCCGCGGTGCCCTTGTGCCCCCGCGCCGGGTCGGTGCAGGCGATGACCACGTAGGTATCAGCCCGCCCGGCGTTGGTGATGAAGATCTTGGTACCGTTCAAAACGTATTCGTCACCTTCACGACGGGCCGACAACTTCACCGCGCCGGCGTCCGACCCCGCCCCGGGCTCGGTCAGCCCCAGGGCGCCGATGGTCTCGCCCAGGGCCAGCGGCTCCAGGTATTTCTTCTTTTGCTCCTCCGTGCCGTAGGCGTAGACCGGCCAGCAGCAGAGCGAGGTGTGGGCGGAAACCAGGACGCCGGTGGAGGCGCAAACCCGGGACAACTCCTCCACCGCGACGGCGTAAGCGAGATGGTCCATCCCCGCCCCGCCGTACTCCTCGGGAAAGGGAATACCCGTCAACCCCATCCCGGCCATCTTGTCCCACAGGGACCACTCGTACTCTTCGCGTTCGTCCATGGCGGCGGCCAGCGGGGCGACCTCGGTTTCCGCGAACTGGCGCACCGTGGAGCGCAGAAGTTCCTGTTCCTCGCTCAGGGCGTAATCCATGTGCCTTCCTTCCTCTCCGCACCTGCCGGGTCCGACTTGCGGACCCGGCAGTATTCTTGTTATATTTCTCAACCCGGGTTAACTTTCTCTACCAGCCCCTGTTGAACCTGCCCGGACCCACCCCCTATTTCTTCCAGCCGGCCCATTCCGCCTGGCGCAGTTCGATGCGCCGGATCTTGCCGCTGATGGTCTTGGGCAGGGTGGTGACGAACTCGATCTTGCGCGGGTACTTGTAAGGAGCCGTAACCTTCTTGACATGTTCTTGCAATTCGCGTGCCAGGTCCTCGGAAGCCTGATACCCCGGCGCCAGGATGACGAAGGCCTTGACCACCTCGCCCCGCAGTTCGTCGGGGCTCGAGACGACCGCCGACTCGGCCACGGCCGGGTGTTCGATGAGGGCGCTCTCCACTTCGAAGGGGCCGATCCGGTACCCGGAGGTCAGGATGACATCGTCGGCGCGGCCCACGAACCAGAAATACCCTTCGGGGTCCCGGTAGGCGCGGTCGCCCGTGACGTACCAGTCGCCCCGGTAGGACGCCGCGGTCTTTTCCGGGTCCTTCCAGTACTCGCGGAACAGCCCGGCCGGACGCACCGGCCGGACCCGGATGGCCACGTCGCCCTCGGTATTGGGAGGCACGATCGTCCCCTCCTCGTCGATAACCTGCAGGTCGATGCCCGGCGATGGTTTGCCCATCGACCCGTACCGGAGTTCGATGGGCGGAAAGTTCCCGCAGATCAGCACCGTTTCGGTCTGGCCGTAGCCGTCCCGGATGGTAAGTCCGGTGTGTTGGCGCCAGGTCTCGATCACCTCGGGGTTGAGCGGCTCGCCCGCTCCCACGCAGTGGCGTAAGCGCGGGAACTTGTAAGCGGCAAGGTCCTGCAGGACCATCATCCGGTAGTTGGTGGGAGCGCCGCACAGCGTGGTGACCGGGTACTTCTGCAATAGTTCCAGGGTGGTCGCGGGATCGAAGCGGGCGGCGTGCTGGACGAAGACGGCCGCGCCACAGATCCAGGGGGCGAAGAAGCTGCTCCAGGCCGCCTTGGCCCAGCCGGTGTCGGAGAGGTTCCAATGCAGGTCGTCCGGGGTCAGGTCCAGCCAGAAGTGCCCGGTAACGTAATGGCCGATGGGATAGCTGGCCTGGGTATGCAGGGTCATCTTGGGGTACCCCGTGGTACCGGAGGTGAAGTACAGGATGGCCGGGTCGGTGCTTTTGGTGTTTTCGGCCGGCATACCGGCCGGGGCCCCCGCCACGGCGCCGGCGTAGGTGGTCCAGCCCGGACGGTCCTCGCCTACAACGATGAACGATTTCAGGGTCGGGCAGGCGGCCTTGATTTCATCGACTTTGGCGGCGTTGGCGTTGTCGGTTAACACGCCCACCGCGTCCGCGGTCTGGCAGCGGAACTGCATGTCCTTGGGCGTAAGCTGGGTGGTACCGGGCGAGACGACTATCCCCGCCCTCAGGCAGGCCAGGTTGACCACCCACCACTCGATCAGGCGGGGCAGGACCACCACCACGACGTCCCCCCGGCCCACCCCCTGGGACCGGAAAACATGGCACAAACGCTCGGATTCCTCCTTGAGTTGGCCGAAGGTGCGTTTTTCCTCGCGGCCGGCCTCGTCCACCCACCACAGGGCCAGCTTGTCCGGGTCGGCCGCCCAGCGGTCGAAGGTGTCCCGGGCGAAGTTGAAGTCTTCCGGAACGTCCCACTGGAAAGAAGCATAGGTGGCGTCGTAATCGGTCATGTTGGGCATGTCTTACCCTCCTCGTAAAAATAGAAAAGTCGGTCGTAACCAGGCTCAACCAGCCTTGGAGACCGGGTCAAGGCTGCCTTGCGATTTCCGGCACTCCTCCCGGACAGCCCGCCCCGTTTTCGGCGTCCCTCCCTTCCCGGGCTGGCGCGGACACTGTATAGTCCGCGCCAGCCCATAATCCCTGCCGTTCTAGCGCCCGCCGAACACCGGGGAACGCTTCTCCAGAAAAGCGGCCAGTCCTTCCTGGTAATCGGCCGTACCGGCCGAGGCCGTGATGCCCTGTCTTTCCAGTTCCAACTGGGCGTAGAGCCCGGAAAACAGGGCCCGGTTGAACAACTCCTTGGCCCGGCCAAAGGCCTGCGT
>JAJYZD010000307.1 GCA_021800315.1 Bacillota bacterium | reverse complement strand
ACCGGGAAACGACTGTGCCAGGGCATTTCCGCGCGATACTGCCGTCTCCTGCAGAGAGCTAATGGCTGGCAGTACGAGCGGGAACAATTGCCGGCTGGCGCCGGTGCCGCGCTTCCTCCCCATGTCTAAAGCCAGGGGCATCCGCGCGGCAGTTTCGATGAATTTTTTGCCTGTTCCCGGTGACCGCCCAGCCCCCCGGGGTGGATCCTGGTTCCTGACCATCCTCTGGCTGCCCGGCGTCCTGCTCTTTCTTTTCATCCTCCTACCGCTGGCCCGCATGACCCTGGCCCAGACGCCGGCCGGACTGGCCGCGGTGGCCGCCCGGGCCGGTGTGCGGTCGGCCATAGGTTTGAGCCTGGCCACGGCCCTGGTCACCACGCTCATCGCCGCGTTCCTGGGTATTCCGACCGCCTACCTCCTCTCCCGGCCGGTCTTTCCGGGCAAGCAGGTCCTGGAGGCGGTGGTGGACCTCCCGCTGGCCGTACCCCACACGGTGGCGGGCATCGCCCTGTTGTTCGTCTTCGGCCGCAAAGGCATAGTCGGTTTCCTGGCCGCCCGCTACCTGGGCGTCTCTTTCTGGGGTACGGCCGCCGGTATCGTGGTCGGCATGCTCTTCGTCAGCCTTCCCTACATGGTGAACGCGGCCCGGGCCGGCTTCGAGGGTGTCGATCCCCGCCTGGCCAAGGCCGCCCGCACCCTGGGAGCAACACCGGCCACGGTCTTTACCCGGGTGCTGTGGCCGCTGGCCCTGCGCAACGTCGCCAGCGGCATGCTCCTGACCTACGCCCGCAGCATCAGCGAGTTCGGGGCGGTGGTCCTCCTGGCCTATTATCCCATGACCGCCCCGGTCAAGATTTACCAACTCTACCTCGAGTCGGGACTCAGGGAGGCTTCGGCCGCCGCGGTGCTCCTTTTGGCGGCAACCCTGTTAACTTTCATCCTGATGCGCTGGCTTATCGGCAGAAACCGTTGGAGTTGAAGCCCGTGTCCTACCTGGCCGTCACCGGCTTGCGAGTCAAGCTGAAAGCGTTCTCCCTCGACGTCTCCCTCGCCATCGACCGGCACGAGGTGCTGGCGGTCCTGGGTCCCAGCGGCGCCGGCAAGTCCGTCTTTCTGGAATCGCTGGCCGGTTTCCACCCTTTGGAGGCCGGAACGGTCACCCTGGACGGGCGCCGTCTGGACACCCTGGTTCCAGAGCAAAGGGGCATCGGCTTCGTCTTCCAGGATTACGCCCTCTTTCCCCACCTGACAGTGCGGGAGAACATCCTGTTCTCGCCCCGGCTGCGCCGCAAAGGCGGGGACTTGCCGCCCGGCGCCGGGGAAATCATGGCCCTTTTGAAGATCGAACGCCTCGGCGGCCGCAGGATCCAGCAACTGTCGGGCGGCGAAAGGCAGCGGGTGGCCCTGGCCAGGGCCCTGGTCAGCGACCCGGCCCTCCTGCTCATGGACGAGCCCATGTCCGCCTTGGACACGGTGATCCGGGAGGAACTGCGGGACGAACTGCGCCAACTCCTCCTCCGGCTCGGAACCACGGCCATCTACGTGACCCACGACCGCAACGAGGCCGCGACGCTCGGCCACCGCGTGGCCGTACTCTTCGACGGCCGGCTGGAACAGGTGGATCCACCGTCCCGGCTGTTCTATACTCCGGCCTCGGTACGGGTGGCCCGTTTCGTCGGTATGACCAACATCTTTCCCGCCGTGGTGGAAAACATCGCCAACGGTAGCGTCGGCCTGCGGGCCGGCCGCCTGCGGCTTACGGCCCCGACCGTCGGCCCGGTCGCGCCCGGCGCGGCGGTCACCGCCGGCATCAGACCCGAAGACGTGCTCCTGTACCCTCCGGACGAAGCCCCCCCCCAGAATTGTTTTGCCGGCCGCGTGACGGAGGTAACCCCGCAGGGCCAGTCGGTCAGGGTCACCCTGGACTGCGGCGTCTCCCTGACCGGCCTGCTCTCCTGGCGGGATTTCCAGATACGGCGGCCTTCCCCCGGTCAAACCTGGATCGCGGCCGTGGAGCCCGCCTCCGTGCACCTCATGCCGCCCGAAAGACCACGGATTTTACCTGATTTTGGTGAAGGAAATAAAATACCCGTCGAGAAATAATAAGGAGAGACAACCTGGCGCGCGCCAGGAAAGAAGGGGGATTCCGAGGAGATTGGCAGGTAAGGAAACCGTCTGGCAGGCGCTGGAGAAAGTGATGGACCCGGAACTGGGTAAGGACCTGGTCAGTCTGGGCATGGTCAAGGACGTCAAGGTGGAAGGGACATCGGCCCTGATCGAGGTCGCCCTGACCACGCCGGCTTGTCCGTTGCGTTCCAAGATCAAGGAGGATGTCGAGAGGGAAGTTCTGGCCGCCGATCCCGGCCTCACCAGGGTGGCAGTCACCTTCCGCGGAATGACCGACGACGAAAAAACGACCCTGGCCCAAAAAACGGGGCATACGGGCTGGAACAACCCCTTTGCCTGCACCACGACCAGGATCATAGCCGTCGGCAGCGGCAAGGGCGGCGTGGGCAAGTCCACCGTCACCGTCAACCTGGCTTACGCCTTAAACGCCCAGGGCTACCGCGTCGGCATCCTGGACGCGGACGTCTACGGCTTTTCCATCCCCGGGCTGATGGGTGTCTCCGGGCAGCGTCCCGTGATCAGGGATAAGTCGGTCTATCCCATCGAGCGGGAAGGGGTCAAGATGATCTCCATCGGCAACTTCATCGAGGGCAACCAGCCGGTGGCCTGGCGCGGACCGATGCTTTCCGGCCTTTTGGAGCAGTTCCTGCGCGACGTCAGCTGGGGCAGCCTGGACTACCTCCTTATCGACATGCCCCCCGGCACGGGCGACATGGCCCTGACCTTAATGCAGCGCCTGCCGGAAGCCTACCTGGTCATCGTCACCACCCCCCAGCCCGCCGCGCTTTCGGTAGCCGTCCGCCTGGGACTCCTGGCCAGGGAAAGCAAGCTGAAAAACGCAGGCGTCATCGAGAACATGGCCTACTTCACCTGTGAGAACTGCAGTCACCGCCACTACATTTTCGGCCACGGTGAACAGGCGGTGGCGGACGCCGCCGCCGAACTGGGAGTCGCCGTCCTCGGCCACATTCCTTTCGAATCCGAGATCAGGCACGGCAGCGACATGGGACAACCCCCGGCCCTGATCCGTTCGCCCAAGGCGGACGCTTACAGCGAAATAGCCCGCCGTCTGGTGGAAGTGACCGGCCAGGGCCGGAAAAAACCCCTCGCCCACTAAAAGCCCCGGGGACTCTTCTCCGGACCCGGCCCGCCGTCCTTCCGGCGGGCCGGGTTTTTGGTTAAAGAACGTTCGCAATGTTCCCTCCGGTCCCGCCTGGACGCAGGTTACCCTAACCTCAGTCCGTAATGTTCGCCTGCACGCGACACTCTAAGAGGTTGATGCCTTTGCCAAGGTGAGTACAAACTCCTTAAAGAGAGGATGGTATAATTCGTAGCTCCCCCGCTCTTGTCTCGTTATCAGACCCTTCCTGATTAATCGGGACA
>JAJYZD010000306.1 GCA_021800315.1 Bacillota bacterium | reverse complement strand
CCACCGGCAGCATGGGTTTGGGCACGTAGTCGGTCAGAGGCCGCAGCCGGGTACCCCGGCCGGCGGCCAGGACCAGCGCTTTCAGTACCCATCCCCCCCTTGAACCAACCGTTCCACCATGGTGGCCGCCGCGGGCGCCCCCCCGTATTTTTCGCCCAGTTCTTTCAGCCGATCCGCGTTATTCCGGAAGGAACAGTCGCCCAAAATCCTTTGCACGGCCTCCGCCAGGATCCGGGCGGTCAAACCCTCCTTTTCCAGGACTATTCCGGCGCCGTGTCCGGCCAGCACGGCCCCGTTGTCCTCCTGTTCGGCCATGGAAGTAACCACCACCGCCGGCCGGCCGCAGGCGATACAGGTCATCAGGGTAGAGGACCCGCCGTGAAAAACGGTCACATCGGCGGCCTTGATCAATTCCGTGCCCGGCACGAAGCCGCGGACCGTTACGTTGTCCGGAGGGGTCTCCCCGGTCAGGCGGCCGGGGTCAATGGCCAGGCCGGTGGCGATCACGCCCTTGACTTGCGGCAACCGGCGGAAGGCAGCCAGGCAGAGCGACAAAAACTCCTCCCCGATGAGCGGCGTGCCCCCGCCGATGGTGGCGTAGACCAGCGGCCGGTCGTGACCGCCGGTGTGCCGCCTCTTGAGTTCCGCCTGCCCGGCCAGGCCGTCGGGAGGATCGGCCATAAGGGGTCCGGTGTAACGGATCTTGTCTTTCATGGCGGCCCAGCCTTCCCCGTAAACCTCCGGACCCAGGCCGCCGTCCAATTCGGGCATGCCTTCCAGGATCAACAGGCGGGCCGCCTGTATTAACCCCGCCAGCCGGTCCCCTTCCTTCAGGCGCCCGGTCATGAACTCCACCGTCTTCCGGCCGTGCGGCTGCAGGATGACAAGCGCCGAAGGGATATCGAACGCCGCGGCCGCCATGGGACCGGTGAAGCTGCCGCACAGCATGACGTCGGGCAGCTCAAACCCGACCACTTTCTTCTCCGCCTCCGTAAGCTGCGGCAGGATTTCCTGCAGGCTGGCCATGATTTCCTCCATCCGTCCCTCGTCCATCTTTCCGGCGGCGGCGAAGGGAAAATCGAACTGGGGCAAAGGGGGCATCAGGACAAAATCGAGGTGGTGCTGCCTGATAACCGGAACCTGTTTTTCCCCGGCCAGGACTTTAACCTGGTGGCCCCGGACTTGAAGGGCTTTGGCCACCGCGATCACGCGCATGGTCTGACCCAGGGCGGAAGCCCTCATCTGGGCGGTACATAAGACTTTCAAGGTTTTGGCCCCCTTTGATCTCGTGCACGATCAACCGGCTGCGGTCCAGGAAATCGTCGAGGAGATTATGCAGGTATTCCCGGTAATGATCAACGATGACACCCGTTATTTCCGGGCGGGAAGGAAACGCGTCCGTCTCCTCGAAAGTGGCTTTCAAAGAGCCCATGGTATTGCCCAGGATTACCGACCGGACCGGGCTGCGGTACCCCTTCAGGTAGGCGTGGACAAACCCGGCGCTGGAGGCGTCGCCGCACCCGGTGGTGTCCATGACCGGCCCGATGCCTGTGACCACGGGCACGCTGGCCCACTGGACGTGGTCTTCCCGGCGCCAGGCCAAAAGCGACGACCGGTCCCCGAAAGTGATCCAGCAAGTCTGCGGCCCAGCCTCAATCACCCCGGCCGCAAACCGGGCGAATTCCTCGTAACCGTTCAGGGGGCGGCCGGCCACCCAGCAGGCCTCGACCTCGTTCATCTTGAGAATATCCAGGCACGCGAGCCACTCCTCCGCGCCCGTCCAGGTCTTTTTGAACCTCCCGCCGGCCGCGTCCACCCCGGTTACCAGGCCGTGGGCGTCGAGAAAGATGACCGTCTCCGTGGACCGCCTCAATTTCCTTGCGTCCGCGAGGGAAATGTCGCTCTCGTTGAGAGGCATCAGCAGCACCGCCGCGCACGCGGACAGAAGGTCCATCTGGGCGGCAGACAGGGGAGGCATGACGTTGATCTGCCGGCTGACGCGGTTCGCCTCGTCGAAGTGGGTCAACTCTATTTCGGCGGTACCGTTCTCCACGGCCGTCACGCCGGACAGGTCGACGTTGGGATGATTCAGGAGGGCCGCTACGCCCGGGAAGTCCCCCGGTGACACGTGGGAAACGCAAAGCACCTCATCCCGGCCGCCTTCCAGAAGTCTGGCCATGGCGCCGGCGGTGTAGGCCACCGCCCCGTATTTCTCCAGTCTTTCGCCTGACGGCAACACTATGTGGTCCTTGGAGACGGGGCCGGCGATACCGAACTTCACGGCCCTTTCCTCCTTTTGTTCTCTCCAGAACGATCTATAACGAACGTTCATATGAGAACATTATAGGGCGGATGACGATGCCTGTCAAGAGCCGGCAGGGCGATCCCACCGCCCGGCGTCATCGCGCCGGAGCCGGAACTCCCCGTTCCGGGCCTTTCTGCTCTTCGCGGTAGACCTCGTCGCGTTTTGGTCGTAGATGGGCGAGATGATGATGGCGCCCAGGGAACTCACCGAACTGACCGGTTCGGCGGCCTTTCGTTCCACGCCCACGAAGGCCGCCAGGATCAGCACACCGAGGGCGAAAAGGCCGAGGATCGGCCAGGACTGCCAGGCATATTTGCGGCCGGCCCAGGTGAAAGCCAGCAGAATGGGTATGAGGCCGAGGATCAGCATCGCGCTGCCGGACCAGTCGACGGGGAACCGGGCCTCCCTGCGGATGCTGGGCAGGGCGTAGTACATCGCTCCAATAACCGCCAGGGCCACGGGCAGGTTGATGTAGAAGATCCAGCGCCAACTCCAGTGACCGGTTATCCAGCGGCCGAGGAAAGGAACGATGATGGTGGCCAGGCCGTATACCGACAAAATCAACCCCATCCCCTTGCCCAGTTCCTTGGGATTGAAGATATCCCCCACGGTGGCCCGCGGCATGATCAGCATGGCCCCGCCACCGACTCCCCGCAGGCCCCGGAAAAGGATGAGTTCCATCATGCCGCGCGCCTGGCCGGAAAGAGCGGAGCCGGCGATAAAGACGGCCGGGCCGAAGAGGAAAAACGGCCTGCGGCCGTACACGTCGGACAACTGTCCGTAAAGGGGCATCGTGACGGCGGAAGTCATCATGCAGGATCCATCGGAAAACAAGACCTCTTTCAGCCGGATACCTCTGGCCCTATTCTGTCCGCCCCGGGGCGTCCCCTATCCCGGATCCGCGCTTGAGCCGCCGCCTCACCAGGGAAAACACCATCCAGGCCAGAAGGAAGAGGCCGCCGTCGGAATGGTCCGGCCAGGACCTCTGGCATGCCCGGAAAAGGGCCAACCTTCACCCGCCCGCCGCACCGGTGGATCGAATATTTTCTCCTCTCCTTGCAATTTGTATATACATTCGTTTATAATGGGCATATCGACACTATAGCAATTTCGGGCTTCAAGTGGGATCATGGCAACCGGGTAAAATGCCAGAAGCATGGCGTTTCGAGTGAAACGATAGAAACACTTTTTCAACGTCCTTTGGCTGTT
>JAJYZD010000305.1 GCA_021800315.1 Bacillota bacterium | reverse complement strand
CTGCTGCTCAAATGCGACAATCTGATCGGGCATTCCAATCCGGTGCACACCGTCTCTCCTGAATTTATCAAGATCCGCTATTTCCCTGTTCATATCTTCGGCGTCGGCCATCAATGAATCGAGAGTAGCATCCTCCCCCAGCAAATTATAGTCTTTTATGCCGAGTAACGGCGCAAGTTCACAGCAAATTTGGAAGTCGGACTTCGACTCGTACATCGGATCGACAGCCTTGTTGCCATAAACGAAGTACGGGCCGGAAGGCCAAGGCCGGTACAGGTCGTTTCTCTCCAGGTGACTCGGGACCGGCAGCAGGATATCGGCGAATTTGGCCGTAGGTGTCATGAATATCTCGGGAACGATGATGAATTCTATTTTCTTAAGGGCCTTTATCCCCTTATTCAGGTTACCCATCTGGTTCAAGGCGTTCGTGGCGCAGAAGATAACCAGTTTGAAGTCCGCCGGATAATCCCCGTTTTTCCCTTCCAGGACAGCGTCCCAGATTTTGTTCCAATGCACCCGGCGGGCCAGGCGCAGGGATAGATCAAGGGAGCCGCGTAGGGATGGGCCCCCGGCCTCCACCTGGTTCCTGGGCACCGCAAGGCCCGGATTCCGGTTCCCCTCCCCGAGCGGGATACGTTGAAGACCATCGCCCGCGCTGCCTCCGGGCACGCCCACGTTTCCGCCCATGGCGGCCAGCGTCATGACGGACCGGGTAAACTGCTCCCCGGCCGCCGACCTTTGCGGCCCGAGCCCGCCCATGAGGGCGGCCGGCTTGGCGGCGGCATACTCGCGGGCCAGCCGTTCAACCGTGTCCGCCGGCACTCCCGAAATTGCTTCCGCCCAGGCCGGCGTCTTCGGGGTTTCGTCTTCGCGGCCCAAAACATAGTCCTGATAAACCTTGAAGCCGGTCGTATGGCTATCCAGAAAAGCCCGGTCGTGCAGGTTCTCCTTGATCATTACATAGGCCAGCGCCGCGATCAAGGCCGCGTCGGTCCCGGGTCTGACCGGGATCCACCGGTCGGCGTAGGCCGCGGCGGTATCGGTATATTTGGGATCCACCGCAATGATTTTCGCCCCGGCTTCCCTGGCCAGGGCCAGCTGATAGGTGGTATTGGTACCGCCGATCATTTTGGCGGGATCCCACCCCCACAGGATGATCAGCCTGGCGTTTTGCAGATCTTCCCTGCTGTTGCCGGCGTTTAAGTCACCGTACTGGGCCCGCGCCGCGACTATGGCACCCTCGGCCGACGGATTTCCGTAATGGGTGGTAAACCCTCCGAACAGGCTCAACAACCGGGAATAGGCATTGACACTGGAGCCCAGGGCGCCGAGATTTCCCCCGCCGGAGACGAGCAGGATGGATGAGTTGCCATGGAGTTCTTTGACCCTGACCAGTTCCCCGGCCACCGTTTGCAGCGCTTCCGCCCAGGAAATCCTCCCGAACCTGCCTTCGCCGCGTTCACCTACCCTTTTCATCGGATACCTGAGGCGGTCGGGAGCGTACACCACCTGGCGATACGCCCGGCACCTCAGGCAGGCCCGGAGTTGCCGCTCCGGCTCCCCGTCATCGCCTTCGATGCGCCTGATAATTCCGTTCTTCACCTGGACTTTGAGCGGACACCGGCCGCCACAGTCATAACCGACGGCGCTTCCCACTATTTCGCTTTCCCTCGCCCGCCCGGTTTCACCGCTGTCTGGCATACAACCACTCCTCCGCATACCGTCCCGCGCAAGGCGGCCATGGCCGGGGATCACCAGTCGGCGCTCCCCGGCGGAATAGCACCGCCACCCCTTTATATTGCAAATTTTATGCCGTCGGCGGAAACCCGGAAAGCGGAGGCAGCAGGCGACCTTCCTTCTGGAAGCCGCGCGGGAGAAACTCCCGGGGAACAATGGCTTTCCGTTGCCTCAGGAGACCTTCCTGTATTTGACTGACCGGACTGCCGGCTCCGTCCGGCCGGCGGCGCGGCCGCTGCGTTTCCGGGCCGGGCCTAAACGCTCCAGCATCCCAAGAAGCAGCAGCAGTAAAGAGAACCCGGCCAGGTACACTGTAAACCCGATGAAACCATCCAGCACGCCCATCGGCCCCCTTCCAACAAACCCGGAAATCGTGATACCGTTCTTCCGCCGCAGCTTCCCTCCCGGGCGATTTTCATTGTAAATCCGGCGACGGAGCTTGTCAAGTACTTTTACTGTGTGTTAATATAAAAATAAACTGTACGTTAAACTACTTGCCTTCGGGGCGCGGGAAAGGAGTCGATGAGCCTGGCCGGACGGTAGGTGGCGGCCATGGCCAAGAACCCTGGGGATATGCCTTGGCAGGCTGAACGAGCCGTATTATAATGGGTGGGGGGTGCTGGTGTGCCACTGGGGGAGAGGATTTTACAAAAACGGAAGCAAATAGGCTGTTCTCAGGAAACGCTGGCCGAACGCCTCGGTGTAACCGCGTCATTTGTCAGCCAGATTGAAAAAGGAACGAGGAACCCTTCCTACGGATTGCTGCAGAAGATCAGTTTTGAACTCGACGTCCCTGTAGAATACCTGGTTGGCGGGGAGACCAAAGGAGTTGAGGATCCGACAAGCAACCTTATCACTTCCGTCCTGCGATTCCTCGACACTAATACCAAGAATAGAATCCTTGAGTATATCCATCATGTAACCGGCACCAAGAGGTATCATAATTTCCCGCTTTTTGACTCACCTACTCAATATGCCCAGTATATATTAAAGAGGTATAAGTATAACACCCCACCCATTGATCCATATAAAGTGGCAGCCCTGTTGGGTGTTAGAGTATTAACTACAACTGAAGAATTGGATCACGAAGGCATCCTTTATAAGTGCGGCGAAGAGCCGATAATTCTATTGAGCGGCGATGCCAGATATGAGCCAAGGCGAAAATTCACCATTGCGATGCTACTCGGCCACCTGGTCATCCCCTGGCATCTCAGAAGCATGTTCTACCGGAAAAAGGGGAGGCATTCACTGGATGAGGAAGACCAACTTGGGATTGAAGCAAGGGAGTTTGCCGGATCCTTAATGATTCCTCCCCATATGGTGAGGGAGGATTTCAAGTCCATAACCCCGGGTCTCAAAAGCTTCGAAGAACTCGCATACCACAAATACGGCAGCTCCATGTTGGCGATTGCCCAGAAATACCTCCAGTCTCATAGCAGGACTTCCGTCCTGATAACATCCGAAGCCAAACAGTTTACCCGCATCTACGAGGCCGGGTTTCCGCATACGCTGGCCGGTGCGGTCAGGAAAGGTTCACTGGCTTATAGCTTCCTTGAGAACCCCCCCGGGGAAAAGGAATTCAGAAGCGGTGTCGTTGAGGCAACGGCCTGGCTGGATTTACCCCCCCAGGGAATCAGCCTGTATGAGGAATCGCTGTTGGATCCGTCGTTCGGCACAACCATAACGTTTCTTCAGGTCAGAAAAATCCGGTAGCCCCTGCCATGGAATTCCTCCCGAACGCAGCGATTGAAAGACCGGCCGATTCCGGGACAACCAGGGAGGGAGTCTTAGCGGAATGGCATAAGGCAGGACGCTTACACGTCGCCCCCGCCATCCGCAGAGTCCTCCACCGTGATATTCCCACTGTCGTGTACTGGTCCTTTGCTTTGGTTCACCGCGTCG
>JAJYZD010000058.1 GCA_021800315.1 Bacillota bacterium | reverse complement strand
TCGGCGTACCTTACATCGGTATTGCCATACCCGTCCTGGAAGATGGCCGGATAGTCGGGAGTCTGGACGTGCTCCAGCCGGTGGAGACCGAGGAAAAACTGCAAGCGATGGCTCAGACCATGGGCCTCTCGGTCCAGTCGGTCGCCTCGGGTTCCTCGGGCTTTGCCGCCTCGGCCGAGGAACTCGCCGCCACGTCGGCCGAACTGGCCAACAACACGCAATCGATCAGGGAAGACGTCAAAGACATGGACGACATCATCGGCCTGATCGTGGAAATCGCCTCCCAGACCCATCTGCTGGGATTGAACGCCGCCATTGAAGCCGCCCGGGCCGGCGACCTGGGCCGCGGTTTCAACGTCGTGGCGGAAGAAATCCGCAAGCTGGCCGGCCGCACCCAGTCCTCGGCCAAGGAAGTCACGGAGAAGCTGAACCGGATCAAGAACAACATTGACGCCCTGGCCGAGCATGTCCTGCAGGTTTCCGCCGTCTCCGAGGAGCAGGCCGCCACATCCCAGGAGATAAATGCCAGTATCCATGAACTGGAACCCCTGGCCAGGGATCTAATACAAGTCTCCAGCGATTTGGTAAAATAGCGGTCCGGCCGTGGCGAGGGGAAGACCTTTCCTTTCACGATGAACGTTCGATCCGGCCGGGAACCTTGTCCGGGAAGGAATCCGCTTTACCGGGACAGGGAAGGATAGGGCTAATGCGTTGCTGTCCCGGGATGGATGTGGTGGTCGCGGATCAGGAGCAAATTACCGAACGACAACTGGGCGCCATGCTGTTCGGATTTCTGGCGGGCGGCATGGATGCCTTTTGGCCCCGGTACGTGGCGGCCGATGCCGGCGGGGCGTCGCTTGCCTCCCTGGGGCTGGCAACCGGCCTGGCCCTGGTACTGGCGGGCATCATGCTCAAAGTGGCGCGGCGTGTTGGGCGGTCCGGCATCGTGGGGTACGCCGCCGGGGTGCTGGGCTCGCCTTCGGGGCAGACCGCCGGAGCCCTGTACGTTTTGCTGCTGGTTTTCGGCGCCGCCCAGCCACTGGCCGGCGTGGGGCTGATCGGTAACGTGGCCTTCGGCTGGTGGGCCGTGGCCGTTCCGCCGCTGATCTTCTTTTTGGCCGGGGCCTGCGCCGTCCTGGCGGGCCTGGGTCTGCCAGCCGTGGCCCGGATCAGCGAATACGCGGCGCCGGTCGTCCTGCTCCTGTTCCTGGCTGTGGGACTGGTTGGCCTGGGGCGGGTCGACTGGGCCCACTTCAAGCCGGTTTTAGCCGCAGGGTGGGGACCGGTGTGGCGGGGGGTGCTGCACCTGCTCGGGCGATTTTGCGCCGTCTACATCCTGCTTCTCCTGGTTCCGTTCACCGTAAGCGGCCGGCGGCTCGTCTGGCTGACGCCGCTTGTGGTCGGTACGGCCGGTCTCGCGCTGGCTGCCGGCATCCTTCCGGCGGGAATCTACGGCGCCGGGGCGGCGGCCGTAAGCTTCATTCCCTTCCTGCAAATGTTGGACGACCACGTTTTCAGCGGGGCTCCCCGGCTCATGGACCCGGCCGTAGGTCTCTGGCTCCTGGGGCTTGTGTTCCAGGCGGTGATTGCTTTTGTGCTGCTGACCACGGTGCTCGCTCAGGCGGCCGGCACGGAGCGGCGGCGTTTCCTGATTCCGGCCGGGGCGGCGGTCGCCTGGACCGGCCTGCTGCTGTGGAGCAACGCCGGCGGCGCTTACGCCTTCGGCGAAAGATACCTGCGGTATTTCCTTTTTCCGGCGGCCATAGGCGTTCCCCTGCTCCTGCTCCTTCTCCCGGGCCTGAGAATGCTGTGGACCGGGTACAAGGCCTGATCCACCAATTCCGACGGAGGGTTGTCCAAATGAAAATCGCCATCATCGGCGCCGGCCCGGCGGGTCTGGCCCCAGGTGGTTGTCTACCTGAGTTTCTTCGAGCGGAAAGTGGGTGATATCCACAACCACCTCAGGGAAACATACGGAATCTACGTCAAACCGCTGGCGGAATTCCGGCACATGGTCATGCGGTCCGCGCATGCCGAGACCAGTGTCGACGGCAATCTGGGCTATTTCTGGGAGAGGGGTAAAGGGGCGCATTCCCTGGAAAACCAACTGCTGGCGGAACTCAGGCAGACCCCGGTCCACTACAACAGGCCGGCCGATTACAAGGAACTGGCCGGCAAATATGATTACGTGGTGGTGGCCACGGGCAAGGATACGGCATCCAAGGAACTGGATGTCTGGGAGGACTGCGGCCGGGTGGTTATGACGGGAGGGGTGGCCCTGGGATCTTTCGATCCGAATACGGCGGTCGTGTACGCGAATACCGGCTACGCGGGATCGGGGTATGCCAGACTGACGCCGGTTAACAAAACCCAGGCCGTGGTGGCGTTGTATTGTATAGGCAAACAGCCCGGTGAAGCCGACGTCCAATCCGGCATATTCGGCCGTGCCGGGCGGCAAAGCGATGTCGGCGGCGGTTCCGACCGACACTTCCAGCGACCCGGCTTACGGTCAGGACCGACCGCGGCGCTGACTATATGTTTTCCGCGCACCTGCAGGCGGACCGGCACCCGCAAGGTTTGACCGCCGTCGGAAACTGGGCCGTTTCCGTCAAGAGGTTTCTCAGGGCGGGGTTGGACCGGCGATGGTTGCGCCTTGGCCGGAATCCGTGCTCGTGGTCTTCCACCCAGCGGCAGACGGCCGCTCCCCTCAGCTCGGCGGGGAGTTGGTCCCTGGCCGGATCGTAACGATGGCCGTCGAGAAAGCAGGTCCATTTCTTCATGGCTACTATCTCCTTTGGCGGATAATCCACTATAAGTCTAAAACACAGTTTTCACAATATTGCGACTCCTTTGTCTCAATTTTGTGAAGAAGAATTTAAACGGCTTTCAGGAAACCTCAACGGACGATGCGTTTTACGCTGCAACCACACGGTATCACATGGTTTAAGGCTGGTTTACGCCGAAACCATAAGATCCTATTTCGCTATATTTAGTGCCACGGATGAGGTTGTCCGGGGTAGTGGTTTTTCGTGCCCGGAAAAGGGAGCGTTGCCGCGTTAAGGGGCGGCCGGCCGCGACGGGGATCTCCCGGGCCGGCGTAGCACCCCGGCAGCCTTCCCCTGAAAGAAGGTTTTTGGGCGGCGCGCCCAAAATGTCTTCTTGACGAAAATCCGTTCCCGCCCTATAATTGTACCAAACTAAAAAGTACCTTCAGGGACTGGTGCAAATCCGTACCGGCGGTATGGCGACCAGCCGAGCCCGCGAGCCCGTCTAAGGGCAGACCCGGTGAGAGGCCGGGGCCGACAGTGAAAGTCTGGATGGAAGAAGGTGGTTGGGGAGAGGCCTCGTCAGGGGTCTGTCTTTTCCACGTTTGAGCGAAAAGCCTGGAGGTTCCGGGCTTTCTTGTTTTTGGGGGGGAGTTCATTGGACCGGGGCGACGAAGACTACATGCGCGAGGCCCTGGAACTGGCCGCGCGGGCCATGGGGCGGACCAGCCCCAATCCCATGGTCGGGGCGCTGGTGGTCGGCGGCGGCGAGGTGGTGGGACGCGGCTACCACCACCGGGCCGGAGGGCCGCACGCCGAGGTGCTGGCCCTCCGTGACGCCGGCGGGAGGGCCCGGGGAGCCACGCTCTACGTCACCCTGGAGCCCTGCTGCCACACGGGCCGGACCGGTCCCTGCTCCGACGCCGTCCTGGCCGCGGGCGTCAGCAGGGTGGTGGCGGCTATGACGGATCCCAATCCCCGGGTGGCGGGCCGGGGCCTGGAGAGACTGGCCCGGGCGGGGGTGTCCGTGAGCTGCGGGGTGCTGGCCGGGGAGGCTGAGCGCTTAAACGAGGTGTTCATCAGGTACATCACGTGCCGGCGGCCTTTCGTGGTGCTGAAAACGGCCGCCAGCCTCGACGGCAGGATCGCCACCCGGACCGGGGATTCCCGTTGGATCACCGGACCGGCGGCCCGGGAATACACCCACCGCCTGAGGGACCGTTACGACGCCATCCTGGTGGGGGTGAACACCGTGCTGGCCGATGATCCGGCGCTTACAACCCGCCTGCCCGAAGGGGGCGGCAAGAACCCCTTGCGGATTGTCCTGGACTCCCGCGCCCGCACACCGCCGGCGGCGAGGATTCTGCGTGAAACGGGAAACACCCTGGTAGCCGTCACCGGCGATGCGCCGGGGGAAAGAACGGCGGATCTAAAACGGGCCGGGGCCGAGGTCCTGGCGGTCCCCGGCGGGGGCCCCCGGGTCGACCTGGCGGCCTTCCTTAAGGAGTTGGGCCGGCGGGAGGTTACCAGTCTGCTGGTGGAAGGCGGCGGTACCGTTTCCTACTCCTTTCTGGCGGCGGGGCTGGTGGACAAGGTGGTGTGGTTTGTCGCCCCCCTGTTGATCGGGGGTACGGCGGCCCCGCCCGCGGTGGGGGGCGCCGGAGCCGGGACCCTGGCCGGCGCCTGGCGCCTGGACCGGGTCAGTTTCTCGCTGCTGGGGGAGGACTATTGCCTGGAAGGGTATCCGGCAAGGGGGGGATGCGGGTGTTTACCGGACTGATCGAAGAGATGGGTAGGATCGAGCGCCTGGTTCCGGGACCAAGCTCGGCCCGCCTGACCGTGGCGGCGGAGGTTGTAACGGACGGGCTGCGGGTCGGCGACTCGGTCGCGGTCAACGGGGTGTGCCTGACCGTAACCGCGGCGGGCCGGTCCTTTACGGCCGACGTTATGGCCGAAACCCTGGACAGGAGCAACCTGGGACGACTGGTGCCCGGGGAGCGGGTCAACCTGGAGCGGGCCCTGCGGTTCGGGGACCGGGTCGGGGGTCACCTGGTGAGCGGGCACGTCGACGCGGTGGGCACCATTACCGGGAAGGAGGAGCGGGACATCGCCGTGGTCGTCTCGATCGGCGCGCCGCGGGAAATGCTGCGCTACGTGGCCACCAAGGGTTCGGTGGCGGTGGACGGGATCAGCCTGACGGTCTTGGAGACCGGGGAAGACTGGTTTTCCGTGTCGCTCATTCCCCACACCTACCGCAACACGACGCTGGGCGGGAAGAATAACGGGGCGAAGGTGAACCTGGAAGCGGACGTGCTGGCCCGTTACATCGAACGGTTCGTGAGTTCCCGGGCCGGCCGGGGTCAAAGCGCCATAACCGGCGATTTCCTCCGGGAGCACGGCTACCTGTAGACGTGCGGATATTTTAGAGCGGGGAGATGCGACTTGCCAATGTTCAATACCATTGAAGAGGCCATAGCGGACATCCGGGCCGGCCGGATGATCATGGTCGTGGATGACGCCGACCGGGAAAACGAAGGAGACCTGATCATGGCCGCCGAAAAGGTGACGCCGGCAGCCATCAACTTCATGGCCACCCACGCCCGGGGCCTGATCTGCATGCCGGTTACGGGCCGACGCCTGGACGAGTTGGAGCTGCCCTGCATGGTTTCGCAGAACACCGATCCGCACGGTACCGCCTTTTCCGTCTCGGTGGACGCCGTGGGTACCACCACCGGCATATCGGCCTTTGAGCGGGCCTACACCGTCCAGGCCGTCATCAACCCGGCTACCGGCCCGGCCGACCTGCGCCGGCCCGGCCACATCTTTCCTCTGCGCGCCAGGGAAGGCGGTGTGCTCACCCGGACGGGCCACACCGAGGCGACGGTGGACCTGGCCCGCCTGGCCGGCCTTTACCCGGCCGGCATTTGCTGCGAGGTGATGAAAGAGGACGGGACCATGGCCCGGGTGCCGGAACTGTTGGAATTCGTGGGCAGGCACGGTCTGAAGATTATCACGGTCGCCGACCTCATCCAGTACCGGCGGCGGACCGAGAAACTGGTCCGCCGGGTAGAGGCGGTCAGCCTGCCCACCCGCTACGGCGACTTTACGGCGGTGGCCTATGAGAGCATTTTGGACGGCAAGGGTCACCTCGCCCTGGTCAAGGGGGACCTCGCTAAGGCCCAAACGCCGTTGGTACGGGTGCATTCCGAGTGCCTCACCGGAGACGTGTTCAGTTCCACCCGTTGCGACTGCGGGGATCAGTTGGCCAGCGCCATGACCATGATCGAAAAGGAAGGCACCGGGGTCCTGCTGTACATGCGCCAGGAAGGGCGCGGCATCGGCCTTTTGAACAAGATCCGCGCCTACAAGCTGCAGGAAGAGGGCAAGGACACGGTGGAGGCCAACGAAGTGCTCGGTTTCCCGGCCGATTTGCGTGACTACGGCATCGGCGCCCAGATCCTGGCCGACCTGGGGCTGACCAGGATCAGGCTTCTCACCAACAACCCGCGCAAGATAGCGGGACTTACGGGTTATGGGCTGCAGGTGCTGGAGAGGGTGCCCCTGGAGATAAAGCCCAACCCGCACAACCGGTTTTACCTGGCTACCAAGCAGGATAAACTCGGTCACCTGTTGCACGTCAACTAGGACCCGGAAGATTGGAGAAGGAGATAAAAGAGATGACGAAAGTTTACGAGGGCCACCTAGTCGGGGAAGGTTTACGCTTCGGCCTGGTGGTGGGCCGCTTTAACGAGTTCATTACCGGAAAGCTCCTGTCCGGAGCCTTGGACGCTCTGAAGAGACACGGGGTGGACGAAGAAGGGATCGAACTGGCCTGGGTGCCGGGAGCTTTTGAAATACCGCTGGTGGCGCGGCAGATGGTGTTGACCGGGCGTTACAGCGCCGTTGTCTGCCTGGGGGCCGTCATCCGGGGGGCCACCCCCCACTTTGATTACGTGGCGGGGGAAGTGGCCAAGGGCGTGGCCAAGATCGGCCTGGAGTCGGGCGTGCCGACCGTTTTCGGCGTCATAACCGCGGATACGCTGGAGCAGGCCATCGAACGGGCCGGGACCAAGGGTGGAAACAAGGGATGGGACGCCGCGGTAACCGCCGTCGAGATGGCCAACCTGCTGCGGGCCATGTCCATTTAGCCTGGAAAGGGGTTTGTCAGGTGGAGCGCAAGGTAATCGACAGTCTCAAGGAAGTGGCGTCGCTCCCGGCTCCCTCCCCGGGTCGCCTGTTCTCGGCCAGCCACGAGGAGATCCTCACCGGGCTGACCACCGACATCTATTTCATAAAGGCGTTGGAGATCCTGAGGCACCTGGGATTGTCCGGGCAGGTCGTAACGGCCGAGGTCTTCGCCTCACGGGAAGGAATGCTCGCCGGGGTGGAAGAGGCCGCCGCCCTGTTGGCCGGACGGGGGGTGGAGGTATGGGCCCTGCCGGAAGGGGCCGATTTTGCCCCGCGCGAGGTGGTCATGCGTCTTACCGGTCCTTATGACCGGTTCGCCCAGTTCGAAACCGCCCTTTTGGGCATCCTGGCTTCCTCCAGCGGCTGGGCGGGCGCGGCGGCCAGCTGCCGCGCGGCGGCCGGCGACAAAAGGATAATCTGTTTCGGAGCGCGTCATGTCCACCCGGCGGTGGCTCCGGTCATGGAACGGGCGGCCGTGGTCGGAGGAGCCGACGGGGCCAGCTGTATCATCGGTGCCAGGCTGGCGGGCCTGGAACCGGTGGGGACCGTACCCCACGCCGCCTTTCTCATCGCCGGGGATACGGTGGGCGTGGCCCACGCCTACCGGGCGGCCATGCCGCCGGGCTCCCCGGTGGTCATCCTGGTGGACACTTTCAAGGACGAGGCGGAAGAGGCTTTGAACGTGGCCGGTGCCATCGGGGATGAACTCCAGGCCATCCGGCTGGATACCCCGGGGGAACGGGGCGGCGTGACTCCCGGACTGGTCCGGGAAGTCAGGGCCCGCCTGGACCAGGCGGGCCACCCCCAGGTGCGGATCCTGGTATCCGGAGGACTCGACCCGGAACGCATCGGCCTGCTCGGGGCGGCCGGGGCCGACTCTTTCGGCGTGGGCAGCTACATTTCCGGCGCCGCTCCGGTCGACATGACGATGGATTTGAAGGAAGTGGGCGGGAAGCCGGTGGCCAAACGGGGCCGCATTCCCGGCCGGACGGAAAACCCGCGCCTGCGCAAAATTTTCTGACGGACGGCAAACCGGCGGGAAAAAATTTTCAATGTCCCGCCTGGCGCGAGGAACATTTTACTCAAGCTTTGCGTCAATAGAAGTGAAGGGTAGCAAGAAAAACTCCTTCTGACCAGGGCATATGTTAAACGGGGGGACGCGGTGCAGGACGATGAAAGCCGGTAAAATTGGACTTTTTATAACAATAATGGGGATTTACCTGCTTCTTACCGTGAGCGGGCCTGTCCTGGCCTCACCGGTCGGGGGCGGATCCCCGTCCGTCACCGGGACGAGCAATTACAGTCTGGTCGGCACGCGTTACTATGGCAGTGTCACCAGGCTGGAAGCTATCGGCGTCCTTCAGGGCGTCTACGGCGTATACCCCGTCAACAACCGGGTTAGCCGGACTTACCTGGCGGAAACCCTGATCAGGATGGTGCAGTTGGGCAACCTGGTCCCGGCGGCCGAGGGGCCGACCATGTATTCGGATGTCAAGGCGGGATCGCTGTTGTCCGGCGAAGTGAACCTGCTGGACGAACTGAATATAATGCAGGGCCATAACGGGGTGTTTTCGCCCGCCGGCTCCGTCACCCAGGCTGAGGCCGTCCGTTCCATCATGAGCGCCCTGTATTACGGGCAAGGAGTCAACGGTTTCGACGTTTCCACGGTCGTCCGCACCGCCGCCCAGGTGGGCCTGATCGACGCGCAGGGCTTCCAACCGGACGCGACCCTCACCATGGGACAGTTGGCCCTTTTACTGGACAACGCCTTGTTCGAGGTGAAGCTGCCGGGCAGTCTGGAGACGCTGGCCACCTCCAGTTTCGGAGTCGAGTTCGGCACGGCCTGGGTGACAGGGAGTCCGGTGACCGGGGCCCCTTACGACAGCCTGGTTTTCGACTCCCAGGTGGGGGCCGTGTCCCAGGATACACCGGTACCGCTTCTGTTGGCCCCCGGCTTGGACGTGGACAGCTACCTGGGGCAAAAGGTGCGGGTGGGTGTGGCCCAACTGGGGGGCCGGAGCGGTTACGAGGTGATTTACCTCAAGGTTCTGTCCACCGATTGATCCCCGAGTTTCCGTCCGCCGTTACCGTGGGCGCCACCCGCCGAAAAAACGGGTGGCGCCTTTTCTCGCGACAGGGGATGCCGGGATGACGCGGTGGAAGACTGCCGGCTTTCATGGTAATATATTGGCAGGATGCAGGGATGAGATTTTTGCGTTTGGGGTGGGGCTTATGGCGGAGGCTCCAGTCACCGGTAAGTTTCCGGTTTCATTTGACGAAAAGGCCCTTCACCGGCTTTGCGAAATCTACCGCATAGCCGAACTATCCTTCTTCGGGTCAGTTACACGGAGTGACTTCGACCATACCCGGAGCGACGTGGACGTGCTGGTGGAGTTCCTGCCGGATACTCCGGCCAAGGGCTATGTCTGGTTCGACCGGCTGAGCCTGTTCACCATGGAGGAAGCCCTGGCGGAAATGCTACACTGTAAAGTCGACCTTGTAGACAAGGAAGATCTCGACCCCTATATCAGAGACGATGTCGTCAACAGCCGGGTGATCGTTTATATGTACCCGTCCGAACCATGTCTCCTGAGGGAAACGGGGGCATCCTACGGTAGCCGCCCGGGTGATTCGCGGAGCACCGCCGATAAAGCACCGGACCCGGGTGAAACGGTAAAGAAGCCGCCGGGTTCCGCCGGGACGGTGACCCAAAAGTCCAAGGGGGTCAAGAAACTAGACCTTTATCTTTTCCATATGCGGGACGACTGTCGGTATCTTCTCCAGACCACGGCGGAGTTGACCTATGAGGACTTTGCCGGGAATAGGGACAAGCAGCTGGTAGTGGGGAAACTCCTGGAGGAGATTGGTGAAAACGCGAACAGACTGGATCCTGTGTTCAGGGAGAGCCACCCTGAGATCGGATGGAAAGACGTCATCAGCTTCAGGAACAAAATGGCTCACGCATACAGACACACCATGTTGTACAGTATGTGGCGCAATAAGGAGAAAATTCCCGAGCTGCTGGCCGGGATCGAGGCCTTGATCCGGGAGACGGCGGTCCCGGAAGGGAAGAGGGACTGAGCCGGCTGAAAAAATGGATCCGCGGAGGGATTTCAATTGCGCATCGGCATCGTCAGCGATACGCACGGAGATGCGCCGGCCTGGCGGGATCTTGTCGGGGGCATCTTTCGCGGCGTCGACCTGGTCCTCCACGCCGGGGACATCCTCTATCAGGGGTCGCGACCCCGCCACGATCCGGCGGTCATGGCCGGTCTGATCAACGACAATCCCGCGCCCGTCCTCTTCGCCCGGGGCAACTGCGACACGGAGGAAGACCAGTTGCTGCTCGATTACCCCGTTATGTCCCCCTACGTCTTTCTTCAGGCGGACGGGCTGCGGATCCTGGTCACCCACGGCCAGGCCCTGGACCGGGCGGGCCTTGGGACAAAAGCCGCGCGTTACCGGGTTCACCTGATGGTTTACGGTCATACTCATAAACCACTGCTGGCGGAGGAGGGGGGCGCGGTGCTCCTGAACCCGGGCAGTCCCGCCCTGCCCAAAGGGGCTTTCCCCTCGGCGGCGGTTTTGGACGGAGACGTCCTCCGCCTCTACGACCTGTCGACCGGCGGCGTGGCGGGGGAAATGAGGTTGAAAGTAAAAGACGGCCGCTGACGTGGCCGTCTTTTCGTTATACCGCCCTGGTTATCTTTCCGCTACGGAGGCAGCGGGTGCAGACCAGTACCCTCCGGGGGGAGCCGTCTACCAGCGCTTTGACCCTCTGCAGGTTGGGATACCAGGTCCGCTTGGTGCGAATGTGGGAGTGGCTGACCTTCATGCCTGTCACGATACCCTTGCCGCAAACCGAGCACTTATGGGCCATGGGGAAACCTCCTTCGCCTGGACCGTACCCACCCATTCTAACAAAGAGGGTTTGGCCCGTCAAGGGAAATCGGGAAATTGCGCCGGGTGGAGAGGCATCCCAGCGTTTATGGGGCAGATTACGGCGGTAAGGTGGCACCCGGCAGGTGTACCGGCTCCGCACCGCGAACCCTGAACGTGGCGGGGATTTGGGAAAGGATGGCGGCCGGGCCCACGGCGAAGGAGGCCTCCCCACTCCGCCCGGAACCGGGAAACACTATCACCATCAATTTCGGAAAGGATGACGCCTTAATTTGCCTGCCTGGCTCAACCGCGATCTGGCCCTCCTCTTTGCCGCCCGGGTGCTGCGCAGCATAACCCAGGCCTTTCTGGTCATTATCGTCCCCATCTACCTGGCCCGGCTGGACTTTTCCGCGGTGCGGATCGGTGTGCTGCTCACGGCCACCACGCTGGGCGGAGCGGTGCTGATCGTACTGGTAGGCGTCGGGGCCGACCGGTGGGGCCGGAAAAAGGTCCTCATCCTGTTGGCGGTGCTGCAAGCCCTGGGCGCAGCCGGCTTTGTCTTCAGCACCAGCTTTGGGGTCCTGACCCTGGCCAGCGCCGTGGGTACCATCGGGCGGGGGGGAGGAGCGGGCAGTGCCGGGGCCTTCGGCCCGTTCTACCCGGCGGAGCAGCCCCTGGTAACCGAACACGCCCCCCTGTCCCAACGCAACACGGTGTTCGGCGTTCTATCCTTTCTGGGGGTTCTGGGCGGCGCGGCCGGCTCCCTGCTGGCCCTGTTGCCCGCCCATTTGGCCGGGGGACCGGGCGGCTGGCGCACCGGCTACCTGGCTCTCTTCGCCGGCACCATGGCCAGCGGCCTTCTGCTCATCGCCATCATGCTGCCGGTGAGCGAACAGCGGCGGGCCAAGGGAAGGCCGGCCTTTCGTCTTTCCTGGCGCCTTTTGGGCAAGTTTTCCCTGACCAACGCCTTCAACGGTTTTGGTATCGGCTTTCTGGGGCCGCTCCTGACCTATTGGTTTTACGTCCGCTTCGGGGTGGGCCCCGGAACGATCGGCCTTCTTTTCGCCGTTATCAACCTGATCACGGCCCTTCCTTACCTGCTTTCCGCCAGGTTGGGAAACGCTTTCGGCATGGTGCGGACCGTGGTCGTCACCCGGACGGTGGCGGTGACCCTCACCGCGCTGATGGTCCTGGCGCCGACCTATTACCTGGCCGGCGCCCTGTACGCTTTGCGCATGGTCTTCAACACGCTGGGCAATCCTCTGCGCCAGTCTTTCGTGATGGGTATGAGCCGGGAGGAGGAGCGGTCCACCATGGCCGCCTTCAGCAACCTGCCCATGCAGGTCACGTCGGCGCTTTCCCCTCCCTTGGGCGGCTGGCTCATGGAGGAAGGCCTGTTGGGCCTGCCCCTGCTCTTGGCCGCGGTGTTCCAGATGGCCAACGTGGTCTTTTATTGGCGGTTTTTTCGCCAGGTGAAAAACGAAGATTTGACCTGAGAGGACGACGGCCTTGTTTTTTAAACGAGATACCCTTATAATCCTAACTAGTTAGACTAGCAAGGAGATGGGCACCCTGGACGCGACCTTGTTGGAAACCCTGGACGCCGATCTGGAAGAATTCCGCCGTCAGCTGCGGGTCAGGCTGCGCCGGGCCGTACGCAACTCGCTCGGCCGGAGCGTCGGCAGCCCGGCTTTTCGCATCATAGAAACGCTCGGGTCAAGGGGTCCCCTTTCGCCCGCGGAACTGGCCGCGGCCATGGAGGTTCGCACCAGCACCATGGCCGCCCACCTGGACCGACTGGAGGAACTGGGGTGGGCGCGGCGTGGGCCCGGCCGAAGCACGAGCCGGGTGCTGGTTCGGGTCACGCCCGCGGGCCACCAGGCCTGTGAACAATACCGGGCCCTTCGTCGCGCCGTGCTCTCCACGCTTCTGGAGCCGCTGGCTCCCGGGCAGATGGACGCCTTTGCCTCGGCGGTCCGTCTTTGCGCCCGGGCCGAAAACGGCGATGCCGGGGAGGCCTCCCGGTGAGCGTCCACGGACCGATGGGCCTGGGCGGCGGTCCCCTGCGGGCCGTGTGGGAGCAACGGCGTTCCCGCCGGTACCTGGAAGAGGAAGGCCGCCCGGCCTGGGAGACCGTCCGCCGTCTGCTGGCGGTGCTGCGGCCCCACGCCCCCCGTTTGGCCCTCGCGCTCGGTTTCACCCTGCTGGCCGTGCTGTTGGGTCTCGTGCCCCCGCTTCTGATTCGCCGGATCATTGATACGGCCATCGCCCACCACGACTCCCGCTCCCTGATGCTGTCGGCGGCCGGCCTGTTGCTGTTCCCGGCCGCCGGGGCGCTGTCGTCCCTGGGGCAAAACTATTTGAACGCGGTTGTGTCGCTCGGCCTCATTCACGACCTGCGCCGCGCCATGTATGAACACGGCCAGCGGTTGGGCCTCGACTTCTTTACCCACACCCCGGCGGGGGAGATTCATTCCCGCCTGGTAAACGATCTGGGCGCCGTACAGCAGGTGCTGCGAACGACCATGACCGGGCCCTTCGTCAACGCCGTCACCATCCTTCTCACCCTGGCCACCATGTTCGCCCTCAACTGGGAACTCGCCCTGGCCAGCATGCTCGTGCTGCCGGCCTTCGCCCTGCCGGTGTTCGCTTTCGGCCAGCGGAGCTTTGACGCCGTCACCCGGACCCAGGAGGCCCTTTCCGCCCTCACGGCCCATCTCGAGGAAACGCTGAGCCTTTCCGGCATCGTGGTGGTCAGGAGTTTCGGTACACGGGAACGGGAGGCGGGGCGGTTTGCCGGGTTGAGCGAACGGGTGCGCGACGCCCAGGTGCGCCAGACCATGGTGGGACAACGGCTGACCCTGGTGGTATCCGTAATGTCCGCCCTTGGTCCCGCCCTGCTTTACGGACTCGGCGGTTTCATGGTTTTCTCCGGGCGGGTGGGGTTGGGCACGGTGGTCGCTTTTTCCGCCTACCTGGCCCAACTCTACAATCCCGCTTCGTCCCTGGCCGGATCCAATACAACCTTCCTGGGCGGCCTGGCGCTTTTTGACCGCATCTTCCGTTTCCTGGACCTGGAGATCGACGTGGCCGAACCGGAAACGCCGGCGCCGCTTCGGAAGGCGGACGGCTCACCCCTTACCCTGCGGTACGAGGATGTCCATTTCGCCTACCGCGGGGGAGAAGAGGTTTTGCACGGCGTTTCCTTTACGGCGGAAGCCGGCCGGCTTACCGCTGTGGTAGGCCCGAGCGGGGCCGGCAAGAGCACCCTCCTGGCGCTGGGCGCCCGCTTCTACGATCCGCGCTTGGGCGAGGTCCGCCTGGACGGCGTCAGCCTGCGGAAACTGGACGAAGGCGGCTTACGCCGGGTGATGTCGGTGGTGACCCAGGATCCGTTCCTGTTCCACAATACGCTGGAAGAAAACATCCGCTACGGCCGGCCGGAAGCTTCCGGCTCCGAGGTGGCCGCGGCGGTCGAGGCGGCCCAACTGGCCGGCCTGGTGGCCTCCCTGCCGGCGGGCCTCGGGACCGTGGTGGGTGAACGCGGCTACCGGCTTTCGGGGGGCGAGAAGCAGAGGGTGGCCATAGCGCGGGCGATCCTGTGCAACCCGGGCGTCCTCCTGCTGGACGAGGCCACCAGTTCCCTGGACAGCCACGTCGAGCGCCTGATCCAGGAAGCCTTGGCGCGGTTGTTCCGCGGCCGTACCGTTATTGCCATCGCCCACCGTCTCTCCACCATCCTGGCCGCCGACCGGATCGTGGTCATCAATGACGGGCGGCTGGTGGAATGCGGGAGGCACGCGGAGTTGCTGGACAGAGGCGGCTTGTACGCCAGGCTGTTCCACGAGCAGTTCGATCCCGTCCTCGCTCCGGCCGTCGCCCGGTCATATAAACCCATTGTTGGCATATAGGATCTTTGCTGGATATTACCGCCGATATTTTCCATCTCATCTCCATTGAAAGGCGGTTCCTTTTCAGTTAAACTAATACTTTGGAACGGGCCGGCGGGGCTACGGCACCTGGCATTATACGGGACGTCATGGCCAGGCCCTTTTAAGTCCGGGCGACAGATCCGTAGCCGACCCGTATCCACAATACCTTCCAAAGCGAGGGCTCCCGCTTGAGAAGACGCAGGCCTGGAAGGCCGTTCAAAATCCTGTTCCGGTTTCTTCTGATCAACATTGCTTTCTTTATCGTGACCTCACCCTTCGTCGTTCTTTACGGTCCTTTCGCCAACCTGAAAAAGAATGCCCTGGAAGCCGTGGCCACCTCCATGCACGGGAAGTACCTGAACTATTTTATCAGTAAGCAGGAAATCGACAAACTCCTGGCCGACAGCTTCGGCGGCGCGGTGGCGGAAAAATTCCTCAAATTCCGGATTGTTCACAACCCTTCGATTAAGCTGGTGCAGATCGACGGGGCCCGGTTCAAGGGCTACCTGCTGGAAGTAAAGGACCCCAGCCGGATCAAGATCGGGCTGGCCAAGGACCTGGGTACGAACGGCCAGACGACGAGTGAAATCGCCAGGGAATACGACGCGGTGGCGGCGGTGAACGCCGGCGGGTTCATCGATCCCAGCGGGACCGGCACCGGGCGGCTGCCGGTGGGGGTGATCATCCACGACGGCAACTTTGTGGACGGAGGAAATGTCAGGGGGTACGTACCCCTGGTCGGCCTGACCAACCAGGGGGACCTGGTTACGGGGTCCTATACGGTGGGACAGATGAAGCGTCTGGGGGTCACGGAGGGGATATCCTTTTACCCTTCCCTGATCGTCAACGGGGAAAAACAAATCACGCACGGTGACGGCGGCTGGGGTGTGGGGCCGCGCACGGCCATCGGCCAGCGCAAGGACGGCACCATCCTCCTGCTGGTGATCGACGGGAGGCAGCCCGGGTACTCGATCGGGGCGACCCTTCTGGACGTCCAGAACATCCTCTATAAAAACGGCGCCTATGTCGCGGCCAATCTGGACGGCGGGTCCAGCGCGACCATGTATTACAACGGCAAGGTGATCAACCGGCCCGCCGACCTCCTGGGGGAGAGATCGATACCCACGGCGATTATCGTACAGTAACGGGGTGGACCGTTGGCGTGAAGAAGATACTGGTATGGCTTTTGGCGGCGTTCCTGTTGCAATACGCCGTCTACGACTACCTGGACCGGGTGGTCTTCGCCCCGTCCGTGGCCTTTACCCAGAAGACCATCGGCGGCAGCGGGCCTGTCGTTCAGTCCGTCATGTATTCCTATAACCATTCCTATTATTCCGATCTCTCCGCCACGGACCTGAAAATCTACGTCGTCAGGGGCAACCGCCTGGTTAAGGACGTAAGTCTGGCGGACAACGAAACCGTCTCCTACCTGTCCTGGCTGCCGGACCGGAACATAGTCCTGGCCGGAACGGCGACCGATTATCCCACCGCCACCACCGTGGCCCTGCTGGCCATCGATCCGGAAACCGGGGCCAAGCCGGTCACGCCGGAGATCAGGGGCATGGCCAAGGGGGCCAGGATCGAGGGCGTCGCCTTTTCGACCAAGACGAACGTTACCAATATCCTGGTAAGGGACGTGTACGGCACGTGGGTGTGGCGGACCGACGCCAACAACTACCTGCGGCGGTTGAACCTGGACGACTGGGATATAAACCGGATAGCCAGCCTTCAGTACCAGGATACCCTCCTGTATGACGATACGGTCCTGGATTCGGTCTACGCCTATTTCTACGGCGGACGGATCAGTAAAATACCTTTGGGGACGATCGGGCGGTACGCCCTGATCGGCACGGACCAGAACGACAACGTCTACCTCGGGTCCCTGGACCGGAACGACCTGGTGACGGGGGTATTCGAAGGGAAGGTCAACGGGGGTTTCAGTGAGATCAAGAGCATCACCCCCCCGGCCCCGGTCAACGCGGTCACGGTGGCCGTTGACGGTACAATTTCCGTTGCTTCGGGCTATGTCGCCCCGTACGGGGTAAAACACGAGCGCTACGTTCCGCCGCCCACCCCGGTCAAGCGTCCCGTGCTGCCGGAATCAGCCATCCACCCTCTCTCCGAAACGCATT
>JAJYZD010000057.1 GCA_021800315.1 Bacillota bacterium | reverse complement strand
CTGCGCTGAACATCTTCTCCATGATGATCAATTATATCAGAAAATAGGCCGCCGGTCAATACCTACACATATTACTGATTGACAAATACACTTGCTGCTACAAACCCTCCCAATGCGGGTAATAATCTGGATGTTTACGCTTAATCAAAGCTGACATTCAGGTCATGCCCTGTTGTCTACTGCACGTCGGCGTCGGAATTTGTGCGGTAGTGTGTGGCCGGCAGAGATGGATTATCCTGCCGGCGCTTGTTGTCCCGCCGCCTCCGACGGTGGTCGCACGCATGGCGGCCCTTACCCGCGGACCGGCTTCTCCCGGCGACGGCCCGGACGCAACTCAGCCCACCCTGTTCCGGCGGAATGCCGGCCAGCGGGGCACGAAGCGCCCGGTCCCCTCCATGTACGCCCGGTATTCCTCCCCCAGGGAGGAAAGAAGAAAGGACTCTTCCACCCTGACCCGGTAGCTGTAGACCACCCGGAAGATGACCACGATGAGCAGGGCCCCCACCCAGGAACCCAGGGCCAGGCCCATCCCCGCCAGGGTGATCATGCTGCCGGTGTAGGCCGGATGACGGATGTACCGGTAGGGACCGGCGGTAACCACCTGGTGGCCGGCCTGCATCTCCACCCGCACCGAAAAAAAGCGGCCCAAAAGAAGGATGGACCAGCTGCGCAGGACTATGCCGAGAAGCATCAGCGCCAGCCCCGGCCATTCCACCCAGGCGGGCAGAAGCCCCAGGCCCGCACCGCGGAAGATGAAGGCGAACCCGACGGCTACGAAGATACCCAGGAAGACGATCCAAACGGATCCCCGGTCACCCTTTTTGACCGCGCCGGTTTTGTGCCGGCCGGCCAGGTACCAGACCCCGAACTCGGCAATGATCCAGAAGTAGTAAACCACCCAAAAGGCGTGGAGAGCGAACGTACTCGGGAAAAAGTAGCTCCCGGACAAAAGGACTCCCCCCGAACGGTCTTTCCCTTAAGATTCTACCCGGCCCTTTGGCCTATACGCCGTCACCCTTGGAGGTGCGCCGCCGCATCAGGGCCTGCACCTTGAGCGGCAGGCCGAAGAGGTTGATGAAACCGGCGGCGTCCCGCTGGTCGTAGACCTGGTCGGCCCCGAAGGTGGCCAGTTCCGGGTCGTAGAGGGAATAGGGGGAGTGTACGCCCGCCGGCACACAGTTGCCCTTGTACAGCTTGAGGCGCACGGTGCCGGTCACCGTGCGCTGGGTGCTGGTGACAAAGGCGTCCAGGGCCTCCCGTAGCGGGCTGTACCACATGCCGTCGTAGACCAGTTCGGCGTAGCGTAAACTAAGGGTTTCCTTCATGTGCAGGGTGGCCCGGTCCAGGGTCAGGAGTTCCAACTCCCGGTGGGCCAGGTTGAGCACCGTGCCCCCGGGCGTCTCATAGATCCCGCGGGACTTCATGCCCACCAGGCGGTTTTCCACCATGTCCACCACGCCCACCGCGTGTTCCCCGGCCAAGCGGTTCAATCGTTCCACCAGTTCCACCGGAGGGAGGGTAGAGCCGTCCACGGATACCGGCGTGCCGCTCTCGAAGCCTATGGTGACGTAGGCGGGGGCGTCGGGAGCCTCGTTTAACCGCCGGGTCAGCAATAGGACGTCGTCCGGCATCTCCCGGGCGGGGTCCTCCAGTTCGCCGCCTTCGTGACTCAGGTGCCAGAGGTTGCGATCCATGCTGTAGGGCCGCTCCTTGCTCACCGGAACCGGTATGCCGCGCGAGGCGGCGTAGTCAATGGCGTCGTCGCGGGAGCGGATGTCCCATTCCCGCCACGGGGCGATGATCCTGAGGTCCGGGTTCAGAGCCTTTACCGCCAGTTCGAAGCGGACCTGGTCGTTGCCCTTGCCGGTGGCCCCGTGCGCCACGGCGTCCGCCCCCTCCTTCTCCGCGACCTCGACCAGCAGTTCGCTGATCAGGGGCCGGGCCATGGAGGTGCCCAGGAGATATTTCCCCTCGTAAACCGCTCCCGCCCGCAGGGTGGGAAACACGAATTCCTGGAGAAACCGCTCCCGCACGTCCAGGATACAGGCTTTGGCGGCGCCGCTTTTGGCGGCCTTCTCCTCCAACGGGGCCAGTTCCTCCCCCTGGCCCAGGTCGGCCGCCATGGCTATCACTTCACAGTGATAGTTTTCCTTGAGCCACGGAATGATGATCGAGGTATCGAGTCCCCCCGAATAGGCCAGAACCACTTTTTTGACCGTCATAATTCTCCCCCCGCCAAGAGTAGGGCCAGCAGCGCCTTCTGGGCGTGCAGTCTGTTCTCCGCCTCGTCCCAGACCACCGAGTGCGGTCCGTCGATGATATCCGCCGTCACTTCCTCGCCCCGGTGGACGGGGAGGCAGTGCAGGAATAAAAAGTCCGGCCTGGCCCCGGCCGTAAGCCGCCTGTTGATCTGGTAGGGCGGGAACACCCCGGCCCGCAGGTCCTGTTCCTCCTCGCAGCCCATGCTGGCCCAGACATCGGTGACCACCACGTCGGCATCCCTTACCGCCGCCGCGGGATCCTCCAGCACCTCCACCGCCCCGCCGCCCTCCCGGGCGGCCTGAAAAGCCTTTTCGACCACCGCGGGGTCCGGCCGGTAGGCGTCCGGCGTGGCCACCGCCACCCGCATGCCCACCTTGGCGCCGCCGATGAGGAGCGAGTGGGCCATGTTGTTGCCGTCGCCCACATAGGCCAGTTTCAGACCGGCCAGCCTGCCCTTGCGCTCGTAAACGGTCAGCAGGTCCGCCAGCACCTGGCAGGGATGCGTAAGGTCGGTCAAGCCGTTGATCACGGGTACGTCCGCCCAGCGGGCCAGTTCCTCCACGTCCGCCTGGGCGAAGGTGCGGACGACGATGCCGTCCAGGTAGCGGGAGAGCACCCGGCCGGTATCGGCGATTGACTCACCCCGCCCCAACTGGGTTTCTCCGCCGGACATGAAGAGGGAATGCCCTCCCAGTTGGAGCATCGCTACCTCGAAAGAGATTCTGGTCCGCGTCGAGGCCTTATGAAAGACCAGTCCGATGGTCTTGCCGGCCAGGAGCGAGTCTACCTTGGGGTGCCCTTCCTTCAGGCCGGCGGCCAGGACTATCATTTCCATGATCTCGGCCGGGCGGAAATCGGCCAGACAGAGCATATCCCTGCCTCGCAGTCCCGCCCTGATCGATTTCGTCATTTTATTCCTCTCCCTCCGAGCCCTGCTTCACGCGAGAACCTCGTCCAGCACGGACAGGGCCCGGTCCACTTCTTCCTCCCCGACGATCAGCGGAGGCAAAAACCGCAGCACCCGCCGGGCGGTGCAGTTGATCAAAAGGCCCCGATTTGCGCAGGCGTCGACCACGTCCTGGCCCGGCCGGTCCAGTTCGGCGGCCAGCATGAGGCCCAGGCCGCGCACCTGCACCACCTGCCGGCGGCGGCCGGCCAACTCCTCAAGACCGCGGCGGAAATAGGCGCCCAGGCGCGCGGCGTGCTCCACCAGACCGTCCCGCAAAACTCCCAGGACGGCCAGGGCGGCTTCGCAAGCCACGGGGTTGCCCCCGAAGGTGGAGGCGTGATCGCCCGGCTGGAACGTGGCGGCTACCTTTTCGGCGGCCAGGGCGGCCCCGATCGGGAACCCGCCGCCCAAGGCCTTGGACAGGGTGACGATGTCCGGCCTAACCCCGTAATGTTCCGCCGCCAGCAGTTTGCCGGTGCGCCCCAGGCCGCACTGCACCTCGTCGAAGATCAGGATGAGGCCCAGGCGGTCGCACAGCCGCCGCACCCCGGCCAGATAGTCCGGGTCGGCGGGATTGATGCCGCCCTCTCCCTGGACCGGTTCCAGAAGAACGGCGCAGGTCTCCGGCCCTACCGCCGCCTCCAGGGCCGCCAGGTCGTTGAAGGGCACGTGGTCGAATCCCTCCGGCATGGGTTCGAAGCCGGCCTGGTGGGCCGTCTGCCCGGTGGCCGCCAGGGTGGCCAGGGTGCGGCCGTGAAAGGAGTTGAGGGCCGAAATCACCCTGTACCTGCGACCGGCCGGGGCACCTGCCCGAAGGGCGGGTGCCCCGCCCCCGTATTTGCGCGCCAACTTGATGGCGGCCTCGTTGGCCTCCGCCCCGCTGTTGCAGAAAAAGGCCCTGGACACACCCGTAGCCTCGGCCAGTTCCCTGGCCAGAACGGCCTGGCTTTCGATGTGGAAGAGGTTGGAACAGTGCATCATCCGCCCGGCCTGGCGGCAGACGGCCTCCACCACCGCCGGATGGCAGTGGCCCAGGGCCAGCACCCCCAACCCGGCGATAAAGTCCAGGTACTCCTTCCCGTCGGCGTCCCAGGCATAAGCCCCCTGTCCGCGCACCAGGGCCGGTCCGGGGCGGCCGTACGTGGTCATCAGGTAACGGCTTTCCAGGTCGAGAATACCGGCCGTATCCAAAGCGAACCAACTCCTTCCTACGGCACCACCATGGTACCGATGCCCGAATCGGTGAAAATCTCCAGTAAAATAGCGTGCGGCACCCGTCCGTCCAGGATATGCGCCTCGCTTACGCCCTGATCGAGGGCCTGCACGCAACAGTCCACCTTGGGCAGCATACCGCCGGTCAGGACGCCGCTCCTTTTCAATTCTTCCACCTCGCCGGCCCTGACCACCGAGATCAGGCTGGCCGGATCCCGGGGATCCCGCAGGATCCCCTCCACGTCGGTCAGGAGCACCAGCTTGTCGGCGCCCACGGCGCCGGCCAGCATGCCCGCGGCGTGGTCGGCGTTGACGTTGTAGGTTTCGCCCCGGCCGTCCGTAGCCACCGGCGCGACAACCGGCACGTAGCCCTCCCGGAAAAGGATCTCGATGAGTTCCGGGTTGACCGCCGTGATTTCACCCACGGCGCCGATGTCCAAAAGCTCTTCCCCTCCGTCGGGACGCCGGACCAGCCCTTTCTTGCGCACGGCCACCAGGAGGTCGGCGTCCTTGCCGGACAGCCCCACCGCCCGAACGCCCAGCCGGTTGAGGGAGGAGACGATCTTCTGGCTGAGCTTGCCGGTCAGAACCATCTCGGCGATCTCCATGGTCTCGGCGTCGGTGATGCGCAATCCCCCGATAAAGTCGGATTTCTTGCCCACTTTCCGCAGCCAGCCGCTGATCTCGGGACCGCCGCCGTGCACCAGCACGGGACGCAGGCCCACGTACTTCAGGAGGACCACGTCGGTGAGCACGTCGTCGTCGCTCTCCCCCATGGCGTGCCCCCCGTACTTGATCACCACCGTGCGGCCGGCGAACTTCTTGATATAGGGCAGGGCCTCCACCAGGATGGCGGCTTTCTCCCGGGCGCTGTACAATACGGTTACCCCCTGGCTAGCTCCGGTAGCTGGCGTTAATGCGCACGTACTCCTCCGTCAGGTCGCAACCCCAGGCGGTCGCGCTGTAGGGACCGGCGCCCAGGTCCACCCTGATGGTCACCTCCGGCCGCCGCAGGATGCGCCGCGCGAGGTCCTCGTCGAAGGCCAGGGCGGCCCCGCCGGCCGCCACCAGGAGATCGCCCAGCCATACGTGAGCCTTATCCGGGTCGAACACCGCCCCCGAATAGCCGGCGGCGCAGAGCACCCGGCCCCAGTTGGCGTCGGCCCCGGTTACGGCCGTCTTGACCAGGCTGGAGGCGGCGACTCTCCGCGCGCAAGACCGCGCGTCCCCCAACGATGCCGCTCCCGCGGCCTCGACCGTGATGAGGTGTCCGGCCCCCTCGCCGTCGGCCGCGCAATCCCGGGCCAGTTCCCGGCAGACCAGGCGCAGGGCGACATCCAGAAAATCCAGGTCGCCGCTTTTGCTCAGAGGCGGTCCCTCCCCCGCGGCCAGGCAAAGCACCAGGTCGTTGGTGCTGGTATCGCCGTCCACGGTGATCATGTTGAAGGTGTCCTCCACCGCGGCCGAAAGGAGCAAGCGCAGGTCTCCCGCCTCCACGCGCGCGTCGGTGGTCAGGAAACAGAGCATGGTGGCCATATCCGGGTGGATCATGCCCGATCCCTTGGCCATGCCGCCCACCGTGACCAGGCGGCCGCCCGCGGAAAAGGCCGCCGCCCTCTCCTTGGGGCGGGTATCGGTGGTCATGATGGCGCGGGCGGCCAGGGCCCCTCCCTCCCGGGAGAGCTGAGCGCAGGCCCCCCCCAGACCACGCAACAGGTTATCCAGGGGCAGGGGCATCCCGATCACGCCGGTGGATGCCACCAGAACCTGCTCCTCGGGCACACCCAGCAGGCGGCCCGCCTCCCGGGCGCAGGACCGGGCGTCCGCCATCCCCCGCGGTCCGTTGCAGGCGTTGGCGTTGCCGCTGTTCATGACCACGGTCCGGGCGGTACCCGACCCGCCCGGCAGGCGCTCCATATCCAGGAGCACCGGAGCCGCCTTGACCCGGTTGCGGGTGAACACGCCGGCCGCCGCGCAGGGTCGATCGGCGTGCAGGACCGCCAGGTCCAGCCCCGTCCGTTTGATGCCGGCGGCCACACCGCCCGCGGCAAAGCCGGCCGGAGCGGTAACCCCGCCCCCGACCAGGCTGATGACGGTCTCCTCCATGCTTTCCACCTCTTCCATTACAAAAAACAGCGGGACACTGTCCGCGGACTAATGTGCCGCTTGGGTTTTTATTTTCACCCGGACGGAAACACCATTTGACAACCGGGGCCCGCTTTGACCTTAGTATGTACCGCGCCGCCGCTGAAAACAGGGCCGGGGCACCGTACGTAATAAACCAGTTGATGAAAATTGTACACGAAGATGTCCCCGGTGTAAAGGTTCGGCTCAGGTCCGGCCGGTGCCTCGCTTGACCCGCCGGGTCAACGCCAGGTATTCGTCCACCCCCAGGTCGCGGCTTACCACGCCGTTGACCAGGAGCCAGGTGTGGGAGCGGACGGCGCTCTGGCCCGGCGTTACCACTTCCTCCCGTCCCGCCGGCCACGCCGGCTCCCCGGTCACCTCCACCGGCGGCGGGGATGAGACCAGGATTTCGGTCCTGATCTCCACCCGGGGAGGGCTTTGCCGTCCGTAGAGGCTTATGGTGAGATGGCGGTCTTTCGTACCGGCCCAGATCATAACCGGCTCGTTGGAATCGTTCTCAAACTTGAAGTCGTAGACCCCGTAGTAGATGGTGGCATCCCGGCCGGGGGGCAGGTAGGGAACCGTCATGCTGTGAGCGGTCCTCTCCACCACCCGCAGGTTGGCCAGGAGCACGGTGTTGTATAAGGTCGAGGCCACCTGGCACACCCCGCCGCCCACCGAAAAACCGATCCGGCCGCCGTAAAAGGTGCGACCCATCCCGTAGCCCCGCTCCGCGGTGTACGGTCCCAGGGCTTTGTTAAAGGAAAAGACCTGCTTGGGGGCGACCACGATGCCGCACATGCGCTTGGCCGTCAGGGCAATGTTGGCTTCCTGCGAAGGGGTGGCGTGAATGTAGTTGGTGGTGAATGTCGAAAGAAGTACCGGCATCCGCTCCCGCAGGATCAGCGGCAGCGGCCCGGCCAGGTCCTCCGCGGCGGTCGGGGAATCCGGCCCGGGGGTAACCGTGCGGGCGGGCCCCGCCAGGCAGGAGGGGCAGAACAAGAAGAGGATCAGGACCAGCGCCACTCGGGAAAATATCATCCGATCATCTCGCCAACCGGTAATGTCGCGTTCCACAGATATTATGCCAGCCAGACGGCTCCTTCTATGCCGGCGGCCGGCCTGCCGTTGCCTTCCCCTTCTCCCGGTGGCGCTTTCTCCCGTCCCGTCTACAGATCCAGCGGCAGTCCGCCGTCCAGGGCCACCTGCTTTAAGCTGACGGCCAGACGCCGGGCGTAGACATCCACGCCCCGGGCCCGCGCCTGGCGCAGGGCGTCGCCGAAAGCCGGATCGATGTGGTCGGCCGGACGGAAAACCCGGGCATCTCCGCGTTGGATCACGAAGAGCACGGCCGCCCGGTAACCCTCCGCCCCGGCCCGGGCCAGGTCGGCCATCTGGACCGCGCCCCGGCGGGTGGGGGCGTCCGGGAACATGGCTACACCGTCCGCCACCAGGGTCACCGACTTGACCTCCAGGAGAACGTCGGGGCCGCCGCCCCGCAGGTGAAAATCGAGGCGGCTCGCGCCGAAGCCCAGACCGCCGGCCGGACGGGCGTCCCGCCAGGGCGGCAGCCGGCCTTCTTGTAGCGCTACGGCCACCAGGCGGTTGGGCAGGTGGGAGTCCACGGAAACCAGCACCCGCCCCACCCTGGTCAGCACCAGTTCCCAGGCGGTGCGCCTGCCGGGACGGTTTCCGGCAGCCAGGTAAACTGTCCGGCCCGGCGCCAGCGTCTCGACCAGGCGCCCGGACGTACCCAGGTGGGCCCGCTCCTGGCGGCCGTCCAATTCCACCAGGGCGGTGAAGCGGGTTTCGCGGGCCAGGAACACCCCCTGGGTGAGCGGCGGAAAGGCGAGCGCGGCGATGGTCATGGCACAACTCCTTCCCGTATAAGGATCGGGCGACCGCTTCCTCCTATTGTACGCCTGTGCTTATTGCGCTATAATTAACCTGCTGGAAATCCACGTGGCCGCACCGTGCTCCGGCGGCCCGGCTGGTGTCGCCGGAACGGCCAGGGGAATAAAATGGCAAGCGAGGTGATCCCCGGTGCTCATGGTGAAGGTCAAGCATATCGCGTACAGTTCGGGAGGCAATCCCATCATACTCTTGTCCGACCTTCAGGACGCCAACGTCCTGCCCATTTGGATCGGCCTTTTGGAAGCCCATGCCATCGCTATCGGTATGCAGGAGATCCAGGTGCCCCGTCCCCTGACGCACGACCTGTTTAAGACCGTGTGTGAAGAACTGGGTGCCCGTATCTCCAGGATCATCATCTCGGACATTCAGGAAAACACGTTCCTGGCCGAGGTGCATATGCAAAAAGGGAAAAAAGACCTGGTCTTCGACGCGCGGCCTTCGGACGCCATCGCCCTGGCCCTGCGGGTGACCGCCCCTATTTTCGTGAGCGACCGGGTGGCTGTACACATGCTGCCCATCCAGGACTTGATCACGGCCGGAGACGAGGATGAAGGGGAAGACGAGGACGCCGCGCCCGTGGAAAAAAAGCTGCTCAACTGAAAATGCGCCAAGACCGCTCTTTCGGAGCGGTCTTTTTGTCCCTAGCTGCTCCTGGCGTCTCCCACCACGTCCGCCGTCCGGCCGCATTTGGCGCAGGCGCCGCCCGCCAGCCCCCCGGCCTCCGTCCGGTAGCCCTTCCGGCCGATGAGCCGGGCGCCGCAGGAGGGGCAGACGGTATCGTTGGCTTCCCCCACGTTCCCCAGGTATACGTAATGCAACCTGGCCTGCGCCGTTTGCCGGGCCCGCTCCATGACCTCCAGCGGAGTGGCGGGCCGGTCGAACTCGAAGTCGGGATGGTAGCGGGAAAAATGCAGGGGAATGGCGGGGTCGATGCCGGCCACCCAGTCCACCATCCGGCCGATATCTCCAGGATCGTCGTTTAAGCCCGTGACCAGGAGCGTAGTCAGCTCCAGGTGACAGCGCCCGTGCACCAGTTCCACCGTGCGCAGAACCGGCCCCAGGCGGCCGGAGCAGGACCCGCGGTAGTACTGGTCGGTAAAGCCCTTTACGTCGACGTTCATAGCATCGATGAGGGGCACGAGTTCCAAGAGGGGTTCCCTCTCGATATAGCCGTTGGTCACCAGGACGTTCTTCAGCCCGGCTTCCCGGGCCAGCCGGGCCGTATCCCGGACGTATTCGTACCAAATCAGGGGCTCGGAATAGGTGTAGGCGATCCCCACGTTGGGGTGATCGGAGTCACCACACCGCCGGGCCATGCGGACGGCCTCCTCCGGCGCCAGGTAGCGCGTCGGGGCGTCCCGGTGGGCGATCTGCCAGTTCTGGCAGAAGCCGCAACGCAGGTTGCAGCCCAGGGTTCCCAGGGAGAGGATGTAATGGCCCGGGTAAAAGTGGTAAAGGGGTTTTTTCTCGATGGGATCCAAGGCCGCGGAGGACAGCCGGCCGTAGTTTTCCGTGACCAGGATTCCCCCGGTGTTTTTCCGCACCCGGCAGAAGCCGTTCCCGCCCTCCCGCACGGTGCACAAGCGGGGGCACAGGCGGCAGTGCGCCGCACCGTCCGGCAGCTGGTCGTAGAAAAGCGCTTCCTTACCCTTACCCAAACCCAAAGCGTCCCCTTCTCTCAGTGGTAGCGTGTCACTTCGAAGCGGAAGAGCCGCACCGGTTCGTCGGCCCCGATCCCGGCCTTCTGCCGGGCGATGGCCACCTGCCGGGACGCGGTGTCGATACCCTCCAGGTCGGGCAGGAGAAGGCCTGAACGCCGTCCGCTACGGACGATGACGCCGTAGCGCCGGGGGTCGAGGGCGGACTCGTCCGCCACGCTTTCCGCCTCACCCAGGACGTCCACCGAGTATTCCAACTCGGGCAGTTCTTCCACCCCCACCGGGTAAAAGCGGGGATCGCCGGTTCCGGCGCTCACGGCGTTGACCATGACCTCGGCCACGATGTCCTTCTGCACCGGCCCAATGGTTCCTATACAGCCCCGCAGTTCACCGTTCTTCTTGATCGAGACGAATACACCGGCCGGCCGGGCAAACTCCCCCGGCACGGACTCCGGTGGGTAGACGGGGGACTTCTCGCCCCGCCGCTCCCGCTCCAGAGTTTCGCGGGCCACCCGGACCAAAAAGCTCTCTCCCTCCCGCGACCGTTCGAAAAAACCGCTCCCGTCCGGGCCGCCGAGCAGGGAAACCGCATCCTGCCCCGGTCTCAACTCCGCCACCATGTAGCCCACGCCGAAGGGCCCCTCGTAGGAAAGGACATCGCCGGTGACGGAGTGTCCGTCCAGCGCGCCCAGCAGCATAACCAGCGAACGATAGCCGCACTCCCCGGCTTCTTCGGCAAGCAAAGCATCGATCGTCAACAGACCCCGCACGTCCCCGGCCCCGACCATATCCGCCAGGACCCGGTCGAATTCCGCGGCCCGGGGGCTGTAGCCGCCCGGCGCCTCTTCGGTCAGCCGATGGGAAAGATCGCCGCTGGCTACGAAGGCCACCTTCCTGTCACCGGCCGCCCGGGCCACGGCCAGGCCGAACCGGTAGAGCCGGGGCCGGTCGAAAAGGCCCATCGATACCGCCACCAGGGGCGGATCCATCCCCGAGCGGCGGATGAAATACAGGGGGACCGCCAGGCCGTGATCCAGGCCGAGACTGAAACGCGCCCTCCGGGCCAGGGCGTCGTCCAACTCCTGCACCGGCACCCCCAGTTCCCGGGCCTGTTTGACGATCTCACCGGCCAACCCCCGGTCACTACGGAATTTCAGGCGAACCGCGGGCGCTCCGAACCGGGCCAGGTCGCCGCTGAGTTCCTCCCGGCCGTTGATCCCGACAACATCGCGGAAAAGGGGTGCGTGTGGCGAGATCATAACCAGGGTTTGCGCCCCGCTCGCCTTGATCCGCCGTCCGAGTTCCAGCATGGCCATCGCGGTCCCGGCCACCTTCGCTTCTTCCCCCCGCCCCACTTCGGGCACCATGATGGGCGGATGGGGACAATAGCCATAAAATACCACCGGCATTACGCGCACCTCCCTTTTCTTTCTTGCAATTCCTTCCTAGTCTTGCCCCGGAAGATCCGTTTCATGTCCGGCCGGCCAAGCCGGAACACGGGAAGCGCCGGGCCCGGGACAACGGTCGCCGCTCCCCGCCCGGCGGGAATGTTCCCGTACGGCGCCGGAGCGGAGGGGTCCCGCCCTCCGGCAAGCGGAAACCAGGAAAAACCAGACCAAACCGGACAGAATACGCCCTCTGTAGATTACGGCCCCGGCATCACGATCCAGGCAAAAGCCACGTGCCGGACCCAATGGTCAAACTTACGGTCTTCCCTCCGGCCTCGAACCAAAGCTAAAGCTTTCCCGTTGAAAGCCGAAACCTAAGATAAGTTTCCATCCCCTGGTCCGGAATTCCTCCCGCCCAGGAAGGAAAAGGCATGTGGCTGCGCCGAAGGAACAAGGGAGATGGACGGTCCGGCCGTACTTTTACCCGGTTCTAGGGGGGCGGGGTGTCTTGAGCGACGAAACCCAGTTGATCGGCGTAATCGACATGGTGATCCGGGATATCCGGGATCGCACCGCGACCAGGGTGAACTTCGTCTCCCCGGGGGCGCCGGCCAGCCCTTCGCCCGACCATAAGGGGGACGTCTTGGCGCTCAAAGACGGCACCCTGCCCGGCGCCCCGGCGGAGCAGCACGGGGACGCCCCGGCTCCCAGCCTTCTTTTCGTACCCCTGCCCATAACCACACCTCTTTACCAAAACGCCCGTTTCTTCCTGACCAAGCCTCCCCCGCGGCGGGGGGACGGAAGCAAAGAAACCGGAAACGGGGACAAGGCCAACCACCTGGTGATCGGGATCGACACCGGTCATTTGGGCCAGTTGTGGTTTAACATCGCCGCCACCGCTGACTCCCTGCTGGTGAAGTGCTTTGCGGAAAAGGAAGAGGTGAGCAGGTATATCAAGACCGGCTTCCCCGGCCTCCAGGCCTCCCTGGAGGAACTGTCGTTTAGCCGGATAGACCTTCTGAGCCTCACCGACCCGGTCCTGGAGCACATCGAGCGGCCCGGCTCCCCGGGTGCCGGCGGCCTGATCGACATTGAGGTTTGACTTACGGAATCCTGACGGAAGGGAGACAATGGGAATGGATGAGAGCGAAAAGTCCGCCGTGGCTTGTGCCCTGCGCTACGACGCCGCCCGGGACCAGGCCCCGGTTGTGGTGGCGGCCGGCAAGGGAGCCATGGCCGAAAAGATCATCGAGATCGCCAGGGCGGAGGACGTACCGGTCTACCAGGAAAGCGACCTGGCCGACACTCTCTTCAACCTGGGATTCGGCGCGGAAATACCGCCGCGCCTCTACGAAGTGGTGGCCCGCATCCTGGTCTTCGTAGCCAGGGTGGATAAGGAAGCCGGCGGAGCCGCCGGACGGAAGTCCGGGTAATGCTTGTCCCGGCCGGTTCCCCGGTCCCGCCGTTGGGCTGTACCGCCCGAAGCATCCGCCGGTCGGCAAGAATTTTTGAAATAGTAATATAAGGCCGGAACCACCTATCCTGCTGTTTATAACTTTCGCCACCGCTATACAACTTCTGCCGGTTGCATCAGGTTTACCAGCGATAAAAGCCCGGGGACCGGCTTGTTGACCGGCTTAAGCTCCTTCCCGGCCAGCGTGGGACCGTCATTGTGATAGTACTTTCAACCCCAATAGAGTTATCTAGTATTCTTCATAATAGTTTCGCTACACCTTATACCACCAACCACGATGAATATCCGTTTTGACCGGAAAGTCGCAAGCTATCGGGCTCCCAGCCCGATCCCCCGGTTGGTTGTTCACAGCGTAACATTCGCTGACATCCGACGGGGATAGCGACGGCTAATCAGGAGAAGCCTACCGCAATGGGCCGCCTACCTGGCTCCCCCGACGCCCCGCCGGACCATTTTCGCTTGAAATACCGGGATATTTTTGGTTGGTCCCTGTATGTCAAACTTGTAACAATCCCGCAACCAAAATGAGATGCCTTTTCGGCCTATGGGTGCTACAATTGTTCTGGTAAGGGAACGGTCGGTGGAAGGCAGGAAAATCCAACCCGATACATTCTCTCCGTTTGGTGGCCCGAAAGAAGATTTTTTGGCAGTACGCGCCCGACCGGCAGCCCAAGTTTAGGTGATTTGCCTTGCTCCATCGTTCACTTGTTGGGTTCCATAACCTAAAATAGGGTCAGAGTACTTTTCGAAAAGGATTTGCTGAACAGTTCATTTGCGAGGTGGTTTGGCGGAGGAATGACAACGTGCGTGGCATCGTCGTAACAATTGGAGAGGAACTCAGGCTCCCGGTTACCGGAACCAAAATATTATAGGAGAGGTGTATATCATGTCAAGGGTTAACTTACTCGGCGTCGGGCTGCTTCAGCTATTGTTCGGTTATGAGTTTTTTGATTCGGGCTGGAACAAGCTCGTGGCATCGAATCCCTCTTTCCCCGCCGGCCTGGCGGCCAACCTGAAGAGTATGCTCCAGGGACAGTCCGGATGGTACGTCAATTTCGCCAACAGTGTGCCCTTACAGCATCCAGTACTCTTCGGTTATCTGGTCGAATGGGGCGAACTCCTCGCCGGCATAGGCATCATAGCGTCGGTTGTTTACTTTATGTTCTTCAATAGGGGCGACAACAAAACATTGCGCACTGTTTTTACCGTAATTTCCATTGCGTCGCTGGTCGGTGCCATCTTCATGAGCCTGAACTTCTGGATGGCGGCCGGCGCACCCTCGCCCCTGCCGGGCCAGAACGATCCCAACGGCGAAGGCGTGACCATCGACATCTTTGGCCCCCTGCTCGCCGTCGCGTTGATCTGGTGGAACGCGACAAGCTACAAGGTGGCCATGGCCGTCACAAAAGGATCAACCGCGGAACTCCACCACCACCACCAGGAAGTAAAGGCCAGCTAGGTCCGGGATCCACAGTCTTCACTCCAGGCGCCCCACTCGTGGGGCGCCTTCTCTGCGCGCCCGCGGGAAGCGGATAGACCGCCATGCCGCCGGGACGGGATTCTGCCGCCGGCTTCCTTCAGACCCGGCTTCACCGCGGTCACCCTTGCCTTTGGCTGACGGCAGGTACCGCCAACCTCCGTAAAGGACTTCCATCCTCAGCTCTCGTCACGCCGGGCCCACCACAAAAGAAAAGATCCCCTTCAACGGGAACCTTTCCACTCGTCGCCTGGAGCGGTAGACGGGATTCGAACCCGCGACCCTCGCCTTGGCAAGTCCAGGCAGCTAGTTTCAGAAGTGGTCAGGTAAGGTCAAAAGCCTTATCTGACGCGGGTTTTCGGGCTGGGAAGTTTTAACTAAGACCCATTAGCGGAGCACAATTTCATCTGCATTACGGTACTTTTACGGTACAAAACCGGACCCGCTAAGCGTTGCGCGGAGCGGGATGGCGGGTCTGGTTGCGGTACGGGAAGCCCGTTCCAGGGTGACGGGTGGATAGTAAGCCCGAATTCACCATTTCCCTCTATCCGGTACTTGACGGCCCAGACCAACCGGAATATAATTATCACATATCGGGTATATTGGAGATGGGTCTACGTGGCGTGGGAAATCACATTCTACGAACCACTTCCTGGCAAATGTCCAGCGGAAGAATTCATTTGCTCTTTGAAGTTTCGGGAACAGGCCAAACTTATCGGATCATTAGTCATGAACCCCACGCCTAAAGGCGGGGGCTTGTAGTGGAAACATCGCAAGTCTTTCGCATTTAGCGCCGAAGGGTGGGAGGGCGGTACTCCCAGCGAACAATGACTAGACGGCCCCGAAAGGAGCAGCCGCGCCGGAGAGACTGATAAGCAGTCCGGGACGTTTCGCTAATCCCGGATAACTGCGGCAGAACCGCTTAATGACAGAACAATACCCCCTACGGTCGGCAATCGTGGGGAAGTTTCTCCGGGCACGTCGAAGCGACACCAACCGGTTGGGGCCGTAATCGGCTCCTCCGAAAGGAGGATTCTCATGGAAGAGGCAGTCAAATTAGCAACCGCACTACATTTCAGCGACCGGATACCCGTTGTTTCAAAAGACGGCAAACCGCTCATGCCGTGTAAGCCGTCAAAAGCACGGAAACTATTGGAACAAAATAAGGCCGTTCCGAAATGGAGTAAGTTAGGTCTTTTCTATATCCAACTGCTCATCGAAGTGAAGTCTGTTTATAACAATAATCAATCTTTGGTTTTAGCAAGCGACCCCGGTTCCAAATTCGACGGGTTTGCCTTAGGTTGTAAGTATATTCAACTCCGAATGATGGCAGTATTACCGAGCGGTGTGCATAAAAAGATGGAGACGAGAAGAAACCTTCGTCGGGCAAAACGCTTCCGGAATACAAGACGCCGTCCGTGTCGCCCGAGAAGTCAGGGGCCTGATTGGATTGCTCCGTCCCAGTTAGCGAAGGTTCAATTTAGGTTGGCGATAATCAAGGAACTTTGTAAGCTTTTCCCTGTTACCCATTTTATCGTAGAAGACGTAAGATTCGACCACTATAACAAGCGATACGGAAAGTATTTCTCCACTGTGGAAATTGGGAAGACTGTATATTATGCAGAGCTTCGCAAACTAGGCATTCTTGTTTTGGTCGAAGGATGGCAAACAAAACTATGGCGGGAAAATACCGGATTAAAGAAGTGTTCATCCAAGTCAAAATTGGCTCCTGAATCTCACGCCAACGATACCGTAGCAATGCTCATAGGACTTGCTGGTTGCGAGCCGGATAATGTTCCGTTTTGGGTATATCGTCGTCCGGAATTTGCAAGAAGGAGTCTGCATCGACAGCATTTTCAGAAAGGCGGCATTCGACCGAAGTTTGGCGGCACGTGCAACAATGGCATCTTCCGCAAGGGCGATTTTGTTGTAGCAAGTAAGGCGGGAAAGACGTATAAAGGTTGGGTATGTGGGTTGCCTACAATAGATACCAATATGGTCGGGGTAATGGATGCCAACGGTAAGCGCATAAGTCAATTTACCCCGTCTAAAGTTCGTCTTCTAGCCCGTTCCGGGAATATTCTTTCGCAACGACTACTGTAATCGAGTAGTTTTGCGCGCCTCCTCCCCATGTCTGAAGCCAGGGGATTCCGGCCCGATTTTTTTGTTGATACTTGAAGAATTCGGCCCGCATATTGGAATGTCTTATGTCCGATATTTAAACAACGATTTATGGGAATTACGTACCCCATTCGGCGGCCAATCATTTCGAGTATTCTTTTTCATTGATGGGAATAAACTGGTTGCGGTTCACGCTATTGTTAAAAAGTCTGCGAAGACTCCATCCAGAGATTTAGACACTGCTATAGCCAGAATGAAAGAATATAAGCAACGGAAGGATGTTGCAAAATGAATCTGAGCGAACTGAAAGCTAAGCTAATGAAAGACCCCGAATTCCGGGAAGCTTGGG
>JAJYZD010000304.1 GCA_021800315.1 Bacillota bacterium | reverse complement strand
TCGGAAATTTCCTCCCGTCCCACGTAATGGTTCGCGCGCCAAATGTACATGTGCGCCCTCATGTCGGGCCCGTCAACATATTTCTGAGATATGCCGGCCGATGCATGAAATTCACCTTCGATTAGCACCTTAAAGGCAACAGGGAGAGGGGGAATAGTCCGACGTGCCGTCCGGCGCCTGGTCGTTAGTGCCGTTTCTGGTCGTTATTCCCATCGCCGTGGTTACCCGGCAGGTCATTCCCGGCCTCGTGGCCGGGCTCCTCGTGGGCGGTCTGCTGGTTGAAAGAAGCCTTCTGGGCGGACTGAACGCCGCCATCGCCTACCTGCTCAAGGAACTGGCCGTGCCGGACAACCTGCGCCTGGTCCTGTTCCTATACGCCTTCGGCGCCCTGGTAGGTCTCCTGCGCGCCTCCGGGGGGGTTTCCGGTTTCGGACAATGGGTGAAGCGTTTTGTGCGGACCAGGGCCGCCGCCTTCAATCTGGTCTGGCTTTCGGCGTTGGGTACTTTCATGGCCCCGGACTTCCGGATCATCACCGTGGGACCGGTCATGCAGGATGTCATGGCCAGGTTGAATGTCGCCAAGGAGGAAATCGGTTACGCCATCGACGTGACGGCGACGCCGTTTTCCGTCCTGGTCCCGGTTGGCACTGTCTTCGTAGGCTACATGGTGGGCCTTTTGGCCACCGTGGCGCGCCACCACCACGTCGGCCAGAATCCTTACCAGATCTACCTGCTGAGCATTCCCCTCAATTTCTTCGCCCTGGTCATGCTGGCCGTAGGGGCCGGGACGGTCATCTGGCGAAGCCGTCGGGCCAAAGGGGGGAAGGCCGCGCCGGGAGGCGGTTCCCGGGGCGATTCCGGCGACCCGGTGCCCGACCCGGTGGAATACCTGGGTCGCCAGGCGCGGCCGGACGTTTGGAACCTGGCCGTTCCGCTCGGTCTCTTGCTTCTATTGACCGGTTTCTTTACCTGGCTGGATTCGCCCGGGGGCATGGGACCACTGGCGAGGCTTTTGCATGCCAACGCCTCGCTGGCCATGCTGCAGGCGCTCATGGTCACCTTATTGGTCAGCCTTGTTCTCTACCTGGTACGGGGTCTGCGCCTGAACCGCCTGATGCAGGCGGTCACCGGGGGCGGTAACGAAATGGTGCCGGTCATCGTCCTCCTGGCCCTGGTTTGGGCCGTGTCCGCCGTCGCCACCGACCTCGGACTGACCGGTTACCTCCACGCCGTGGCCGGCCACCGGCTCCCTCCGGCCCTTGTCGCCCCCATCCTGTTTGTGGCAGGCAGTCTATTGTCATATTTTATCGGCTCCTCCTTCGGCACCTGGGGCATCCTGCTGCCGATCGGCTTTTCCCTGGCCGGTCCGGCCCACGTGTCACCCGCCCTGATCGCGGCCAGTGTTTTTGCCAGCGGTACGTTCGGGGGCTTCGCCTCGCCGCTTTCCGACAATACGGTGGCCATGGCCGCCGTCCTCCGGATGCCGGTTGTGGATTATGCCCGGTACAAGCTGAAATCGGCCCTGGTGGCCGCCCTCATAGCCACCGTGCTTTTCGGCGCCGGCGGTTACCTCCTGCCGGCATGAGGACTTTTCCCGTTGCGGCGTATGCCCCGGTTTTAAGAGGTGCAAATTACTCGACAAGGCGGCCTTCCGGCCGGGGGGAAACAGGCGTGAAGGGAGCGGATTATTGTTAACGGGGACATCATGGGCGGTCCGGATAAAGCGCCTAACGACATCATGGCCGGTCTGTACCCGGCCGCGGCGGAAATAGGGCAGGATATTCTGGGTGGGGGCGACGGGATCCCGGAGGATGTCCTGATGTCCGGCGCGGGAGCACCGGCGGGATTGGATATCCTGTCCGGCGGGGGAGAGCCCGCGGAGTTCGTACAGGATATCATGGCGGGAGGGTAAAAGCCGGGGTTTGGTCCGGCCTGTCCGGGGAAGGGTTGGCGCGCCCGTGGAGCGGGGCGCCGGCCCTTCCGTGTCTTCCGGAACCCGGGGAGATATTGAACGATTCTCCGGCATAGGATGTCCCGGAGGGATGTACCTTGATCAGTTTGCGCCACCGCGCCCTGGCGGTATTCAACGTCTTTTTCGCCCTGGGGCTCTTTTTGTTCTTCGTCCACCGGGTGGGACCCCCGGTCGTGCCGACGGTGGCGGAACCGGTTTACAGCGGGCATGCCGGCAAGAAGGAAATCGCCCTGACCTTCAATGTTTTCTGGGGTGAGGAGTACATCCCCGGTATCCTGGATATCCTTAAAGAAAACAATGTCCAGGCGACCTTCTTCCTGGGCGGCCAGTGGACCGAACAGTATCCGGTGCTCGCCCGGTTGATCGCGGATTCCGGGCAGGAGATCGAGAGCCACGGCTATTCCCATCCGCATGCCGATCACTTGTCGGAGAGTGCCAATCTTGCGGAGATCGAGAAGGCGGAGAAGGTGATCGTCAAGTATACCGGGAAGAAGCCAACCTTGTTTGCCCCTCCTTACGGCGAGCGGGGTCCCGCCGTTCTGAGGGCGGCGGAAAGGGCCGGTTACCGGACGGTTCTCTGGAGCACCGATACCGTTGACTGGCAATTGCCGGACTCGTCGGTCATCGTTCGCCGGGTGATGCAGGGCGCCAGGCCGGGCGGGATTGTCCTGATGCACCCAACGGCACCCACTCTGCATGCACTGCCCACGATCATCGCCGAATTGAAGCGGCAGGGATACCGGTTGGTCGACCTCGATACGCTGCTCAGGGAAGGCAGTTGACAGGCGGCCGCTTTGCAGCTTGCGCGGGAGGTTTGCCCTTGCTCACGATCGCCTTGTCTTTCTTTTTTCTGCAACTCTGTTCCAGCGGTGCTCCGTTTCTGCCGGTTCCCCTGTCCGGCCTGACCGTGGTGGTGGACCCGGGGCATGGCGGGGTGGACCCCGGCGCCCATTTCAAACGCGAACTTCTGGAAAAGGACCTGGTTTTGGATATCGGCCGGGATTTGGCCGGCTTTCTGGGCGGGGCCGGGGCGCGGGTGATAGTTACCAGGAACTCGGACTACGACCTGGCTCCCCGGGACATGAATTCGCTCTCGGCGCGCAAGCGCTTCGACCTGCGGGAAAGGGTCCAGCTCGCCCGAAGGAACAGGGCGGACATCCTGGTAAGCCTGCATATCAACAGCAGCCCGAGCGCCAAAAAAAGCGGCGCCTACGTCTACTACAACGACCGGCCCGGCGCCCGGGACATCGCCCTGGCGGTCCAGGGCGAACTCAAAGGGCTGTTCTCCTCCAGGGGATGCATTCTGCCGGGGTCCGGCCTTTACATCCTGCGCCAGTCGCCCATGCCGGCCGTTATCGTGGAAGCGGGCTTCATCTCCAATCCGGCGGAGAGAAAATCCCTGACCAGGGCGGCGTTCCGGCGGGAAGTGGCCTGGGCCGTTTTCGCCGGCCTGGAAAAATATTATCAGGAGCACGGTCGTTTTGCGGGGCGGCCCACGGGTGTCCGGTGGCAAATTTATCACCCGGGGGAGCGCCTCCCGGCAGGAATAGCCTTGCCGGGACAAGAATACAAAGTGTCGATCCGGCCCGGGGCGGTTTTGCCCGGCCGGGCGGGTTTTGAATTTGGGCGGACGGGGGAGTTAAATGCATCATAAAGTCGAGATGCCGAACGGGTTGACCATTCTGGCCGAAGAGATAAGGCATCTCCGGTCCGTGGCCCTGGGGGTCTGGGTG
>JAJYZD010000056.1 GCA_021800315.1 Bacillota bacterium | reverse complement strand
AATTATGCTCCGGGATTGCAACGCTTTTAACACATGAATCTGTGGCAATTGTCAAGTAAGCTTCATCGTAATCTGCCGGGTTTGGTTTGGACGGAAGCCCGCGTCTGGGGCCGGCTTTCCAGCCATCGGTCCTTTTCGGCCGGACGGGGATCAGCAGCAGAGAAAATAAAGGGTAGAATTATAGGAAAAACCTCTTGATCTTGAGGGTATTTTCACAACATGCGTCTGCTTTCCGCCGCCGACGGCACGGCTTGACCGCATTAACAGGCATGTTCCAGGCGGTTGTGTGATGAAGGGTTAAATGGCGATCAAATCTTCAATAGTGGAGGCTAAATTATCAGAGAGGATGATAGGATTAGACCCGGTACTTCCTATGTAAATTTTCAATATCTGTGCTTTTCCGCCGACCGGCGAACGGATCGGGCCGATTATTCCGAAGGTTTCCCGCGGGTGATATGCCGGCCCGCAATGCGGGGAGAACTGCGGGGGAAAACAATACACAGGGGCGATCGCTCAATCACCCCTGTGCAGAAATACGGCTCCATGGGCGGAGAACCCGGATAAGGGAGCCGCGGGCGGCCGGACCGCTCCTCTTATTGCGGGCTCTTCCGCATCCGCAGGGACTTCGGGGTTACCTCCAGGAGTTCGTCGTCGGCGATAAACTCCAGGCATTTCTCCAGGCTCATCTGCCGGTACGGCGTCAGCTTGACGGCGATGTCGGAGGTGGAACTGCGGACATTGGTCAACTGCTTCTTCTTGCAAACATTTAGGGGCATGTCGCCGGGCCGGGCATTCTCGCCCACCACCATCCCCTTGTACACCGGCACGCCTGGTCCCACAAAGAGTTCGCCTCTTTCCTGGGCGTTTTCCAAGCCGTAGCCGGTGGTCGCCCCGGTTTCAAAAGCCACCAGCGATCCCCGCAGGCGGGTCTGGATCTCACCCCGGTAAGGGGCGTAATGATGGAAGGAGTGGTGCAGGACACCCAAACCCTTGGTGTCGGTGAGGAATTCGGAACGGAAGCCGAACAGGCCGCGCGTGGGAACGTGGAATTCCAGCCGCACCGTCCCGTCGCCCTTGGCGGTCATGTTGACCAGTTCGCTCTTACGGGGTCCGAGACGGTCCATCACTATGCCGACGAAGCCGTCCGGCACTTCCGCGTTCAACAACTCCACCGGCTCGCACCTTCGGCCGTCTATCTCCTTTTCAATGACCCGGGGCCGGGACACCTCGAATTCATAACCTTCCCGGCGCATGGTTTCGATGAGAATGGAAAGGTGCAACTCCCCGCGGCCGGCGACCAGGAAACAATCCGGCGAATCCGTCGATTCCACCCGCAGGCTGACGTCCGACTCCAATTCCTTCAGCAGTCTTTCGCCCAGTTTGCGGGAGGTTACGTATTCGCCCTCCCGGCCGGCGAAAGGACTCTTGTTCACCCGGAAGCTGACCGCCACCGTCGGCTCGTCGATGGCGACGAAGGCCAGCGGCACGGGATTCTCCGGATCGGCGACGGTGTTGCCCACGTTGACGTCTTCCAACCCGGCCACCACCACAATCTCCCCGGTGACCGCCTCTTCCGCCGGTTCCTTTCTCAGACCGCTGTAAACGAACAGACCTGAAAGCCTTTGCCGGCGGGACGATCCGTCGGGCGCGATCACCGCCACCTCCTGCCGGGAGGCTATCCGGCCGTTTACGATGCGGCCGACGGCCTGGCGCCCCAGGTAGGGATCGTAATCGATCATGCTGACTCCGAGCTGGAGCGGGGCGTTTTCATCGCCCGCCGGAGGCGGAATATTCTTCACGATCATCTCCATCAGCGGCTTGAGGTCCGTGCCGCGTGTGGCCGGATCGAGCGACGACACTCCGTCCCGGGCGTTCGTGTAGATTACCGGGAAGTCCAGCTGCTCGTCGTCGGCATCCAGGTCGATGAACAGTTCTATGATTTCATCGAGCACTTCGGCCGGGCGGGCGTTGACCCGGTCGATCTTGTTGATCACCACGATGGGGAACAGTTTGGCCTCCAGGGCCTTGCGCAAAACGAAACGGGTCTGGGCCATCGGGCCTTCCACGGCGTCGACCAGCAGGAGCACCCCGTCCACCATCAGGACGATGCGTTCGACCTCCCCCCCGAAGTCGGCATGCCCCGGGGTGTCGACGATGTTCAAGCGGTAGCCGTTGTAGAAAACAGCCGTGTTTTTGGCCATGATGGTGATGCCCCGTTCCCGCTCCAGGTCACCGCGGTCCATGATCCGCTCTTCGACGACCTGCTTATCGTGAAATACACCGCTTTGCCTGAGCATGGCGTCCACGAGGGTGGTCTTGCCGTGGTCGACGTGGGCGATAATGGCCAGGTTGCGGATCATGTCCTTGTGCATGTCTGTCAAATCCCTCTCCTCGCAAATCACTGCCGTCTATTATAACATCCGGACGGGGTCTTGGCGAGGGCGCCGCCCCGCCGGTCGGGGTTTCGGCAGTCACTGCCCGGTACCGCCGGCACCCAGGCACAGGACGGCCGCTCCACACCACGATCCCGCCAAACAAAAAAACAAGGCCGTCTGCGACCTTGCCGACACCCCTTCACCATCGCCCCGGCTGCCCCTCCAACGGACGGGCATGTCCGGAAAACCTGGTTTTAGGAACCACGGTTTTTACCTTAATGTTTCAAAGATGCTCCTTTTCAGTTCCGAGCCGGCGTACATGAAATCCCTTAGGGCCGCAAGCTTATGGCCTCTTTTTAATTTGCCTGCGGCGTGCAGGAAACGGGGAAGGGGGGTTGCCCTTCGGTATAACTTCAGGTATTCGGAGTAGAACTCCGCCAGGGGCAAAGCGGTAGGCAGCACAGCATGGACGAGGTCGTATGACTCCGGCTGATGGGTGGTCAGTTCGTTGACTTTCTCACGGTACAATTCCGTCCCCGGGAGAGGGGTCAGGATGCCTATCGAGGTGAAGGTCGTCTGGATCCGCCTGATATATGAAGCGAGATCGGCGAAGTCTTTCCTGGTGAAGGATGGATCGACGATGAAAGACCCGTAGATGTCTATCCCCAGATCGTGAAAAATCCTGGCCGCCTCCTGTTGCTGTTCCACGGTGATCCCCTTCTTCATCCCCTTCAGGCGCTCGTCGGTAAAGCTCTCGAAGCCTATAAAAGCCTGGGCCAGCCCGATCTCCTTCCACTTGGCGAAGATGCCCGGATATTTCACAATGGTGTCCACCCTGGCATAGAGATAATATTTCTTCCTAATTCCCGCTTCCCGGATAAAGTCGGCCAACTGGTCCATCCGGCGCCAGTCGCACATGGATTCATCGTCACAGAAAAAAACGTGTTCCTCGCCAATGGCTTTCAATTCCTCAACGATCTTCGCCGGTTGCCGGTACAAATACCTTCCGTCGGTTATGCCCCAAAGGGCGCAGAAGCTGCAACGGCTGACGCAGCCCAGGGACGTGCGGATGGATGCCAGCGGTCTCAGCCACTCGCTGAAATAGGCGTGGCGGCACTTTGCCGTCAGCGCACGATCGGGGAAAGGCAGGGAGTCCAGAGCCGGGTGCGGCCGGGGATCGGTAAGAAACATTTCCTTCCCCGGAAGACCCAGCCCCGGTATCTTCTCAAAAGAACTCCCTGCCTCAAGGCACTTCATGATCTCCCTGATGGCGGCAACTCCTTCGCCCCGCACCACCAGGTCAACCTGTTCACAATTATAATCTTCGGCTCTCACCGTGGCATGATGTCCGCCGACGATGACGCATACTTTCGGATCGAGGGCCTTCACCCCGGCGGCCATCCGCCGGACTATGTTCAGGTGGGGGGTGAAGCCGTTCAGGCCGACGACGTCGGGCCGGAAGGACCGGAACGCCCCCTCGTAGTCCGGCTCCAAACGGGCGTCGAGGAGGAACACCTCGTGATTGTCCTGGTTGAGCGCGGCCCCCAGGTATTCGAGGGCCAAAGGTTCATGCTGGTTGAGCCTTTCCATGTACCGGTTGGGATTGGGCGGTTGGATCAACAGCACCCTCACAACGGCATCTCCTCTCGCACCTTGGGTATGACCTCTTCAGATGTTACCGGTCATCCGCCAATCCTACAGATACACCTTGCCCGCGTCCCCGTCCACGGTGACCCGTTGTCCGTCCGAGAGTACGCCCAGCACCCCCGGAACGTTGACCACCGCCGGAATACCGTATTCCCGGGCCACGATCGCACCATGGGAAACACATCCCCCGGTTTCCATGACCAGGGCTGCCGCTCTCAAGAACAGGGGTGTCCAGGCCGGATCGGTGGAAGGCGCCACCAGCACGTCGCCGAAAGTGAGCTTTTCTCCCGCAACCGGCGTCGGCACGATTCTCACCATGCCCGACGCCGCTCCCGCCGCCACCCCGATCCCGGTCAACACCCGGCCGCCCGCCGGATGCGCCGGCGCCGCGCGGTGGGGAACCTCGTCGATGACCACGTCCGGAGGCGACTGCGCTTCCATCTCCCGCTGCCGGATTTTCCGTTCTTCGACCAGGACGGCCAAACCCCGGCCGTCCCATTCCCCCTGCAGCAAACAGGACACTTCACTCCCGGCGCAGTGGAAAACGTCGTTCGGCTCCGCCAAAACACCCCGTTCCACCAGCCGGCGCCCAACCTCCAGGAGCAAACGCCGGCTGAGTTCGATCGGCTTGACGAGCATGCTTTTGCCCAACTCCCGCAAAGCGGCGCCGGCCAGGGCCTGACCGAGCCAGTAGCGCACCGCCAGGCGCCCCGGGAAGGGCACATGCCGTTCCACCTCCCGCCGGACCGAGGCGGATTTTTCCCGCTGGGCGGCCCTTATTCCGGCCAGGCTGGCGGTCCGGTAAGTGCCGCGCACGGCGCCCAAGATGAAAGAAGGATCTTCCCGCCAGCGGGGGTTGGCGATCTCCGCCTCGTAGATACCCCGGTGTCCGAACTCGGCCAGGAAAGCCCGGAGGGCCAGTTTGAACGGCGAATCCTCCGGCAACTTCTCTTCCCAGGCCAAGGGACAAAACGGATCCCGGTCCAGAAAACGCCGGGCCGCCCCGTCGTCCCGGGCTGTTTCGGCCAATTCCACCAGGCGGTAGCCCTGCTCGGCGCTGGTAATGTCGCCGGCCCCGGCCATCAGCGCGTTGGCCATGGCCGGCCCCCGGTCGGGGAAATACCGGCCCAGCGTCATGGCGAGCCTTGAATACGCCCCCGAGCCGAACCCCAGCAGGATGAACTCCAACCCGAAAGCAGCCGTCGTTTGGCCGACGGCCGACAGCTTTTCGGCAACTTCCCCGTCCGCCAGGTTCGTCCAATCCTCTTTTTCCGCGGCGGCCATAAAAGCATCGATCCGGGCGAAGGATGTTTGGGCCCTTTTCCGGGCCTGGCGCGCAACCTTCAGAAGTTTGACCAGGCGCCAAGACCGGGCCAGTCCCACCCCTATGGAGGTTTTCGCTTCGCCCAGGTCTATCTCGGGCTGGTGTCCTCCAAAAGCCTCGTTCACCATCCGAGGGGGGAAACCGATGGAATCGTAATAGAGCCATTGCGTAAGCGACAGGTTCATGTAGGCCCGGCCGGCGAACAGCCTGGCCGCCTGGAGACCGCCCGGCAACCGGTAGCCGGCCGCCTGGAAGGGAACCATAAGCATATCTTCGAGGTTCAATCGAATCAGACTCCAGCTGAGGGTGGACAGCACCATGGGAATGGCGTCCCGGAAGTTGGCGTTGGACCAGATCTCCGGCTGGTTTTTAAGCGCGGGCACAGTATAGCGCGGCAGCACCGTAACCGGCCGGGCCTGGACCAGCGTGAAGCTATGGCCGTCGGATACCCATTCGACATCCTGATGTTCCTCCCCGCGCCCCAGAGAGTCGAAGACCCGGATGATCAAACGGCCGAGTCCGGCAATGTCCGGCCGGGACAGGACCGGCCCGGCCGGCGACAAGGCGCGGATGAATTCGGTGCCCCCTTCCGGCCGGGCCACGGTCCGCCCTTCCTTGCGGCCGGCTTTAACCTCCACAATCTCCCCGCGGTAATTGACCCGGTATTCGTCCGGATCGACGGCGCCTCCGACCACGCTTTCCCCCAGGCCGAAATTGGCGCCGATCACCACCAGGTCCCGCCGTCCGGTGCGGGGATCGCAGGTGAAGGCCACCCCCGCGGCCACGGCCTCCACCATAGCCATGATCACCACCGCGGGCAGCACGCCGTCATCGGCGATCCCCATCTTCCGCCGGTAGGCGACCGCCCGGGAGGTCCAGAGGGAGGCATAACAGCCCTTGACGGCGCTCAGGATGCCCTCTCGCCCCCGGACGTTGAGAAAGGAATCATGGATCCCGGCAAAAGAGGCGCCCGAGCCGTCCTCGGCGCCGGCCGAAGAGCGGACGGCCAGCGGCTGATCCAGGACCGCTGTAAGCCCCCCGAAGAGCGCCTCGCCAACCGCCCCGGGAACAGGTGCGCCCAGAATGCGCTCCCGGAGAGCGGCGAGTTTCTCCTCCACTTCCCCCGTTGCGGCATTTTCCACGGTTATCGCCGTCCCCAGCCCGTCCAAAGCCGCACCGAGACCATTTTCCGCGACGAATAAACGATAGCCGGCGACCGTCAGGACTCCCCCCGCCGGAACATTGAAACCGTACCGCGCCAGGCGGGCCAGGTTCCACCCCTTCCCCCCGACCAGTTTCGCCCCGGCCTCCCACGCTTGTGACCAACCGACGAAATACTCCCCGCCGCTCTCCGGCACGCTGACCCCTCCCCCGGTTTTCTATCCTGCATTTTCACCCTGCCTTCCAGACCTTGCCCCGTTTAGAAACATATCCACCATGCGGTCGATCACTATGTCCGCCGTAAACTTGTCCGGTTGCGCCAACCAGACGATCACCCCCGAAGCCCATGCCCAATCGAGGTGGTCGGCCAGTTCCTCCGGACCAATATCCAGCCTGAGTTCACCGGCTTCCTGACCGAGCTTCATAATGCAAGACAGAATGCGCGCAAAACCGCTCCTCAGGCCCGGATCCCGCACCGACTGGATAACCGTCTGCATCCGGTAAACGAAGTATCTTTCATACAAATCCCTGTTCAGATGCGATTCCGACCACTCCAACGTTAAACGAAACGCAGTCGCCAGACGGGTACGGGTATCGGGCAGGCTTTGATAGAACGGGACCGCCTGCGCTTCGATCCCGCTCACCGCCCGACGCAGGTATTCCCCGACAATCGCCTCCTTGACCGGAAAGTGGTTGAAGACGGTTCCCCTGGCCACGTCGGCCTCTGCGGCGATCCGGTCCACCGTGGTCCGGTCGAAACCCTGCCGGTTGAAGAGTTCCATGGCCACGGCTACAATCTTTTTCCTGGTTTCTTCCTTTTTTCTTTCCGTTCTGCTTTTCCTGGCTTCTGCCATTTGGCTTTCCTTCCGCTCCTGACAATATATTATACCCGGTCCTGTGATGTACTGAGTACAATATATACCTGTTGACGGTATTGGGCAAGGGGGATGAAGGTTTTGGGGCCAAAAAAAGAGCCCCCCGCCACGGGGGACTCTCGTTCCGCACACCCCGGCCCCGGCCGGATCATGCTTCCAGGACGGGATACCTCCGTTCGGCCGGCCGGCCCAAAGCGTGAAAGAGGACCAAGCCCGACAGGAGAAAAAACAGGAACAAAAACGCCAGCAGACCGACCGCTCCCACGCCCAGGACCGCCAACAGACCCGCCCCGGCGGCGGCCGCGCCCAGCAGGACGACGGTGGCAACCAGGGCTAAGAGACCGTTGAAGCCTTTGATCGCCCTTTGCGGATCGCTCCAATCCAGGTTGGGATGGAGCAGGTCGATAATAAGACCGGCTTGCGCCGCCGGCCAGGCACCGGCCAGGCCGAGCAGCAAGGCCTGGAAGGCGTCCCGGACCGGCGCCCCGGCGGCCAGAACCAGGGCCAGGGCGACGACCACGGCCGCCGCCAGGGGAAAGAGCAGCGCTAAAACCAGCTTGGCCGTCATCTGTTCCCGGCCGGAGAGGGGCAGGTGTTTGGATACCCAGAGCATTTTCCCCTCCCGGGAGACGGCGGTGGCCGACACCGGGCCGAAGCCGGCGGCGAAGACGATAACCCCGGCGGCGACCAAAACGGTTGTAAACCACGCTCCCGGGCCGGCGTAACCCCAACCGCGGTTGCGGGAACCGATAAAATACATGACCGGAAAGATGAAGGTACTGATCAACCCGTTCATAACGAAGACCGGGGTCCGGAAAAAAACCCTGGTTTCTTTGAAGACAAGGGCGGCCAGGGGGCTGCGGCTTCCGAAGACACCCCGGCCAAGGATTTTTTCCCGCCCGCCCCGGCCTAGTCCCGCCCCGTAGCCCCCGGCAGCGCCCCGGAAAAACCACTTCCCGGCCAGCACCAGGGCCAAAACCAGCAAGAAGACGGAAACGGCCGCGAAGAGGAGGAAATAGGCCAGGGCCCGGACCGGTGCGGTGGCCGCCAGGGCGTCGGCGGCCCACGCCTGGGGCAGGAAGGCGGCCCAGGAGAGCCCGGACAGGGTATGACCGATTCGCAGCCAGGGCCCCACCCGGCCGGGCGCTTCCCTGGGCGACAAGACCGAAAAGCGTACGGCCAGGTAGACCGCCACGGCCAGAAGGCTGCCAACCACCCGGAAGAGTTCCCGGTTTTTGGACCCGGCGGTGAAGCGCATCAAGGGGAAAATAATGACGGCCGACACCGCCAGGGGCAAAACCGGCAAAACCAGGAATACCGCCAGGGCCAGGGGCCAGTACCACCACCCGCCCGCGCCCCGCACTCCGTATACGAGGAAGATGGGGACGACCAGCGCGGATACCGTGAGGTATTCCCCGGCCAGGACCAGGGCCAGTTTGGCCCCGACGATGTCCCGCGGCCGCAGGGGAAGGGGCAAAAGGAGCGGAAGGTCGCCGGCGTAGTAAAAGGCGGAAAGCAGGTAGTACAGGCCGAACAACAGTACGATGGACTGACCGCCCACCACGGCCATAGTCAGGACGGCGGCCTGCTCCCCAGCTGGGGCCAAGAGCGTGTATACCTGGTTGAATACGGCGTAAAGCCCCAAAACCAGAGGCGACCCCGCCGTGGCCAGGGCAAGCAGCACCAGGGCCGTCCGCCGGCTCCCTCCCCCGCTGCCAGCCGGACCCAAGCGCAGGGCTTGCTTGAACAACATCTTCAGGAGAGCGAAAAAAGGCCTCATTTTTCGGTCAACTCCAAAAAGATGGTTTCCAGGGACCGGCCGTCTGCGCGCAACTCCTCCATGGTGCCGCAGGCAATCAGTCTGCCGCGGTTGATGATGGCGACGCGGTCGCACAGTTTTTCAGCCACCTCCAGGACATGGGTGGAGAAGAAGAGCGTCCCGCCCCGGCCGCAATGTTCCCGCATGATTTCTTTCAGGAGATGGGAGGATCGGGGATCGAGCCCCACCATCGGCTCGTCCAGGACCAGTACCTCGGGGTCGTGCAAGAGGGCGGCCGTGAGCAGCAGCTTTTGACGCATGCCGTGGGAGTAGCTCTGGATCCGGTCCCCGGCGGCGTCAGTCAGTTCGAACTGGTCGAGGCACCGGGTGATGGCGCGGGCCCGCGCGTCAGCCCCAACCAGGAAGACATCGGCGATAAAGTTCAGATACTCCAGCCCGGTGAGCTTTTCATATACCTCGGGCTGGTCGGGAACATAGCCGATCTTCCTTTTGGCCGCCAGGGGATCCTGCAGCGTTTCGACGCCGCTGACCGTGATCCGGCCGCCGTCCGGCCGGAGAAGACCCACCAGCATCTTGATGGTGGTGGTTTTACCGGCGCCGTTGGGTCCGAGGAAGCCGAAGATCTCCCCCGGGTGGATGGTCAGGGTCAGTTCGTCCACGGCCCTGACTCCGCCGTCGTAGCTCTTGGTCACCCGGTCGAACCCAATCATACCGGCACCCCGTTTTTGTTCCGTTCCAGGCGGTCTGCAGCCGGTTTCCCGGAAACCGGTCCCCGGTTCTATGAGTCCGCTCTGCTCCAGGCAAAGTTACTATTTCCCGCTACAACCAACCCAAAACCAGTAATTCCGCACTGATTACCTTTTTCCTGCCTGAAAAAAAACCTGCCTTGACCCATGCGGGGCCGGCAGGAAGATGTCAATCTCCGTAAACCAGCTGTTCTTTGAAGCCGAACGTCCCACCATCTCCCGCCCTCACCGGGGGCAACGACGAATCTCCGCCGACAGCGTTTGCCGCACGCTCCGCCGGAAAGCCTTGGGATCGCGGCAGGCGCTCTCGAAAGCGGCTCTTTGATCCGGCCGGTGGATCAACTCGCGGACCCGGCTGACCGCCGCAGGGTAAAAGTTGAAAGGGTCGAGTTCGACCGCCCGGGCCCCGGCCGCCCGGGCGGCGCGAAAGATCTTGGCCAGTTCCTCCGGGGCGTCGGTCAGACCCGGGATTACAGGGGCCACGAAAACCCAGGTCCGGATGCCCGCCTGGGCCAGGTCCCGCAGGGCGGACAAGCGCCTGGAGGGGGGTGGAGCCCCCGGCTCCAGCAGTTCCGCCAACGAGTCGTCGGCGGTGGTTAGGGAAAAGCCCACCACGGCCCCTTTCAGAGCCTTCAAGAGGGGCAGGTCCCGCCGGACCAGGTCGGACTTGGTGAGAACGCTCACCCCCAACTCCGTGAAGGCCAGGACGCTCAGGCAGCGCGCGGTCAGGCCGTAGCGTGCTTCCGCGGCCTGGTAAGCGTCGGTGAGGGTGGACAACAGGACCGTCCCCTGTTTGGGCCGCTTCACCTGGACGATCAACCGGTCCTGAATATTGGTCCTGGCCTCCACAAACGAGCCCCACTCCCGCGTTTCCCCCCGTTTCCGGGCCAGGCAACCGGCATAGCAGTAGACGCAGGCGTGGCTGCAGCCCCGGTAGGGATTCAGGCACCAGTCCGCGCCCGGAATTTGGGAAGGATTGAGGGCGGTCCGGCAGGTGGTCTCAGATATCATACCGCGCTCCATGGAGGTGTCCGGCCAGGATTTCGGCCGTATGGCGCCTCTACACCCACCCCGTGAAAATCCAGGGCGCCCTTGACCTGCAGGGCGCAGCCAGGACAATCCGGGGCTACCAGCGGGGCGCCCGCGGCCTGGACGGCGTTTTTCCTGCGCCGCATGACGGCCGCCGATACCTCGGGCAATTTCAGAGGAGAGGGAGCCACCGCCACCCGCACCCCGCCCAGTTCCCTGATTATGTCACCCCGCAACTCCCGGGCCGCGGTCCTGCTCGCCGCCCGGTATACTTCCATGCCCGCCGCCTGGGTCTTCTCCGCAAATACCTCGAAAAGCCCGTCCGTTTTTGATCCCAATCCGTCCCGCTCCCCGCAGGAACCCACCTTGATCACCCCCGATGGCGTTAAAGCCGGTCTTGGTTAACCAGTTGCCTTGTATCCGCCGACAGTCATCTTCCCGCCTGACGGTCGCCTCACGGGACCGGCTGGAAGTTCTTCCCGTCCGTCGTGAACAGGATTATACCCCGGCCCTTTTGGCTCCCGACCAGCCAGCCGTGGGTGGCGTCGGCGAAAGAGATCCCCATGGGGGAGAAGAAATCCGGCACGGTGGTGTCGTCGGACTTGCCGATGGCAAAGCGGGAAAAGCTGTTCCCATCGTCCCCCGTACTGGTCAACTGCAGTTGGTCGGGATACCAGCCCGTGAAGAAGGCGGCCTGGTCGCCGTAGACCGTGAAGGTTCCCGGCTGGCCCCCGATGTTCCGGTTGTTGTCCAGGTGGATCGACGGGTAGGCGCCGGAAAAATAGCCCTCGTCCATCACCGGGAAAAAACCGGCGCCGTCCGTGGTGTGAAAGAGCACGTAAGCCTTCTGGCTCATGGATTCGTCACCGCCGTAGACCAAAAACCAGGCGTTGGTGGCCGAACCGGCGCGAATCGCCGCCTGCCAGGGATTGGACCCGGTCACGACCGGCGCGGTAAAGATCCTGGCCCAGGTCCGGCCCCCGTCACCGGTCTTGTAAACCACGTTGGCGCCCGCGGCGAAACCGTTGTCCTTATCGACGAAGTCCAGAGAGTCGACCCGCCCCTTGGGGGTCGCCATCTGCACCTTCGCCCCTCCGGTCAGCCGCCAGATCACTCCGTTGGCCAGGATAAAGCCCTGGTCCTTATCTAAAAAGTCAATAGCCGTAATCCCCTTGCCGGCCTGGCCGGCGCTGATGGCCGGGTCGACGCGCCGGAAAGTCCGGCCGTCGGTCGAGCGCAGGAGGTAGTCCTTAGTAGCCGCCCAGACGTTGACGGCGTTTACGGCGTCGACGCTCAGCACGTTATCCCGGGAGGTGTACACCTTCGCCCAGGTCCGCCCGCCGTCCGCCGACTTGAGGATGATACCCCGTCCGCCCGCGTAGCCCACCGCGTCGGAAACGAAGTCGACCGTATCCAGGGCCGGCGCCTTCAGTTGCGAGAAGGGCACGGTCGACGGCAACACCGCGATCAGGGAGCCTTCGGCCGGCGTCTGCCCGTTTTGGGCTGTCTCCGGTCCGCAGCCCGCGACGAAGAAGAGTGCTGCAGCCACGGCGGCGAGGGCGGCCAGGAATCTTTTCATACCGGCATCCGTCCTTTGAACGTTTTACCGGCAGTATTTTCCCCACCGCCATCCCATCCTATGACCTCAGTGGCCGAAGGGATTGGCCGGCCCGCTACCGTCCGGTTTCGGCTTGTGGGTTACCGGCACCAGTTCGTAGTCCGACGACCCCAGCCCCAACGCCGCCGCCGCCCGTACCTGCAGGCCGGGATCGTGACCGTTCAAGGCCTGGAAGATGTTTTCCGCGCGCGTGATGTTTTTGTCGCCGGCCCGGGAATCATTGATCACCTGGGCCCGGGAAATCAGGTCCAGGGTGGCGCTCTCCACGGCCACGATGTCGCCGGAGGCCAGGATCCCTATATCCGGTACCACCGGGGTGTCGGCCACGGGCATGCAGTCGCACTCCGCCTGGATCTCGGTCAGGAAGTTGATATAGAGGACCTTGCCGGCGGCGAAGGTGCCGAGTACAGCCTGGGCGCTCTCGGCCAGGCAGCCCTGGAAAACCTCGTCGTTTTGCGGCAGCACCAGGGCTCCCTCCGGACATACCCGGGAGCAGCGTCCGCAACGGGCGCACTCCTTTTGGTCGATGACCAGGATCTCGTCCGTAAAGCCTATGCTCCCGTGGGGGCAGACATCCACGCATTGGCGGCAGCCGCTGCATTTCTCCGCGTCCCAGGCCAGTTCCGCGTTCATCAGAAAATGAATGCGGCCGCGCTGGGGTACCCCGCTCCGGTCCCGGAAAGCCAGTCCGCCCATACCCAGATTCTTGACCGCCCCGCCGTAGCCGGCGCCGATGTGCCCCTTGCAATGGGATAGGACCACCATGGCCGGGGCATCGTGGATGGCGGAAGCCACCCCTATCCTGCCCAGGATGGGGCCGCTCTCCACCATCACCAGGTCCCGGCCGAAGATGCCGTCGGCCAGGATCACCGGGGCGCCGGTGGAAAGTTCGTTGATCCCGTTGGCTTTGGCCACCTCCAGGTATTCCAGGCCGGGAATACGCACGGTATCGGTGATGAAAGGCAGCCCCCCGGCCGCCCGGATCGCCTCCGCCAGCTTGCGCAGGAACACGGGGCGGATCGTCCGGAAAGCGCCGGGCGAGCCCAGGTGCATCTTTACGGCCACGTAGTCGCCGGCCCCGATGACCCGGGGCAGGTCCAGGCGGGTGAGCAACTCTTCGAACTTGCCCACCGGCGCGTAGTTATAGTCCCAGTGGTCGGCCCGCATGGTGGCGAAATAGACGGTGGATTTCATAACTCGTCCCTCCTGTATACTTTGGTCCGGCCAAGAAAGTCCCTACTATCCCGTGCAATACCGGTAACAGATCAACTCTTCGGCAGCCGGTTCGGCCAGAGACGCCGCGACCCGGGCCGCCACCCTGACACCGTCTTCGTCCCGCACGTAAATGGCCGACGCACCGTCGAAGTGCAGGCCGAGAAAACTGGCCAGGAGCATACTGTTCACCACTACATCGACCGACCGGCATTCCTTCAGGGCGCTGGCCGCTCCTTCGCCTTCCCACTGTTGACTCCTGAGCGGTATATTATCCCCCGACCCGAAGACCCACGGTTCGTCCCACCACCAGGGATTGGCCGACGGCTGGACCACCACTTTCACGCCCCGGTCGTCGGCCTCCCGGAGCAGGCTGCGAAAACCCGGTTCGCCGGCTGTGTGGGGCACCCGGAAGGCGTCGTAGCAGATGCAGTTGGCAAAGGCGGTGTTCTCCACGGCAAAACCCGTCCAATCAGCCGGAGATCCGGCGGAGAGACCCAGGCCATCCTCGTGTACGGGAACCAGGTTGACCTTGCGGGTCACGTTGGCGACCCGGCCCACCGGGTCGAAGGTGACGCTTAAGTTGTAGATGTGACGGTCGGCGGCCCGAAACAAAGAGGTATCATAGCCCAGGGCGTTTTCCGGCAGGAGGGCCGAGCCGGCCACTATCCACACCCCGTAAGAGCGGGCCAGCTCCCGGAACGTGGTATACCAGGTCTGCCAGACGCGGGGAGCCTGCAGCAGGAAAAAGGCTGTTTGCAAGGAGGTGGTCCGGTACCTGGCCATCTGGCCGGCCAGGGGCAGGAGAAGCCGGCGTCCGATTCTGCCGAAGGCTTCCTCGAGGGTTTTCGCCCCGGCCACAACGTCTTCCCTGCCCAGCACGCCCAGGAAAGTCGCCAACTCCTCCGGAAAGACCAGAACCGCGGGCACATCGTCCCCCTGCCGGGCTGCCGCGGCCTTTTGGCACAGCCCGTCCATCTTGCGGGAAAAAGCTTCCGGTGACAGGTAGTCGGCGAGGGTCATATACGGTTGTATGGCTATGAGGTCGATACAGGACATGGGATTCCTCCCCCGGCGGGCGGTCCGGCTGGATCATTGCCTGTTCCAGGATTTCTCCGTCCGCGCTGACCATCCTTCTTTCCGTAAAAAGTTACCCGCCACCATCCTCATGTTTTACCGGGAGAAATATGAGATAAAATTGACATGTTCACGGTTGATAGTATTTACGTTGCTGTTATCACAATGGCCAGCGTCGCGCCATAAACCTCTCCGAATACCGCGATGTCCGAAAGGACAACACTTCTTTCCGCACACAGACTACCAACCCACCAGAGCCACCAGAGATGGTGGGTTGCATTTTGGGGCAAGGAGGGGAACCGGCTGCTGAACAAAATCAGGCGCTTATACACGGCGGACATATGGGCGAGCTTTCTCGGCCAGGTAATGTCGACTCTCGGCCTATTGATGATTTATCCCTTCCTGACGGTTTATCTGAATATAGACTTGCACATCACGTTGATGACAACCATGCTGATCATGGCCATCGCACCCGCGGCAGGCTTTTTCTCCGGCTTGGCGGCAGGACCGTTGGCCGACCGCTTTGGACGCCAACCGGTGATGATCCTGTCCCTCTCCGGCCTGGCCGTGGCCATGCTGCTGTACGGCTATGCCGAAAACGCGTGGAAATTCGCCGCGATTACGGCCATCCAAGGGTTGTTCGGCGCCATCTATCGGCCGGCCTTAAACGCCCGGGTAACCGACGTAGTAGCTGCATCCCGGCGCGCCGAAGTCTTTTCCTTTCTGCGCGTGGGGTTAAACCTGGGCGCCGCGGTGGGACCGGCGATCGGCGCGTTCCTTCTGCTCATTCAGCCCAGGTTGCTGTTTGACATCGCGGCCGCCTGCGTAGCCCTCACGGCGGCGATTGTCTGGGTGTTCGTGCCTGAATCCAAACCTCCAGGGGCCGCCCCCGCTGCCAATCCGCACGGCCCGGCCGCCACGGGCGGTGACCGGCGACTATAGAATGATCATTGCGCTCACTTTATCCAACCTGCCGGTCGCAATGTTCTATGCCCAACTCGGTACCAATCTTCCCGTTTACCTCTCGTACCATTTCGCCAATTACACGCGGTTAATAGCCGCTTTATACTTGTTCAGTGCCGGTACGGTTGTTTTACTACAGGTGATAGTATCGCGACTTGTACGAAATATGACGTTATGGATACTGATTTCCTTATCATTTCTTTCTTTTGCCGTTGCCAGTTTCGGGTACGCCTGGGCCCCATCGGTCGGCGTCCTGTTGGTCGCAGAATTTGTGTTTACAGTGGCTGACATGGTAGGTATTCCCCAGCTCAATCACCTTGTTTCACAGATCGCCCCGGGGAACAAAAGGGCGTTGTATTTCTCCATCTATGACTCGCGCGTGCGGATCGGGGAGGTCTTGGGACCATTGTGGGGCGGCTGGCTGATGACGGTAGCCGGGGGAGGAAACTCGTTTCGTATCGCCGGTCTGTTGGTGCTGGCGGGTGGATTGGGCACGGTTGTGCTGGTGCGGAGACTGATCCTGGAAACCGGGTCTGTATAGATGGAACAGGCCTCACCTGTTTCATTGGGCCTCATCGCCGAAACGGGCCGGCCAAGAGCAGGAAGACCCGGTGAAACTCGTATTCAAAGGCCGTCGTCACGGTTTTTGCACCATGGCCAGATAGTCGCCCGGCGTACATGTATACACTCCCTGGATGGTTTTCCCCATGTAGACGCCGAAATGACGAAGATCGCCGGTAACGAGGTGGGTGGCCCTTGCGTTGGCGGCGGCCCGGAATACCGGCTGCTCCTTGTCCGGCAGTGCTATAGGACATCGTATGGTAACATCACCTTCCAGTACAATAGTCAAAAACGCCGTCAGTTGATCGAGCCTTTCCCATTCCTGCGGCTGAGAAAGGTTGCGCCGGGCTTCTTCCAGCACATAGCCGGACGCCAGCAAGGTGCAGACCCCCTGCCGGGCCAGATCCTGAAAGACACCGGGACTGCGACTGCCATAAGCTATGGAGAACAGCACATTGGCGTCGAGAAAGAGATAGTCCATTTTACTTCCCAGGCCTTGCGTGCGAAATCTTATCCGGATCCAAACCGAGCTTCCTCACCTCGTTCACGGCCCAGGCATAATCCTCGGCATCGACGGCGTTGTTGAGGAGGAACTCCGCCCTGCGCTCAGGTGTATACATTTCCACGGAAAAAACGGCCGCCGGCCGCAAGAGAATTCCCTCAGCCACAGCCTCCGCTATGAGCATCGAACCTTCTTCGATTCTGTATTCCTTGCGCAGGTCGGA
>JAJYZD010000055.1 GCA_021800315.1 Bacillota bacterium | reverse complement strand
CCCAAGGTGTCATGACCAGAATAACCTAGCCGCTCGCCCGAAGATCCCGGCGGCTGAGGCGGGTCATAGCGCGACATAGTTGTGCCCTTGCGAGCAACTTATACCGCTTTCCCGCCTTAAGACGCAGACCCTTGGAGTTTCCTCCGCAAGCCCCCGCCTTTAGGCGTGGGGTCTATGACCGGCCCTGCTCGTAAGCCGTAATGATGTCCTGTACCAGGGGGTGACGTACGATGTCCTCACCGGTCATGTGGTGGAAAACCAGGCCCTTGACCTGCGCCAGCACCCTTTCGGCGTGTACCAGTCCGGAGACCTGCCCGCGGGGCAGGTCGATCTGGGTTATGTCGCCGGTGATAACCGCCTTGGAATCGAAGCCGATGCGGGTCAAAAACATTTTCATCTGTTCCGGCGTGGTGTTCTGCGCCTCGTCGAGGATGATGAACGAACCCTCGAGCGTCCGGCCCCGCATGTAGGCCAGGGGTGCCACCTCGATGATGCCCTTTTCCAGGTAACGCTGGGTGTTTTCCACCCCCAGCACGTCGTACAGGCCGTCGTAAAGGGGCCGCAGGTAAGGGTCGATCTTTTCCTGCAAATCGCCGGGCAAAAAACCAAGCTTTTCGCCCGCCTCCACGGCCGGTCTGGTCAACACCAGGCGTTGCACCTGCTTGGCCCGCAAACTGCGGATGGCCATCACCACGGCCAAGTAGGTCTTGCCCGTTCCGGCGGGGCCGATGGCGAACACCAGATCGTGGTTCTCGATGGCGGCGATGTATTTCTGCTGGCCGTAGGTTTTCGGCTTGATCTGCCTGCCCCGCGCCGTGACCATGGCTATTTCCCTGGCCAGGGCCGAGAGGGCGTCCATCCGGCCGGAAAGGGCCGACTTGACGGCGTAATTCACTTCCTGCAGGGTCAAACGGTTGCCGGCCTGGTAAAAATCCTGCAACTGGTTCAAGACGGCACCGGCCACGGCCACCTTGTCCGGCTGACCGGTCACCACCAACTCCGATCCCCTGGCCACCAGGCGGACGCCCAGGGATTCTTCCAGAAGGGTGACGTGTTCATCGTGAGGTCCGAACATTTCGGCCGCCGCACCGGTATCCTCCAGAACCACCCTCAACTCGGCAGTTTCCGTCAATCCATTCTCCCCTCAAGAGCGGTCGATTCCCGCCTCTAAAGCGGCTTCTCCACCCCGATGTCCTCCAGGGTTTCCACCTGCATCCGCTCCCGGACGAGGTTGTCCTGACCGGGCACCCCGACGCCGGAGATGCGGCTGTCCACCACGGTCCCGCCCGGATAGCGCGCGGACTCAAGGTCGAAAAAGGCTTTAGCCGCCGCCAGCCGCCGGGCGGTGTCCAGATTCCGCACTTCGCGGAACTGCTCGTATTTTACGTACCTTGTTATAACCATTTCGACGGGTAGGCCGATATTCCTCCATAGGGGGAATCTTTTGATCACCGTCTCCGTCCTGGCCAATGGAAAAGGATTCCTGGCGGGTCCTATCGAGATTATCTCATGTCCGGCGATTTTTATACCGTAACGGCGCGCCACGGGGCCGGCCGGCCTCCGGCCGGTCGCCACGAGGCGGGCCGCACCGTAGCCTTCGTACCACACCCTGGCCCGGACCAGGCCGCGGGCCGCCACGTACCGCGGCTCCTCCCCGGGTCCCCGCGGTACGACGCCGCTGATCAGCACCTGCCCCCGCCGGACCGTATCCCCCGCCTTTACGGCGGCCCGGCCTTTAGTGACCAGGACTTCCTTGACCAGACCGTCCCGCACGGCCACGACGTCGGCGGGATGTTCGGAAACCGGCTCGGGCAGGGCTTTTTCCACCACCTCCAGCCGCACACCGGTACCTTCCAGCTTGACGCCGACCCACGCTATTTGGGGCAACCGGTCCTTGACGGCCTTTTCCACCCGGCCGGCGACCAGGTTCCGGCGCGGCATGCCCCAGGCCAGCCCCCCGCTGGCCGCGGCCTGTAAGATGGCGCCGGCGGGCACCCGCCGGTTGCCTTCCACCTGGATGGACCAGACAAAACCGGACAAAACGTAGACGGCGACCAGCGCACCCACCAACCCGGCGGCCAGGAACCTGCGCCGCATCACCCGCCGCCACCAGAAAGCGGGGCCCAGCTTTTCCCGGATGGAAAAACGGCAACCGGCGGCCGCGGCCACATTTTTGAGCTCCCGCAACCGGCCGGCCTCAACCCGGGCATAGAGCAGGTCTTCCCCGCTCCTCCTCATATCCCATAATAATATGCCGCCGGCCAGGGCGGTGTTCACAAAGCCGGTCAGGTTGCCGCCCCGCACCAGGATAACTACGTGTCCGCCCAGACCGAACCTGCCTGACATCGACCAACCCCCCTCAGGGAAGGAAGGAGAGTTCCCTGATCCGTCCCTCGACGGAGAGTTCGTCCGGCAGGATGTTTTTTACCACCAGGTCCCTCCCCCTCACCACCAGGTCCCCGCAACCGGTCGCTATCTTTACGCTGTCGGACTGGTACAGCCCGATACCCCGGTGATTTTCGACCACCAGCCGAAAGTCGCCGAGGAGGATGATGCGGGGCAGGTCCGGCAGGATCTCTCCGGGGATCTCCAGGGTATCCGACAACTGCTCCAGGACCTTCTGCCTGAGTTCCCGCCAGGACAAGGCCGTCACCCCCTCGTCCCTAAATCTATGCCGCCGGGCCGGACAAGATGACCCGCAAAAGGAAAACCGGCCGGCCCCGGTATTGCAACGCCTGTCACAATCATTCGTTTTATTCCGTCATTCACATCCTTTTTGTCCGTCCTATTGCCTTTTCCACTTAAGCGTCCTATACTTTAACCAGCGACAAGGGAATGGCTCGCGTTGATTTGCCAACAAGCCGCGGTAACATTTGCGCTGCAGGACCCGGGAATACGGACCGCAAACGGAGGCGATAACCGTGGAACCGCTCCCCGCCGCCGGAAAAACCCCCTTATCCCGCCCACCCAAAAACCGGGGAAGATACGTAGTCATGGAAGACCCGGAAAGGGTCGCGTTCATCCGGACGCTGGCATCCGTTTCCGCTTTCATCGGAGACCTGGAAACCGCCTTCCGTACGAACGAGCCGGACCATTTGGCACAAGTGGACAGGGTCGCCGAAAGTTTCAGGAACATGCTCGATTCGGCCGGCCATGCCGGGGACGTCGGGCTGATGATCAGTCATGGAACCCGGGGATTGAGGGAATGTCTCTCCGAACTCGGCGCCGCCGTACGGGAAAAGGCCGGAAAACACCTGACCTTCAGCAAAGGGGCGACCCGGGAATTCGAGTCTTTGTGCCGGGATTCCAGGGTTTTTCTGCGAACCGCCCTTGATTTCCTGCGCACGGACAACCCCGTCCTTCTGGAGTGGCTGGACAACAAACAGAAAGCCTGCCAAAAGACTTGTGCCGAATACGCGGCAAGTCATGCCCAACGATTGATTGATGGCATTTGCGACAATTCCGCATCCATAGTTTATCTTGACATGCTTCATAGCTTCAAGGATATCCATTCACAAACACTCCACATTGTTCGGCTATTGGCTGGATTATGCGGGATAGGCCGACTTAACCACCACCTGCTTTAGCAGGCGGGTTGGCTGGCGACTCCAAGCCGGCTGAATTGGGGCACCCGCAGGGCGGGTCAGGGTCGAGGAACCGGATGCTAAAGCTGTTCGCCTGAAAGGCGAAGGTTTTCGACCCGGCGGTTGGAAAATCAAGCTACCCGGTCTTACGGCCACCTGTTACCGGCAGGTGGCTTCGCTGTCCTTGAAAGCCGCCTGATCGGGCCCCGCTGGAACATGCTGCCCATGGTGAAGACAATGACACCTAAAGCCTTGAACCCCACGTCACAAATATTTTGCCACTGGGTTACTTTGTGAATCAAAGTTTTTCTTTCACTTCCATTGTATTTTCTGTTCATAAGGACTATAATGACGACCATGAAGGAGTGGTTGCCATGTGCTTCCCGGGTCAAAGATACTTCTGCAGTGACAGGACTTGGAAATCCACCGGCTGATAGAGACCCGGGCTTGGCATCCCTCGAACTACAAAATAGTAATATATGGTAAGACGGTTTAGGCATTACGTTGCCTGGGAATTAACACTATATGGCGGGCTTTTTTTCTTTTTTCCGTCTTCCAGAAATGACATAAATATATGTGATGTCAGCACTTGTACAGGGGGGTTGTTGGGTGCGGACTGTCGTTTGGGTAGACGTGTAATACTGCGAACGAGGTCGCCATGGCGGGTTGCTTAGTTGTGAACGCCGGTAACCGTCACCAGAGGCGATTGATCCGGGTAGACTTTGGCCGACCGTAGTGTTTTTGAAGAATGAGTACGAGGCAGAAGGTTGCCGAAGCGTCGCCCTTCCGGTACTGCGGCCGGACATTCAGCCGGGACGGGATAGAGAGCATCCGGAGGATCACCGACGATGGGTGGTGTACCACCCGGACCGGCATTGGTCGTGCGGTGTGCAAAGTCCTGCACCGGGTTAAACCCGATGGTCAGCCCAAGCTGCTGACCGGCATGATTTGCATAGAATCGATTGGAAGGGCACGGGGTTGTCCGGCTACCGTTGCCGACGACTGAGTACTGCGGTCACCAGTCGTCGGTCTTCACCGCCGCCTCCGATCCGCAGGAACCTGCTCCCTCTGGTGACACGCCGGCTAGCTGACGACTGGCGGCAGCGCTACTCGTACCGTCCGGTTCTGCCGGAAAGCTATACCGACTCTCTGCCCGCTCTGCCGGGGTCTCCCATGCTGCCGCCGGCTGGATTCCGGTGGGCCAGGGACCGGGCCGACTTTCACCTTCCCGCCGAGCCACCAAATCGAGCAAGGACCATTGGCTCTACCCTCTCGTTAAGCGCTTCCGTCCCGTGCTGACCGGCGGGCGGCTACAGGCCGCCCAGCGACAGATGGACCGCGAGCCGGGGGGCGACTCCGTCGCGGGAGGGCCGGGAAAGTAATGGCGAAAATACGGCAAATACCTGCTGCTTATGTTCCCAGTACCGTTCTCCGAAATAGGGGGTAACCACGTATGGAATTTGGTCACAGTATTGATAGGATCGACGAATTACCGCCGGATGTCCGAAATGTTATCCGTTCCAGGCCAGGATTATCGCAATTTGAAAGCATGCCGGCCGGACCTGTTCTAATTGGCATGCAATTACTCAACCTTCCAGGCACACCCCTGCTCATTGACGGGATACTGGGAACGGATCCAGCCCCTTATGTGGAAATTCTGAATTCATTGATTGATGTTGATGCACTGCTAGATCGGTTATTTGCTAAATGGCTAATTCCGCTCGCGCGTGACTCAACCTAAACCCATTATCAGGCATATTTTCCATTAAAGCCTATGTTGTTATGCCTGAGTTGCGAAAGCCGGGGATATACCGACCTAATTATGCAGAAGGAAGGCCGTGTTTTTATTTCAATGAACATGATAACGCTTTTTGCCATTTCGTTGGTGGCTGGCCTAGTGGGCGCACTGAGCGGGATGGGAGGAGGAATAGTTCTGGTCCCCGCTCTTACGATGTCCGGCATTCCCATAAAAGTGGCTATTGCTGCGAGTATTGTTTCAGTGATCGCCACAAGCAGCGGATCAGCATCAGCATACGTCCGTGATCGTATTACCCATGTGAAAACTGGCATGTTTCTCGAAATGTTCACGATAAGTGGCGCTCTAATAGGAGCGGTCATCATGGTGGCATCAGCAGAGCGTTTACTTTTTATTTTATTCGGTGTGGTTCTTCTGGGATCCTGGGTAGCCCTTCTGGTTCACAGGGATTTGAGCAAGCGCAAAGTTATTCGCCAGGATTATTTCTCGCAATGGCTCGAGCTTAGCGGTAGTTATGTCGACCAGGCCCACCAGGAAACCATAGAATACAAGGGAGTGAGGGCTTACTTCGGCGGGCCGCTGATGTTTGGGGTAGGAATGATTGCAGGTATGCTGGGTATCGGTGCCGGAGCCTTAAAGGTTCTTGTGCTTGATCTTATGATGGGGTATCCACCCAAGGTCTCGACTACCACCAGTAATATGATTATCGGAGTAACGGCGCTGGCGGGGGCCAGCGTATTTATGGCGTATGGGCTGATCAAGCCGGGAATTGTGGCACCGGTAGCTGTAGGAGTGGTAATAGGTGCTCTCGCAGGGACTAAGATTCTGGTGCGCATGAAAAATCAAGCCGTTCGCTACCTGTTCCTGGTAATTTTACTGATACTTGGGTTGGAAATGGTTGTTAGAGGTATATGGGGGGTTGTTTAAGTTGAAGAAAAGCATAATTAAGGAAAACGAAGCCGTAAAAGAATTTGACCTGGAGGTACTGGTAAGTTCGATTCTTATAGGAGGAGTTATCATAAGTATAATCCTTATCCTCATTGGCATAACATGGCACTATCTGACCACCTCCACGCTTACGCTGGCTTATAATTTACCCAAGCAGAATTTCTTTAACCTTAGTGTGGCTACATTGAGACATGCATTCATTATTGGCTTTAAACCGGATACAAGTATTACGCTCGGTATCATTGTGTTAATGCTAACGCCTTATGTCAGGATATTATCATCAGTGATCTATTTTGCCTTCAGGGAAAAAAATATTAAATATACTATCTTCACAACTTTCGTTTTTTCTGCTCTGAGTTATAGCCTCTTCCTGCGCTGAAAGCTACTCCGCCCCGCTGACCTGCCGGTTCCGCCCCAGTTGCTTGGCCCGGTACAGCCTGGTGTCCGCCCGTTTGATCAACTCGCCGACATCGTTGCCGTCGGCCGGATATTCCACCAGACCGGCGCTGAAGGTGACTCCGGGGGCCTTGAAAACCGGGCCCCGCGTGCCTTCGTAAAAGAGCCGGGCGACCCGGTCCACCACCTGGCAGGCCGCCGGCAGCCCCGTCTGCGGCAGGAGGAAGAGGAACTCCTCCCCCCCGTATCTGGCGGCCACGTCGGCCTTGCGCAGGGTCTGCCTGGTCGTTTCGGCGAGAAAGAGGAGCACCCGGTCACCCTCGTCATGGCCGAATTGATCGTTGATCCTCTTAAAATGGTCTATATCCACCATGGCCAGGGAGAAGGTGCCGCCGTACCGGCCGGTCCGTTCCAGTTCCCTCTGGATGGCCTCGATCACGAAGCGCCGGTTGGGCAGTCCGGTCAACTGGTCGGTCAGGGAGTCCCTCTTGACCATCCGCATCAGGCGGTTGTTCCAGATGGCCAGGGCGATGTGGGCGGCGAACATGCCCACCAGTTCCTGGTCCTCACGGCCGGAGATCTCCCCGGAGCCGGGGAAAAACAGGCTGATGTTGCCGAAGATGCTGCCTTCGGCCATCAGGGGCACGCAAACGTGCCCGCCCACTTCCTTCATCCCGGATAATTCGCCGCAGACAAACTTATCCTTGACCAGGCTGCGTTCCACAACCTTGCCCAACTTGATGGCCATGCACTCCAGGGGGATCATGGTACAGGTGCGGGAGGAAAAGGCCAGGTCGCCGCTTTCGGCCGTCACCTTCATCCCGGACCGGCTGTTGGCGGCGGAGATGAGGCGGACCGTGGCGAACGGATAGATGCGGTGAAGAAAGCTCACCACCGCGTTGCCGATCTGCTCCTCCGTGCTCAGGCTGAAAATAAGCTCCAGCATGGCGGTAAATTCCTGAAAACGCTGGACCAGGGACTTCTCCCGGGCGTACTCCCGCGACAGGACCTGCTCCCGCTCCTGCATTTCCCGTATCTGGGCGAAGAGCGTCTTTTCCCGGTCGGCAATGCGCGCCAGAATACTGTTCAACGAACGGTAAAGGTGGGCTACCACTCCCCGCAGGTCGGGCTCCTGCTCCACCAGGTCGATGGGTACGATTCCATCCGTCTCGGACAAGCGGCGCCGCCTCCCGGTCAAAATTTCCATTGTCTCTATTCTACGGTCAAATCCGTTTTCCTGTATTTTTGCCAAACTGCCAAAAAAGAGAGCCCCCTTCCGCCTGGGCTCTCTTTCCAAAAAAACATCTTCCGGCCAACTCATGCCGGATAATTAACTAAAACGTCTTTTCCGGGCTGCATCCTGTTTCTTCTTCCTTTTAACGCTGGGCTTTTCATAATGCTCATGGCGCCTGGCTTCCGCCAACACGCCCGACTTCTGGCAGGACCGCTTGAACCGCCGGAGGGCACTGTCCAGTGTTTCGTTCTTCCCAACTTTGATTTCTGACAAAGAGTTCCCCCCCTCCGCCGGACGGCCCGGGCCGGTCCGTTCTCAAAGCCAATCAATTATACAATACCTCTTCCCAAACCGTCAACTACCCGGGCGGCCACTGCAGCGACCTGCCCGCCAACAAGTGATAATGGAGATGATCCACCAGTTGTCCGGCATCCTTGCCGCAGTTGGCCACCAGCCTGAAACCGGAACCAAGGACCCCCGCCCGGCCGGCGGCGCTAACCGCCGCCCGGTGCAGCTTGCCGATCAACCGGGCGTCCTCGTCGTTGTCAACGTCCGAAAGCGACGGTATGTGCTTTTTGGTGATGAGCAGGATGTGTACCGGTGCTACCGGCCGGATATCTTTGAAGGCGAGTATGGACTCATCCTCGTAAACCAGGTCGGCCGGGATCCGACCCTGGACTATCTGGCAGAATATGCAGTCCTGCAACCTTTCCACTCCTTCCACTGGAGACTACGCCCATACCGCGCATCATCGGTTTATTCAACGATGATCCGGAAAAATCCTGCCCGGGGCGCGGTGAACACCAAAATAACCGGGTGAACGGTCAAATCGGCCCCCTTTTTTGTTGATTCAACCGCCAAGGATGCGTCCGGTCAGGCCGAGGGGGCCCCAACCCGCCACGGCCACCGTCGCCACCCGGCCCCGCGGCCCCCCCGGGAAAAACACCCGCACGTAGGTATCGGTGAAACCGGTGTACAGGCCGTCCGCCGCGGCTTCCTCCACCAGCACCCGCGCCTCCCGCCCGATCAGGGAAGAGGCGAACCGGTGCGCGAGTCGCTCACCCGCGGCCAGCAGTTCCCGGCTGCGCTCCTCCCTGGTCCCCGGATCGACCTGGTCCGCGTAAGAATACGCGGCGGTACCCTTGCGGGGCGAATACTTGAAGACGTGCAGCCCGGCCAGTTCCTCCCCTTCCACCAGAGCCAGGGTGTTAAGGTGCGCCGCCCGGTCCTCGCCGGGAAAGCCGGCCATAACGTCGGCCGTTATCGCCAGCCCCTTTACCGCCGCCTTGAGGGACCGGACCAGGCGCGCGAAACCGGCGGCCGTGTAGCGTCTGCCCATGGCCTGCAGCACCGCGTCGTCCCCGCTCTGCAGGGGCAGGTGGAGGTGGCGGCAAAACTTGCCCGCCCCCGCCAGGACCGCGATTAACCGCTCCGTCACCTCCTCCGGCTCCACCGAACTGAGCCTGATCCGCGCCAATCCTTCCACGCCGGCCAGAGCCTCCATAAGCCCGGCCAGGTCGATATTCCCCAGATCCCGGCCGTAGGCCCCGGTATTGGTCCCCGTAACCACGATCTCCCGGTGGCCGGAGGCCGCAAGCGTCCGGGCCTGGGCCAGGACCCGGTCCGGAGGCAGGCTGCGCTCCCGTCCCCGGGCCAGGGGCACGATGCAGTAGGTACAGAAGCGGTTGCAACCCTCCTGCACCTTCAAAAAGGCCCGGGTGCGATCCCCGGCGGGCACGGGCAGTTCGCAAAAGACGTCCCGGCTTCCGGTCAGAACCCGCGGCGGACCCGGAACGGCGGCCTCCGCCAGGTCGACCAGGCGGTTGCGGTCGACCTGGCCGACCACCAGGTTGACCCCGGGCAGCCGGGCGATCTCCTCCGGCGCCGTTTGCGCGTAGCAGCCGGTCACCACCACCACGGCCGCGGGGTTGGCGCGCACCGCCTGGCGGATGACCTGGCGCGATTTTTTGTCCCCGGTCCCGGTGACGGTGCAGGTGTTGATCACGTAAACTCCGGCGACCGTCCCCCAGTCGACCACCCGGTAGCCTCTCGCCTTAAACAACGCCGCCAGGGACGCCGTCTCGCTCTGGTTGACCCGGCAACCCAGGGTATGGAAAGCTACGGTCTTTTCCAAGAACATTCCTCCCGCCCGGCCCGGCCGAGGTCGCCCCAGCGGAACATGGTGAGGGCGAGCGCCACGATGCCGGCGGTCTCGCTGCGCAGGATGCGCGGCCCGAGGGACACCGGCCGCGCCCCCCTTGAAACGGCCAGGGCGACCTCGGCGGCGGCGAAGCCGCCCTCCGGCCCGACCAGGATGAACACCTCCCCGGGCGGCGCCCCGGCGAGCGCCTCGCCCAGACCCACGACGTCCTCTTCTTCCCAGGGCAAAAGCGCCGCGGCTTCGGGGCTGAATAGTTCGATCACTTCTTCCATGGTCCGGGGCTCGGAAACCCAGGGCACAACGCCGCGCCGGCTCTGCTTGGCCGCCTCCAGGGCGATGCGCCGCCAGCGCAAAAGCTTGCCGTCCCCCTGCGGCCGCGCCACGGTCCGGCCCGAAAGCAGCGGTATAACGCGGAAAACCCCGATTTCCACTGCTTTTTGCACCACCAGGTCCATCTTGTCGCCCTTGGTAATGCCCTGCACCAGCGTCGCCTTAAGGGGCGGTTCCTCCCGTCCGGCCAACCCGGTGAGGCGCACCCGGACCGCGTCCGGTCCGGCACCGCTGACTTGGGCGGCGAAAATGCGGCCTGTGCCGTCGGCCAGCGTGATCCGCGCCCCCGGACCCAGCCGGAGCACCCTGGTGATGTGAAAGGCATCCGGACCGGTGATGGCGGCTGTCGCGGCCTCCTCGTCCAGGTCCCGCGGTTCGACAAAAAAATGGGCCATCAGGAACGCCCCGCGACCAGGGCCGTCCATTCGCCCCGAACCTTTTCCCGCAACACCGCAAGACCCGCCCGCCTCAACATATCCCTTGTCCCGGCGGCCCGGCCGGCGATTATCCCGCCGGCGATCAACCGGCCCCCGTCCCGGAGCCCCGCCCGCCAAAAGGGCGCCCCGAGTTCCAGGAGGTCGGCCGTAAGGTTGGCCGTGACGAGGTCAAAGGTCCGGTCACCCAGGGGCCCGAGAAAAGCGCCCGCGTGGAACTCTATGCCCACGGCGTTCAAGGCGGCGTTTTGCGCCGCCCAGCGCACGGCGACTTCGTCCACGTCCACGGCCGCCACCCGGGCGGCCCCCAAGAGCGCGGCGAAAATAGCCAGGATGCCGGAGCCGGTGCCCACATCGGCTACCTCTCCTCCGGCCGGGTCCAGGTCCTCCAGAAGCTCCAGGCACAGTTCGGTGGAGGGGTGGGTACCGGTGCCGAAGGCCGGACCGGGATCCAGGCGGGCCGCGACTTCCCCGGAAGCCGGCGCGTAGGATTCCCAGGCCGGCACCACCACCAGCCGGCGTCCCACCCGGTGCACGTGGTAATATTTCTTCCAGGCGCCGTCCCAGTCCGAACTGCGGCAGAAGGACGTTACCACACGCGGCCGCGGCGTCAATTCCGACAGGCCGGCCAACAACTCCCTCCGACGCCTTTGGTCCCCGGCCGGCAGGTAGCCCCGGACCGCGCACCCGGCCGGCCGGACCAAGTCCGGGGCCGGATCGCCCTCAAGGCCGTCGATCAGGGCGGGATCCTCCACCGCCGCCCCCCCGGTACAACGGACGAACAGGTCCGCCGCCGTCTCCAGGAGCGACGGAGCGGGATAGGCGGTGATCCGCCACCAGGCCGTGTCCGTCGTCGTTTCCCCCCCGGCCGCCCTTAAACCAACAGTATTCCCGGCAGGCCGGGCAATAGTGCGCCGGGGCATTACAAGAGTCTCCTGGCGATGGTCAGTTTTTCGGCCTCCTTGGCCCCCTCGTATATCTCCAGGATCTTGGCGTCCCGGTAGAACCGCTGCACGTCGTATTCGTCGATGTAGCCGTAGCCGCCGTGCAGCTGCACGGCCTTGTCCGCCACCCAGACCGCCGTTTCCCCGGCATAGTACTTGGCCATGGCGGCGAGCGCCGGATCCACCTCGCCCCGGTCCGTAAGCCAGGCGGCCTTGTAGGCGATGTTGCGGGCCAGTTCCACCCGGGTGGCCATCTCGGCCAGTTGAAACTGCACCCCCTGGTTTTCGGCCAGGGGCCGGCCGAACACCAGACGTTCCTTCGCGTAACGAATGGTTTTATCCAGCGCCCCCTGGGCCAGGCCCACCCCCTGGGCGGCCACCATGGTCCGGGTGCAGTCGAAGAAATGCATCAATTGGTAAAAACCCCTGCCCCGCGCCCCGATCAGGTTCTCCCGGGGCACCCGGACATCCTCGAAGGTTATGGCGGCCGTATCGGTGGCCCGTATCCCCATCTTGCCGTGGATCCTGCTCCTCATGACGCCCGGCCGGTCCGCCTCCACCAGGATCAGGCTGAACCTTTGGTGCGCCTTGTCCTGGTCCGGGTCGGTCAGGCAGAGGACCACCATGAAATCGCAGACGGTACCGTTGGTGATGAACATCTTGCCGCCGTTGATGACCCAGTCGCCGCCGTCGGCCACCGCCCTGGTCCGGGCGGCGGTAATGTCGGTACCCGCGTCGGGCTCGGTGAAGGCCCCGGCGCAAACGGCCCGTCCCTCGACCAGCGGCGGCAGGTACCTGGCTTTTTGCTCCGCGGTGCCGAAAAAGAGGATGTTCTCCGCTCCGAAGGTTGCGCCCACGACAACCAGGCCCATCCCCAGGTCGACCCGGGAAAGCTGTTCGGTGATCAATGCCAGTTCAAAAAAACCCGCCCCCGGACCGCCGTACTCCTCCGGTACCACAATCCCCGTAAGCCCGGCCGCGGCCGCCTTGCGCAATATTTCCCGGGGATACTTCTCCTCCCGGTCGTACTCCCGGGCCACCGGCGCGAATTCCCGGACGGCGAATTTGTAGGCCGTCTCCTTGAGCAGCCGGTGTTCTTCCGTCAGCTCGAAATCCATGCTCAAACCTCCGTAAGTGGTCCCCCGCCCCGCTACCTCCGTTTGAAAGCGGGGGTAGCTGAAAACGGAGGAATATTTCAATTACCGCGACCAACGACCCACGCTCCGCGTGGGTACCCCGGGTATCCCGGTGGGGGCATGCCCCGGGGTCCCAGGTCGATTTCCGGTTGCCGTGAAGCCTTAACCAGTGGCGGTAAACCATTACCAGCGCATCAGCATCCCGGCATAGGTAAGGCCCGCCCCGAAGCCGGTCATCATTACCAGGTCATTGTCCTTCAGCCGGCCTGTATTCAGCGCTTCGGCCAGGGCCATCGGCACCGAAGCGGCGGAAGTGTTGCCGAAACGGTTCAGGGTGACCAGGACCTTTTCCATGGGTATGCCCATCCTTCTGGCCGCTCCCTCGATGATGCGCAGGTTGGCCTGGTGGGGAACGAAGAGGTCGACGTCTTCCGGCGTCAAACCGGCATCAACCAGGATCTTCCGGCACACCTCGTCCTGGGCCCGGACGGCGAACCGGTAAACTTCCCTGCCCTTCATCCGCACATAGTGGGCCCGCGCGGCCACCGTCTCCGGTGATGCCGGCCGGCGCGATCCCCCGGCGGGGATGATGATGGAGGGGATTGGTTCCCCTTCCGCGCCGAGATGAAAGGAAATGACGCCCCGCCCGGGGGTCGCTTCCCGGATGACCAGGGCCCCGGCTCCGTCCCCGAACAGAACGCAGGTGGCGCGGTCTTCCCAGTCCAGGATGCGGGACATGACCTCGGAGCCGATGACCAGCACCGTCCGGTAAACGCCGGTGACAATGAACTGGGCCGCGATGGCCAGCGCGTAGATGGAACCGCTGCAGCCGGCGACCAGGTCGAAGGCGGCCGCGTTTTTGGCGCCCAGAAGGTACTGGGTGGTGCAGGCGGTCGCCGGCACCAGGTTGTCCGGGGTATTGGTGGCAAAAATGATGAGGTCGACTTCCTCCGGACGGACGGCCGCCCGCTCCAGGGCCTGCCGGGCGGCCTGGTTTCCCAGGTCGCTGGCGGCCTCAAGCGGGTCGGCCAGGCGTCTTTCCCCGATACCGCTCCGGCTGACGATCCAGTCGGCGGGCAGGCCCAGGGTTTCGTTCAGTTCGGCGTTCTCCACCCGCCGGCGCGGCAGGGCCAATCCGGCCCCGGTAATTCCGGCCGCCCTCTTTGGCAAGTATCTTCACTCCTCTATTCCCGGAAGCCTTCCCGCCTATACCCGTTCCAGAAGCCCCCGGACCAGGTCCGCGGCGGCATCCTCCCGCACCTTGTAATGCATCTTCTTGCCGGTGGCGGTAAACGGCAGGTTCTCCACGAAACGGTAGTAACGGGGCCGCTTGAAGCGGGCGAGCATGGGGTGTCCCTGGCAGAAAGCATCCAGTTCCGCCGCGGTGAGGGCGGGATCCCGGCGCACCACGTAGGCCGCTACCAGTTGACCCCACTTTTCATCCGGCACCCCGGTCACGACCGTTTCCCGCACGCCGGGATGACCGTTTAAGGCCTCTTCCACCTGAACCGGATAGATATTCTCGCCGCCCGAGATGATCATGTCGTCCTTGCGGCTGACGATGGTCACAAACTCCCCCCCGTCCCAGGTAGCCAGGTCACCGATGTAGAGCCAGCCCTTGTAGAAGCGGGCCGCCGCCTCGCGATCCCGGTTGTGGTACGCATAGGCGCATTTGGGCGAACGGACGGCCACCTCGCCCACCTCCCTGCCGTCGCGTGACACGAGGTCGTCCGGCTCGGCCAGGCGGTCCCCGTAGACCCGCACCACCGCCACGTCGTCGTCGGTGCAGGCGCGTCCGGCACTGCCGGCGTGCTCCGGCAGGTCGAACGGCCGCAGGAATGTGTTCCAGAAGGCCTCGGTGCTGCCGTAGCCGTTGAAGATATTGGGCGTCAGGACCTCCTGGTAACGGATGCAGGCCTCCCGTTCCAGGGGCGCCCCCATGGTGACGATGCCCTCGAGGCCGCGCAAGTCGCGGGGGCGGGCCAGTTGCTCGTCGTGCAACATTTTCAGGTTGACCGGGGCCCCGATCAGGAAAGTCAGCCCGTATTTCTCCACCCAGTCCAGACACGTGGCCGCATCGAACTGCCGCATGGGCACCACCGAACCGCCGACGTAGAACACCGGGTTGGGGCCGCCGGAATAGAGGCCGCCCCGGTGAAACCAGGGAGTCATGTTGAGGGTCCGGGAAAGCGGCGACAGAGGGAAGTGCATGATGACGTCGTGGGCGCTCAGCACCTCGTTGACGTTGTTGACGGGCACCCCCTTGGGCCGGCCGGTGGTTCCCGAGGTATAAAGGCGGGTGGTCTCGTCGTAGATGTGCCACCGGGGATCGATGCCGGGATCGTCGCCGTCAAAGCCCGCTACATACTCGTCGTACGCCGTCACACCCACCGGAAGTTTCCCTTCCCCGACCATGACCAGCCGCTGCGTCCGGTGGCCGGCCAGGGCCTGTTCCACCAGCGCGGCCAGGGAGGCGTCGAAAAAGAACACCTGCGGCCGGGCGTCCTCCAGGACAAAGGCCGTCTCCCCGGCGGCGAAGCGGAAGTTGACCGGGCAGCCGATGGCCCCCATCTTCTGGCAGGCTACGTACAGGAAGGCGAATTCCGGGCAGTTGAAGAGCTGGTACATGACCACGCTGTTTTTCCCCACCCCGTCGGCCGCCAGGGCCCGGATAAGGCGGTTGGCCTCCCGGTCCAACTCTTCGTAAGACCAGGTCCTGCCCCGCACGGGGCAGGTCAGGGCGGGGCGCCGGCCGTAGCGCCGGACGTTGCGCAAGAAGCCGTTCCGGTAGGTGAAGCCATGTTCGAAGGTCCGGCGAAACATCGCCACGTCATAGGTGTAGGTCCGCTCCACGAAAATCCCCCCTTGACCGGAATGAAGAACAGGTGAGGGGAGAATTCGGCGGGCTGGGCGGGATTCCCTGCCGCGCGGGAGTGACGAAATGTATCGGGAAAGCGGGTACGGGCAGGAAGACTCCAACCGGGGGATGGCGATCGGGGCGGACGGGGCCCGCCTCCGGTATCGACCGGAACGGAACTAACCTGTATCCATATCTGATTTTGCTCCGAAAACCCCTTCGCCCGCTCGGCGGCTACACAATATGGAAGCGCACTTGCATGGGCACCACTATGCATGGTTGGTCCGTAGGACAAATTGCACTTTTCGGAGTGGAATCATATCTATTCTCCTTTGTTGAACAAAGCATCCAGAATCACTTTCGTTTTATATGGCATCAGGTTAAAATCATAGTACTTTTCCGTTATATCAAAGACTTCCCTACTTGACCCAAGTCCCAGAAGTCTTACGAGAGTGGCTATATCATCAACATCAGAGTCTCTCGCAGCATAACATTTCATTGCCAAGATAAACCCTGGAGTGGCACAGCTGACTACCAAACCAGGGAGGCTTAAATACAACGATACATCGTTAATCTTGCTTTGCTCTACGTACTTTACAACTGCATCGTTTAGCCAATCTTTTTTTAGCGAATATTTATCGGCCATGTCTAAAGATTCGGAGTAAATTATATCAGTTGGCTCAAAGACACTATCTATATCGTCCGTTATCTCCCTGGCTTTCAATGCCAATGCCATACAAGCTCCACCATAAATATACAGGCGCCCGACCAGCCCTTTTCTGAAAAGCCTATCCGATAGCTCGTTTAGATACCTTAGAATGGTAATTATTCGGTGATCCCATGGACGAGTAGCCGGTGGGAGTTTTTGGTGAGTGGGAATGAGCCGGAAGCGATTCGCGAAACCCTGCTGAGCGGGGTATGGCAACGCTTTCGTCAGTTGGGGGCTGCGGATGGATGTTTGCTGGAGATGCCCTGAACAATGGAGGATGTTAGGACGGAACACGTCTCTTTTTACGACATCCTGGCTGCCGCAAATGCTGCCGCTACAACAAGGACCTCGGTGGCGAGGCATCCCGCGAGGGGGAGCCTCCAGCGGAGTCTGTCGCAAAAGAATGCTGATCGGTAAGCCTCAGACGGTGAATCGCGCCGGGCGGTAGAGACGCGGGGGAAATGGTCGAGCCGGACTTGAGGCAATCAGACAACTTTCCGGTTTTGCCGGGTATCCTCTAAGATGCCGGCGGCGGAGAAGGGCTGTCCTGGAACCCCCTGGTCAGCAATGCTCTGGACTCCGGCTAGCCCCCCCTGGGGGAGGTGGG
>JAJYZD010000303.1 GCA_021800315.1 Bacillota bacterium | reverse complement strand
AGGTGGTGGCCGCCAATGACCCGTTACGGCTAAAGATCGACCCCGGGGCCAAAACCACCGGTCTGGTCATCGTTCGTGAGAAGGACGGCTACATCGTCTGGGCGGCGAATCTCAATCACCGGCAATTTGTAACGATCAACAAGGACGGCAACCCGGTGACGGTCATGGACAAAAGGCGCTCGCTCCGTCGCGGCCGGCGGAACCGGAAGACCCGTTACCGGATCGCCCGGTGGAACAACCGGAAGCGGCCGGACGGGTGGTTGGCTCCTACGTTACGTGCCCGGGCTGAATGCATAGTCAACTGGGTCAACAAGCTGATGCGTCTGTGTCCCATTACCGCTGTTTCCGTGGAAACGGTGCGTTTTGATACTCATGCTCTCCAGAACCCGGAAATTTCCGGAGTTGAATATCAGCAGGGAACCCTGTTCGGCTATGAGGTACGGGAATACCTGTTGGAGAAATACGGACGCGAATGCCAGTATTGCCACGGCAAGTCGAAAGATCCTGTGCTGGAGATTGATCACGTCATACCGAAGTCCCGGGGTGGTAGTGACCGCGTAAGTAACCTCACCCTGGCTTGCCATACCTGCAACCAGGAGAAAGGCAACCAGACCGCAGAGGAGTGCGGCCATCCGGAAGTCAAGCGAGAAGCCCAAAAATCGCTCAACGATGCAGCGGCAGTTAATTCGACCCGGTGGTATCTTTGGAACCAGGTAAAATCCATCGCTTCAGAAAACGGCTTGGATCTGGAGATGGGCACCGGTGGCCGGACGAAGTATAACCGGACGGCCCAGGGTCTACCCAAAGCCCATCACATGGATGCCGCTTGCGTGGGGGCCAGCACCCCTGAGTTGCGGAATACCCATATCGTTCCTCTGAAGATTCGGGCGGTGGGCCGTGGCAACCGTCAGATGGCCCGGGTAGACAGCTATGGTTTTCCGAAGGGCCACCGCAGCCGAAAAAAGGTACATTTTGGGTTCCAGACCGGAGATATTGTCAAGGCCGTGGTTCCGATTGGCAAGCATCCCGGCGTCTTTGTAGGCGCTGTGGCCGTTCGGGCAAGCGGTTACTTTGACATCAAGGACGTTTGTGGACATATCTTAGTACAAGGTGTTAAACACAAGTACTGTAAGGTATTGCAGCATGCTGACGGTTACGCTTATTCTCACGGATAGAAAGGGGGTAAGCGGCGCTCCTCCCCTGACTGAAGTCAGAGGTATCCGCGCCGCCGGTTTTTCATGAATCTTTGGTTTACGGAAGTCCAGACGAAAAACGTGATGCTAAGTCTGGCCACGGAGAATCTTCTGCACATTGAGAAGACGGACTACCAGGAACTGGCGGTGATCGAACACAAGGACCTAGGCCGGGTGCTGTTCCTGGACAGCGTAATTCAAACCAGCACCAGGGATGAGTTCGTCTACCACGAGATGATCTCCCACGTGCCCATGAACACCCATCCGCACCCCCGCCGGGTACTCGTTGTCGGCGGAGGGGACGGAGGTACCGTACGGGAGATCGTCAAGCACCCGACGGTGGAAAAGGTCGTCCTGGCGGAAATCGACGAGCGGGTTGTTTGGGCGGCCCGGGAGTATCTGCCGGAGATTAGCGCCGCCCTGGGTGACCCCCGGGTGGAAATCCGGATCGGTGACGGCAACGTGTTGGTGCGGGAAAACGAAAACGCTTTCGATCTGATCATAGTCGACTCTACGGACCCGGTCGGGCCGGGCGAGGTGCTGTTCAGCCGGGACTTCTACGGCGCGGTCTCCCGGGCCTTGAAAGAAGACGGGCTCTTCGTAGCCCAGACCGAATCCCCTTTTTACAACGAAGACTTGATCCGGAGGGTCCAGCAGGACCTGTCCGCCATCTTCCCGGTGACCAGGCTCTACCTGGCGGCGATCCCCACCTATCCCGGCGGCCTGTGGAGCTTTTCCCTGGGCAGCAAAAAACACGACCCCCTTGATTTGGATGAGAGGGACTTCCGGCATTGCGCCACCCGCTATTACAGTCCGGCGGTCCACTTGGCGGCTTTTGCCCTGCCCCCGTTTGTGAGGCAGATCATCGGTGTTTGAACGAATGGAGTTCATGGGCGCCCGGTCATCGTACGGGGAGGCCGGGGTCGTTCTGCTGGGAGCGCCCATGGACTGGACGACCAGTTTCCGGGCCGGGGCACGCCACGCTCCTCCCGCCGTCCGTCTCGTCTCCCAGGGATTGGAGGAATACAGCCCCTACCTGGACCGGGACTTGGGCCAGTGTCTCTTCCACGATGCCGGCGACTTGGCCCTGCCGCCCGGCGACGTTCCGGCGAGCCTGCGGAACATCGCGGACGCGGCCGGACGCATCATCGGCGATGGGAAGTTCCCGCTCTTGCTGGGAGGTGAACACCTGGTGACCCTGCCGGCGGTCGAAAGAGCGGCGTCCAGGTATCCCGGCCTAACCGTAGTCCACCTTGACGCTCATGCCGACCTGGCGGACGACTACATGGGCCTCCCCCTGTCCCACGCCACGGTCATGCGCCGCGTAAGCGAGTTGGTCGGAGACGGCAACGTCTTTCAGTTCGGCGTGCGTTCCTGCACCAGACCGGAGGTCGAGTACGCCCGCCGGCATACCCGCTTGGCCGGACCCGGTCTGGGAGCACTCATCCCCTCCCTGGAGGAGAACCTGCCGCACCTCAAGGACCGCCCGGTTTACGTGACCCTGGACATCGACGTGGTCGACCCGGCCTTCGCCCCGGGCACCGGCACCGCCGAGCCGGGGGGTTGCACTTCCCGGGATGTCCTGACCGCGGTCCACCTCCTGGGCTCCTTGCACTTGGTCGGCTTCGACCTGGTGGAGGTGTGCCCCCCTTATGACCAGTCCCAGCGCACCGCCCTGCTGGCCGCGGAGATTGTCCGCGAAGTGGTGCTGAGCCGCCGGTGAACCCGTCCCGGGGTTTTCCCGTCCCCCCCGCACACCAGTCCGGCGCGGCTTGGTTCCCATCTCTACCTCCACCGTAATCGTAAGATTGTGCAACCCCGCCTGCGACAATCGTAACCTTTCCTTGGCGCGCAGATCTCGCCTCCGGGACAGAACACGTGACGTCAAGCATGTTCCTTGGGCCTGCCAGCCGGTTGGCAGGCCCGGCAGGGATAGGTCCCAGCTATGCTGCCTCCGCTTGCGCGGTCATCGAGCGGTCCTCCGTATCTGGTTACAATACGCTCGCAAAACATAATAGCTAAATTTTGTTCACCGGCCGCCCCACGACCAGGTTTCGTCGAGTAGAGGGGGGCCTTGGAAGTTCTTGCCATAGAAGCAGTCCCTGGAACTGTCCCTTTCAAGACCGTGTCCTTACTTACTTTCGCCACCCGGAAATTGCGGCGGTACCCAACGCCGCACTTTCCAGGAGGACGAAGAAAGAAAACGCCGCCGGGCGGCTCCCGGCGACGCATAGGGTTTTCAGAATTCAACCGCCGAGCCACAGGCCCCCGTCCGTGTTCCGGGTGGCCCGCATTGCGGAAGCCGGGCTGCTCTCTGAGACCTTTCGAACGTCGCCGCGTAGACCGGACGATAGATCCCGGCTGGGAATCCTTCCCGGATCCGAAGGCTACCGCGTCCTGGCCGCAGAGATCAGCCATGCCCATTCGCCGAACGACGACATTATTTGCGCCGGCGATTTGAAAAAGAGGCCGTTATCCCGCAACTTTGCCCGATCTCACCGCCCGGTAGTAATCGCGCCAGATGATCTTGTGGATGTA
>JAJYZD010000054.1 GCA_021800315.1 Bacillota bacterium | reverse complement strand
GCCCGCCACCCGGTCCACCAGGCGCCTGGTCGCCGTGGCTATGCCGGAGAGTCGCTGCAGGAAGTTGAGGGCCAGCCGCTCCCCGCCCAGGATGGCCGCGGCGTCGCCCCGAACGGTCGCCAGAACCCGCCCGGGCGGGCAGCTTTCCCCGTCTTCGACCAGGGGATGAAAGACTATATCCCGGGAAAGACGCCCGAAAACCCGGGCCGCCACCGGCAGCCCGGCCGCCACCCCGGCCTCTTTGAGCACCATCCGGCCCTCGGCCAACGTGCCCGGGCGGACCAGGGCCAGGGTGGTCAGGTCCCCGCCGCCCATGTCTTCGGCAAGACAGCGGTCGATTAACGGCGTCAGGTCAGGCAGTTGCAAACGTGACCCCCCTAGCGTCTGAAAATGAGGTGTTGCTCCCAACCGGGGCCGGTATGGGGGAAATCGCGGCGAAAGTGGGCGCCGCGGGATTCCCGCCTGGCCCCGGCGGCCCGGATGACCAGCCGGGCCACCTCCAGCATGTTCACGAGTTCCATATCCGCCGCCGTGGTCAGAGCGGCCTGGTTCAGGGAGACAAGGTCATCCAGCCACCGGCCGGCCCCGGCCAGGCCGTCCGCGTCCCGCAAGGGTCCGGCCTGCCGGGACATCATGGCCCGCAGTTGCTCTTTGAGACCGTTAAAACCGGCCGGTTTTGCCTCGCGGCGGGCCGAACAGGCAAATTCGCGGGGCGCGGGAGAGCGGCCCAGGCGGGCCGCGTGTTCCACGATGCGCCGGCCGAACACCAGTCCGTCCACCAGGGAGTTGGAAGCCAGCCGGTTGGCGCCGTGGACGCCGGTGCAGGCCGTTTCACCGCAGGCGTAGAGCCTTTCCACGCCGGTTTGCCCCCAAAGCCCGGTTTTGACTCCGCCCATGGCATAGTGGGCGCAGGGGGCGACCGGTACGGGATCGCGGGCGAGGTCCAGCCCGTGGCGGCTTACGGTGGCTCCGATGGTGGGAAACCTTTTTTCGATCATCCGGGGATCCAGGTGGCTGAGATCCAGATACACTTCGCCCGCGCCGGTCTTGTCCATTTCGCTCAGAATGGCTCTGGTGACCACGTCGCGGGGAGCCAGTTCGGCCAACTCGTGGTAAGAAGGCATAAACCGTTCGCCCGCCTTGTTCCGCAGGTAGGCGCCCTCGCCCCGCACCGCTTCGGAAACGAGGAAGGGCAGGGCCCCCTCGACGTGCAATACCGTGGGGTGGAACTGGATGAATTCCAGGTCCATGACCTCCGCCCCGGCCCGGTAGGCCAGGGCCACGCCGTCGCCGGTGGCGACCGCCGGGTTGGTGCTGAGGGAGTACAACTGCCCCAGCCCCCCGCTGGCCAATACGCAGACCCCGGCCCGGAACACGCAAAGGTTCCCGTGGTCCCTGTCCATGACCAGGGCCCCGAAAAAGACGCCTTCCCGTACCAGGAGGTCCACCACGAAGTGGTTCTCCAGGACCCTGACCCGGCCCTCCGCCAGTACCGCCGTGGAGAGGGCCCGTTGCAACTCGGCGCCCGTGGCGTCCCCGCTGGCGTGCAGGATGCGCCGGCGCTGGTGGGCCCCTTCCCTGGTCAGCGCCAGGCGGCCGGCGTCGCGGTCGAAAACGGCTCCCAGGCGCATGAGTTCCCGCACCCGGTCCGGTCCCTCGGTGACCAGGATTTCCACCGCTTCCGGATCGCAGATCCCCGCCCCGGCCAGGAGGGTGTCCTCCCGGTGCAGGGCCGGGGAGTCGGTCTCGCCGATGGCGGCGGCGATGCCCCCCTGGGCCTTCTCCGTATTGCCGTCGTCGATGCGGGCCTTGGTCAGAACCGCCACCTTGGAACCGTCCCGGGAGGCCGTCAGCGCGGTATAGAGACCGGCTATGCCGCTGCCGACCACCAGGAAGTCGACTTCCTCCACCGGCAGGCTCCGGGTGTCGAAGTTGACCAGGAACAACTCTTCCAAAACGTCCTCCTAAGAGAGTTCCAGCATGCGCGCAAGCGCCGCGAGGGCCTTTTCCCTCACCTGCGGTTCCACCGTCACGCGCGGCCGGAGGGTTGTCAGGGCATCCCGGACCTTGTCCAGGGTTGTCCGCTTCATGTTGGGGCAAACCAGCCTGGTCGCCGCCGGGTAAAACTCCTTGTCGGGACAGGCCTGGCGCATCGGGTACAGAAGTCCGGTCTCCGTGGCCACGATAAACTCCCTTTTCGGGCTTTCCTTGGCATACCGCAGCATGCCGGTGGTGGAGGCGACCGCGTCGGCCAGGTCCAGGATCTCCGGCCGGCACTCGGGGTGGGCCAGGACAACCGCGGCCGGGTGCGCCGCTTTCGCTTCCAGTATGTCTTCCGGGCGCAGTTTGTCGTGCGTGTTGCAGTGCCCCTCCCAGAAGTGCATCGGTCGCCCGGTCTGCCGCCGGACCCACCGGCCCAGGTTTTGGTCCGGGATGAACAGGATCTCCCGGTCCGGGGGCAGGGAGGAAACTATCTTGACCGCGTTGGCCGAGGTGCAGCAGATGTCGCTTGCCGCTTTCACCTCCGCCGAGGTATTGACGTAGGCCACCACCAGGGCCCCGGGCAACTCTTTTTTACGCCTGGCCAGGGCGATTTCGTCCACCATGTCCGCCATGGGGCAGCCCGCCTCCAGGGTGGGCAGCACGACCACCTTGTCCGGAGACAGGATGGCGGCGCTTTCGGCCATGAAATGGACACCGCAAAAAATGATCACCTCGGCGTCCGTAGCCGCGGCCTTACGGGACAACTCCAGCGAATCCCCCACGAAGTCGGCGACGTCCTGCACCTCCGGCCGCTGGTAGACATGGCTGAGAATCACGGCCCGCCGTTTCTCCTTCAGTTCCCTTATCTCACCGGTCAACCGCTCTTTGTCTTGCACCGTCTAAACACCGTCCGCCTTAATTTGTCGGTCGACATGGTCTCCCGCTATCATACAACATTACGGCGACAAAAAAAAGAGAGGCGCCTCAACCGGACAGGCATCCGGCGGCGGCGCGAGCGGCACGACCCCAAGGCGGCTACCGCAAAACGGTGTTGTCGATCAGCCGCGTCCGGCCGAAGCGCACGGCGACGGCCAACAGGACCGGACGATCCAGGCGGCCGATATCGGCCAGGTCCGGCCAGGAGTATATTTCTACGTAGTCCACCGCCGCCAGGGGTTCGGCCTCGATCATCCGGCGGACCAGGGCGGCCAACCCCGCCGGATCGCGCTCCCCGGCCGCAAAAGCCTCCCGGGCGGCCGCCAGGCTCCGGCTGAGCACGACCGCCGCCGCTCGCTGGGACCCGTTCAGGTAGACGTTGCGGGAACTCATGGCCAGCCCGTCCGGCTCGCGCACCGTGGGTACCCCCACCACCGTGACCTTCAGGTTGAGGTCGGTCACCATCCGCTTAATAACGAGAAGTTGCTGATGGTCCTTTTCCCCGAAAAAGGCCAGGTCGGGCTCCACGATGTGGAAGAGCTTGGCCACCACCGTGGTCACACCCCGGAAATGGGTGGGCCTCGAGGCCCCGCACAGCTTGGCGGTCATGCCCTCCACCGTGACGTAGGTGGCGTAGCCGTCCGGATACATCTCCCGGACCGGCGGGTAAAAGAGGACGTCCGTGCCCGCGCCTTCGGCCAGGGCGGCGTCCCGCTCCAGGTCGCGCGGATAGGCCTCGAAGTCCTCCCCGGGTCCGAACTGGGTGGGATTGACGAAAATGCTCACCACCACCAGGCCAGACTCTTCCCGGGCGCGGCGGATAAGGGTCAGGTGCCCCTCGTGCAGGTACCCCATCGTGGGCACAAAGCCCACCGTCTGGCCCTCGCGCCTGGCCCCGGCCACCTGGGCGCGCATACCGGCAATGGTATCCACTTCGATCACAAGGCAATACCTCCAACCAACATGGAAGGATCGGGAAAAGGTTGCCGCCGTCTCGATAAACAGATTTACGCGGGGTACCCGGCTCATTAGCAAGCGTAAGGATTGACGACGATCAAACCCTCAATAAATCTAAAATGCTTGTAATTTACAGTATACAAAGCCGCATCATTCACCGAAGCAGTAGCAGCAATGATGGCGTCTACAGGCTCAAGACCATGTGAGGCACGATACTTCGAAACATATCGACCTGCGTCCTGGGCGATTGGCAAATTAACCGGAATGACATCAAAGATATCTAGCAATTTTCTCACTGTTTCAAAGCGCTCATCTGTCATCGCCCGAGTCGATCTTAACTCCAATACGGTTATTACAGAAATAAGCCCTTCAAAACTACCGTTTTCTACCTCTGTTAAGACCCTGGATGCCTGGGGTACCTTCCGCAGATGATCAATGATTATGTTGGTATCAACCAAGATCTTCAAAGTCATCCAACCTCCTGCCGGACCCTTTGCGGATTAGTTCAACATATTCGGCCCCGCTCATCTCCATATCCGCAAGCAGACCGGCTGTCTGCGCGACAATACCCCCTCCGGTTCTTTCTTTGCGATTAACCTTTATGACCAATCTATTGCGGTCCTCAACACAGGCGTACAGGACATCCCCTTCCTTAAGATTCATCTCCTTTCGCACCTCGGCAGGAATCACTACCTGTCCCTTGCTGGAGAGGACTACGTAAGGCACGACTTACCCTCCTTGATATACTTAACTGTCTTACGTAGTAGTATATTTCCGGCAGGGTGTTTTGTCAAGACCTACCCGGTCACCTTCTCCAGAATCCCTTCCGGCATGGCGAAGGTATGCTCGGCGGCCGGGAAGGTGCGGGCGCGGACTTCCTCCCGGTAGCCGGCCAGGGCTTCCCGGATCTGAGCGTTCAAGTTGGCGAACTGCCTTACAAAACGGGGCGGCTGGTTGCCGTAGAGTCCCAGCATGTCGGTGCTCACCAGCACCTGGCCGTCGCAACCCGCGCCGGCCCCGATGCCGATCGTAGGGATGGACAGCTCCCGCGAGAGATAGGTGGCGAGGGCCTCCGGCACGCACTCCAGTACCAGGGCGAAGGCTCCGGCCTCTTCCACGGCCAGGGCGTCGTCGATCAGCTTGCGAGCCGCCTTCTCGTCCCGGCCCTGCACCAGGTAACCGCCCAACTGGTTCACCGACTGGGGGGTCAGGCCCAGGTGGGCCACCACCGGGATGCCTGCCTCCACGATGCCCCTGATGGCTTCGGCCACCTCCCGGCCGCCTTCCAGCTTGACGGCCTGGGCGCCGCCTTCCTGCAGGAACCGGCCGGCGTTGGCGATAGCTCTCTCCCGCGACAGGTGGTAGGAAAGGAAAGGCATGTCCCCCACCAAAAGGGCCCGTCTGGTTCCCCGGCTGACCGCCTTGACGTGGTGGATCATGTCGTCCATGGTCACGGGAATGGTGGACTGGTAGCCCAGGACCACGTTTCCCAGGGAGTCCCCCACCAGGATGCTGTCGATGCCGGCCTCGTCGACCAGGCGGGCCAGATTGCAGTCGTAGGCGGTGAGCATGGTGATAGGGGTCCCTTCCCCTTTCATCCGCCTGAAGTCGGCCACGGTAACTTTCTCCGCCATTTCTATTCCTCCCCTTTGTTCTTACCCAGGAACAAAGCCGTAAGCTGGTCGGCCGCCTTTTCGTCGATACTGCCCTTTTCGCGGGCCACCCCCACGGTGTACCGGCCCAGCCGGCGGTAGAGATCCTCCTCCTGCCCGCCCCGCGTGGCCAGCACGGCCAGATGGCCGGCGATCGTGGAGGTATCCCCCCTCTCCACCGGTCCGGTCAGGGCCTTGGCCACCCCGACCCGCTCCATGTTGTTCAGGGTGCCGCGCACCAGCGGCCACAGGGCCGCCAGGGCATCCTCCCGTCCCAGGCCGAAATCGCCGAACCAGCCGGTAGCCAGGTACATGAGCGCCACCAGGTAGTTGGAGGCCACGCAGGCCGCCGCGTGGTAAAGGGGCTTGGCTTCGCTGACCACCTGGAAGACCCGGCCGTCCAGGTCCCGCACCATCTCCCGCGCCAAGTCGAACGCCGCCTCGTCGCCCTCCAGGGCGAACCAGGAACCGGGTAGGTTCTCCAGGGCCGCCTCCTGCGCGGCGAACGATTGCAGAGGGTGCACCGACAGGACATGCGCTCCGGCCTCCCGGGCCAAACGCAGCACCTCCGCCCGCCGGGCCCCGCTGGTATGCACGGCCGTCTGGCCGCTGTGCCAGCCGCCCCCTTCTCCGATCAGGCCGTCCATTCTTTCGATGATCCCGTCCGCGGTGGTGATAAACACCACCTGCGCCAGCCGGGCCGCCCCGGCCGGATCACGAGCCACCACCGCCCCGGTTTCCCGGGCCACTTTTTCCGCCTTCTCCCCGGTGCGGTTGAAGACCGCGGCCACCGGGTAACCGCGCTGATGCAGCCGGATGGCCAGGGCCGAACCCACCTTGCCGGTACCGACAAAAGCCAGCGACGGTTTCGCCACCTGTCACGCCCCCTTCTGGCCGCTGAAGATCCCGGGCGACAAAAAAACCTTTCCGGACACCCGAAAAGGTTATTTTCTCCCTACCCGTCTCGGTCCATCCCGGCTCCAAGCGGCTATGCGGTTTTCGTTCCCCGAAACGCCCTGTCCCAACCGTATCGTTCCCCAAAGGATACAACCGATTGCAGACTCATGGTAGCACATTCGGCCGGACCGCGCAACCCGGCCGGGCGGAAAAACCGGGCCAGAGGCCGCAGATAAGAGGTCAGCGGTTGCCGGTCAGGGTTTTCCGGTGGGTCAGCCAGTCGGTACGCCGTGAAGGAATTCCACTCCTCAACTGTTCTAGCAATATAAGCAAATATATACATGACCAAGCATTCATGCAGTGGAAGGAAGCCGCTTCCGGATAGCATACGGGGTGGCGCTTACACGTCGCCCCCGCCATCCGCAAAGTCCTCCACCCTGATATTCCCACTGTCGTGTGCTGGTCTTTTGCTTTGGTTTGCCGTGTCGCCCCGTTGTCAGCTACAATTTGGACGGTCAACCGGATCACGAACGGATACTCAGTGGTTGCCCTTCCCTGCTTGAGCAGTATCCGCGTCCGCGCCGGGTAGCACGGTGACAACGGACTGCCGTCCTTGTTCTGAACCGGTACCAACATCGAGACCGCCCCTTTTAAAGGGATCTCCGCCGGGGCACCAACCCGGAGGTTGGGTCGGGGTTAGTCGCCCTGTGCTCCTCCACCAGAAAACGGAGCAAGCTCCATGTCAACATCGATAGGTATTAATGATTGGTAAAAACATTAGCTTCTTCTAAACCCCGGTATGAACAAAAGGGTTTACGCCGCCCACCGGTACGCAAACCCTTTTCCCGGGTCACAAACACGCCTTCGGGTGCCGTCTGCCTCAGTCGCCCTTCAGGATATCATGGCCGGTTTCTTCCTCCCCCCCCAGGATATCGGATGTCTCTTGATCCTCCGATTCCAGGATATCCCCCGCTACCTCGTCGCCCTCACCCATTACGCCCTCACCCGGTTCGCCTTCCGCTCCGATGATGTCCGCCCCCGCCTCATCAGGAGCACCCAGGATGTCCTGCTCGTCCATTGACCGTTCCTCCTTCAACCGTATTTTCTCAATCCCCCGTGCCAACAACCCTGTTCCGGAACCCGGAAACCCGCTGCCGATCACCCCCTTCAGTCCCCACCGCCACGACCAGGCCGGTAAGGTACTCGGTGAATTAACATAATATTGTGAATTTCGAGTCTACCAGTGCGGTGCGCTGACAGCATCTGGTACAAACGGTCTTCTAATTCGCAAAAGCTCTCCGACTCAGGAAGCCTGTTTGAACGTCCCCCGTTCACGGCCCGGTGTACTATCGGTCCTTGGAAGTACGAGCCTGACCCGGTTTCCGGAGGGCACCTCGAACGCATTTTGTTTAAAAGTTACAGTACTAAGCACGGTCTTTTTACGAAATCCCGGAGGGTTGGCTTTCTTGTCACCATTATTGCGGTGCGAAAACCATGATCTATATGAATCGCCCTGCTCGCCCGATATCTCCTGAGCGCTTTGGTAAGGGAGGAGTTTGTACCATCGATTGACCTTCAACTTCCTACATTGTTGAGCAAAGTTCGGAATCTTGCCAATGATTGCCCAAAGAGAACGACGATGATGATTCGCTACGTTCCAGATCTCTGTTGCAACAAACCCTGACAGCCCGATCAATAAGGCGTTTCGATCGGAAAGATTAACCACCTTTCCTACTGCTGTTAGAGTCTAACTGGCTGATCGATCTTTAGGCTTTTTTGATCGCGCCGGTTCTTTTCACCTCCTTCCAATTAAAACTAATCAAGAATATCTTACCACATATCTATATCCGCGACAATACCTCCCAGGGAAATTTTTCGGGCTGACAGCCGACGGGTAAACGGTTTCGCCCCATTCGGGATGGGGCCGGCCGACGACAGCGGACTCCAGGACACCGGGCCGGGCGGTTTTGCCGATCGACCCGGCCCTGGCCGCCTGGTCGGGGGCGAAAAGAACGGTGCCGGTGGAACCGGCCTGAGTCATGCCATATACTGCCATATACCTGGTAATAATTCTTGCCCTGGTATTTCTGCATCAAGAGGAGGGCCGCCTCAAGGGAGACCGGGCTGCCGCCGTAGATCCAGCAGCGCATTGGGGAAAGGTCGAACCTGTCGAAGCCGGGCGCCATCGAAAGCGGTAACAGCCAGATGACGGGGGCGCCGAAGTAGACCGTGCCCTACGCGACCTGGATCGCCTTTTAGCCGACTTTCGGCTGATTGGGCGAAAATCTCCTAATCATTAGGATACTCGCGGCGCGAAAGCCTTGATCTTGCTGGGCCGCACCTCGGAAATTTGAAAGCAGTGACCTAAAAGATACCTGCACTCCCTGGAATCTATTGATTTTCAGGCCGGCTACCTAATCTACTTGAATCAATCGGTCCAGGCCCCTGCGGTTTCTTCCAGGGCGCGGTCCAACCTGACCCTGGCCACATAATCGCGCATGGCTTGCGCAATGAGCCCGCTGACGTTGTCACCTATTTCCTTAATTTGGCACCATAGATCGTCCGGCAACGAGATCGACACCTTTACGGTCTCCACGGCACCACCACCTTCAGTCAATTATACTACCGCCAACAAAACCAGGCCTTCGCCGGTCCTTCGGGCAGGAGAATTCCCCGCCCGGGAAAAACTCTTGCAAGGGATACCATAATGAAGGGAAAAAGACAGAGGAGGAGAACGCGTTTCCCATGGTTGAAGTCATCCATCCCGGCGGCCGGCCGGTCCGGGCCGGCCGCTACCTCGACTATAACGGCCAAATGACGGAAGATGTAATTCTGGACGCGGCCGGTGTCCGGCCCTGGATATCCCTCGACCCGGCCCCGGAACGGGGCTTTGTCGATCTGGGCCCGCTGACCCTGCTCCCCGGGCTGGTCGACTGCCATGTCCACCTGGCCCTACCCCCGCCCCGTCTCGGCGACGACGCGGCGCAAACGATGGTCATGCGGCTTTCCCAGTGCCTGGAATACGGGCTGGTAGCCGTGCGCGACGGCGGCGACCGCCTGGGCGCCACCCTGGAACTGCAAAAAAGAAAGGAGTTGCCCCGCCTGGTGGCCTGCGGGCCGGCCCTCCACCCGCCGGGCAGCTACGGAACCTTCCTCGGCCCGGCCTCCGGACCGGAAGCCATGCCCGGGCAGGTGGCGGAACTGGCCGAAATGGGCGCGGGCCAGATCAAAGTACTCGTCACCGGCCCGGTCAACCTGGAGTCGCTTGATTCCCTCGACCCCCCTCATTTTTCGGCCGGGAATTTGCATCGTCTCGTCCTCGAGGCCCACCGCCGGGGGCTGAAGGTCATGGCCCACGCGAGCGGCGTCCCCGGCGTGCGGTTGGCCCTGTCCTGCGGGGTGGACTCCCTGGAACACGGCTACGGCATGGATGAAGACACCCTGGCCCTGCTCCGGGAAAGCGGCGTCACCTGGGTGCCGACCCTGGCGCCCATGGCCGCCCTTTGTGACACGGGGCCGGAGAACCACCGCCGGGCGGCGGCCGCCGCCCTGGCCGCCCAGATGAAGACTCTTGGCCTGGCGCACAGCCTGGGGGTCAACCTGGCCGTGGGTACGGACGCAGGCGCGCCCGGCGTCGGACACGGCCGGGCTTACTTGCGGGAACTGCGACTGCTGGGGGAAGCGGGTCTGCCCCCGGCCGCCCTGGTCCGGGCGGCAACCTTGACCGGTGCCCGCCTCCTGGATCTGCCCGGCAACCGGGCCCCCGCGTTTATCGCCGTGGCCGGCAACCCCCTGGAAGACCTGGCGGCCCTCCACCAGGTGCGGATGGTAGTAGTCTGTAAGACATAACACGGAGAAGTTTTTCACCCTGCCGGCCCTTCGGCGTACCGGTGCGGTGCCGTCGTTCCCGGGCCGGGATTAGCCTTCCGCCATCTTTGGATATCATAAATAACGGGACCGGACGGGCGCCGGGCATGCTTCCCGCAGCGGCGGGTACTGCCCGGATTGCCGAAAGGGCCTGCAAAGGGCTACAAGCCGGACCGAGGACGCACGGGAAGGCGCTCAGCCGGAAAACCGGCCGAAAAATATCCCTTGCACCGGATTATCGGCCAATCCGTCGTTGACAATCATTGGTACGGTATGATATTCTATGCAAGGTTAATTTGTCGCGTCTCAATGCAACTGGTTCACCGATCCCAAGTGCGGTCCGGCCCGGTCCCGGTTGCTAAATATTGCCACTTGCCGGTGGCGTGTTCATGGGAGAAATGTATGGATTCTTACATATTCAGCCCTTCGTTTGTGTTGTTCATCTTGATTCAGGTCTTGGTGACCCTGTTTTCCGGCTACTATTTCCTGATCTCCCTGGCCGGTTTCAAACATCAAAAAGAAGATCACGGTGAACCGCCAGCCAAACGTTTTGCCCTGATCACCGCGGCCCACAATGAGGAAAAGGTCATAGGCGAACTCCTCAACTCCCTTTTCAGCCTGGACTATCCAAGGCATTTATTCGACATATTCATCGTCGCCGACAACTGCGCCGACCATACGGCCGATGTTTGCCGTACGTTTCCGGGCGTCACGGTAATGGAAAGGCGTAGCGAAACCCACAAGGGCAAGGGATACGCCCTTGAGTACGCGTTCAACCGCATCTTCGGCCTGGACCGGCAGTACGACGCGGTAGTGGTGTTCGACGCCGACAACCTGGTATCACCCAACTTCCTCCGGGTGATGAACTCGCACCTTCTGCGGGGCGAGACCATCATCCAGGGCTACCTCGACACCAAGAACCCGGGCGATACATGGGTCACCCGTTCCATTCACGTCGGTTACCTCTTGACCAACCGCTTCTGGCAACTGGGCAAATACAACCTCGGCCTCACCTGCGCCCTCGGCGGCACGGGTATGTGCCTGGCCACCTCGGTTTTGAAGACCTATGGCTGGGGCATGACCTCCCTGACCGAAGACCTGGAGTTTCAGACCAAGGCGCTCTTGAACAACATCAAGGTTACGTGGGCCCACGAGGCCAGGGTATACGACGAAAAACCGCTGAGTATGAAGCTTTCCTGGCGGCAGCGCCAGCGCTGGATGCAGGGCCATTGCCACGTCGCCACCCGCTACATGGGCAAGCTTCTTTCCGAGGGGTTCCGGCAAAAGAACCTGGCCATGATCGACGGGGCGCTCTATCTCTTCCAGCCCATCTACATCATCATCACCGGGCTCTCGATGTTTTTCTCCCTCTTCCAGTTGCAGAGGACTTTCGCCGACCCGGCCTGGATCGTCCTGCTCTTTGTCCTGCAGTTCGGCTACTTTGCCCTGGGGCTGGCGATGGAGCGGGTACGGCCGGAAGTGTACCTCTGGTTCATCTACTACCCCGTCTTCGCCCTGAGTTGGATACCGGTAGCCTTCACCGGTTTTCTCATGCGTAACCACAAGGTCTGGAACCACACCCTGCATGTCCGCAACATCGGTTTGAACGAACTGCAGACTTTCACCCTGCCGGAGGACGCCCGGTTCTTCTCCGATCCCGCCACCAAGCTCCCCCACCCCAAGTAGCGGCTATTCCTTTTTGGCGGCGGCCCTTTTCAGAAAGGAATCCTCCCACACCACATATCGTTCGTGGGTTCCTTCGCCAACCAGTTCGGCCTCATCGAAGACTTCAACCTTGAAAAGCAGTTTCTTTCCTTCGACGGCCACCAGTTCGGAGCGGGGCGTCACGGTCATTCCCTCGGGAGTGGCGGCCAGGTGGCGCACCGTAAGCCCGGTCCCGACCGTGGTCTGCCCTTGCTCCAGGTATGGTTCCACCGAAACCCGGGCCGCCCGCTCCATCAAGGCCACCATGGCCGGGGTGGCAAAGACCGGCACCGCGCCGCTGCCGTATGCGGCAGCCGTGTTGCCCCCCGCAACGACCACCACCGCCATCCCTTTGATACCCGGTTGCCAGGCCGCCATGTCCGTACTGCCCCTTTCTATTCCACTCTTTCTACAGCCTGTTCCCCGGCGAGCCGCGCGGCCAGTTCAGCCGCCCGCACACCCGGCGCCAATTCCAGGTCGGGCTCCAGTTCGGCCAGCGGCACCAGCACGAAGGCCCGCTCCATCAGCCGGGGGTGGGGAACCGTAAGGACGGGGGAATTGATTCGCTCCTCCCCGTAGAGAAGCAGGTCCAGGTCGATGACCCGGGGGCCCCAGCGAAGACTGCGCACCCTGCCCAAGGCCGCCTCCACCCCCTGCAGGGCGGACAGCAACCCCAGCGGACGGAGGCCGGTCTCCACCCCGGCCACCGTATTGAGGAACCAGTCCTGGTCGGGATAGCCCTGCGGTTCGGTCCGGTAAAAAGAAGCCACCCGGCGGACCTCGATGCCGGGCTTGGCCCGGAGCGACTCCAGGGCCTGGCGCAGGTTGGCCCGGGTATCACCCAGGTTCGTCCCCAGGCCGATGTAGGCTGTGACACCCATTTTACGTCTTGCTCCGTTCTATTTCCACCGCCGCTTCCCGGAAGACCCCCGCGAGGGGGGCGTGCGGCTTGGCCACCCGCACCTTGACGTAGTCTACGGGAAACCGGGCCAGAACGGACCCGGCCAGGTCCTCGGCCAGGGCCTCGATGAGCCGGAACGGCCCGCCTTGCACTCTTTCGGCCACCAGGTCGTACACGGCGGCGTAATCAACGCACAGGGCCGGATCGTCCGCGCGCGCGGCCGCCCGGAAGTCGCCGCCGGCTTCCAGGTCGATGACGAAGCGTTGCCCGAGCACGCGTTCCTCTTCCTTCACTCCGTGCCGGGCAAAGAAGGTCAGCCCGGTCAGGAAAATGCGGTCGGCCAAGGTCAGCCCCCCCCCGCCCGGACCACCGCGTCGGTCATCCTGGCCACCCGGACCATTTGGCGGACGTCGTGCACCCGGACCACGGCGGCACCGGCCGCGATGGCCAGGGCCACCGTGGCCGCCGTCCCCTCCACCCGCTGGTCGGGCGGCAGGTCGAGGGTCTTGCCGATCATGGACTTGCGCGAGGTGCCCACCAGGACCGGACGGCCCAGGCACGCGAGGTCTTTCAGCCGCCGCAGCACGGCCAGGTTCTGGGCGGGCGTCTTGCCGAAGCCGAAGCCGGGATCGAGCACCATCTGGTCCGGATTTACGCCGGCCGCCACGCCGGCGGTCATACTCACGCGGAAAAAGTCGACGATGTCCCCCATGAGGTCCCGGTACTCCGTACCGCTGCGGTTGTGCATGAGCACCACCGGGACATTGTAAGCGGCGGCCACGGCCGCCATCTCCCCGTCCCGGATCAGGGCCCACTGGTCGTTGATGATGTGCGCGCCGGCCTCCAGGGCCTCGCGGGCCACGGCCGCCTTCGACGTATCCACCGAGACGGGCACCGGGACTTTTTCGACCAGCCGCGCGAGCACGGGTATGACCCGCCGGATCTCCTCGGCGGCATCCACCGGCTGGTGACCGGGCCGGGTGCTTTCGCCGCCCAGGTCGATCAGGTCGGCCCCGTCTTCAACCATGGCCAAAGCGTGCTCCAGGGCGCGCCCGGGGTCGGCGAAACGCCCGCCGTCCGAAAACGAATCGGGCGTCACGTTCAGGATCCCCATCACCAGGGTGCGCCCGCCCAGGACCAGTTCCCTGCCCCGGCAGGAAAGCCGCCAGGGACCCGCCTCCTCCATGTTGTCCAGGACGTCCCTGATCCGCCCGGCCAGGACGGGCAGGCCGAAAGGCTGCATCTTCAGCTTGGCGCAGAACAACTCGTACTGGCGCCGGGTAGCCATCAGCAAAATGTCGCTGTGTTCCACCGAAGCGTCCAGAACGCCCCGGTGCAGGGCGGCATCCCCCCCCTGGGCCAGCATCTCCTGCTTGATGATGTTGGCCTGGCGCGGGTTGACCCCGCTGAGCCGGACCAGGCGGTGCACCGCCTTGGGAGCCATGATGCGCACCCCCGCCGCGGTGGCCCCCACGGAGGCGATTTGCTCCGCGGACTCCCGGAGACTGCCGGTATTGATTCCCCAGACACCGATATCCATTGGCGCCCCCCTATCTTAAAAGTCCGGCGGCCGTTTCCATGCGGTCCGCCTTGTAGCATTGTTCCCTGGCCCGGCACTGCCAGCACTCCCTGGACAGGTCGTCCGCCCTGGACAGGGCCCGGCCCAGGACTTCCGTCCCCCCCTGACGGTGTTCGGCCACGGCCCGCGTGATCATTGCCGCCTCGGCCGGGGCAAAACCCGCCCGCGCCAGGATGGGTCCGGCCAGGTCCGCCCCGGCCCTGGCATGATCCCCGTTCCCGTCGTATTGCCGCCACCGCCCCACATCGTGCAGGAGACCGGCGGCATAGCCAAGTTCCCTGCCCCGTACCCCGAAGGTCTCCACCAGTTGCCCGGACTCCAGGAGCAGGATGTAGGTCAGCCGCGCCACGTCCAGCATGTGCCGCAGGTCGTGGCGGCAGAAAATTCGCTCCCGTTCCCGCCGGCCGTTTTCCGCCAGGCAGGCCAGGTACTCCGGATCACGCAGGATGCGCTTGATTTCTTCCATGGCCGGACCTAACGGGTTTCCTTCTCCCGGCCGTAGGGCAGGGGAATGAACTGGACGGAGGGCCGCCGCTGCGGCGGCTGGGGATACAGATCCATTAGGTCGTAAATCTCCCTGGCCAGGCCCGCTGAGACCGGCAGTCCCAGTTGCGCCAACTGGTCCACGCCGATGGGGTAGTCGTGGGTCCACAGCCCGCCGGTCATGGTGGCCGAAAGGAAGGACGCCCGGTCCGGGTCCATCTTGTCCTCCAGCAGAAAGTGGACGAATTCCCGCACCTGCCGCAGTGCCTTGAACGACAGGTCGGCGAGAATCAGCGTATCGTCGTCCACCCGGGTGACGCCCTTGTTTTTCACCGCCGCCAGGATGGACGCCGCCGGGTAATTGCCCAACTGGGGATCCACCGGTCCAAGCACGGCGTTCTCGTCCATGACTATTTCATCGGCCGCCAGGGCGATCATCGTGCCGCCGGACATAGCGTAGTGGGGTACGAAGACCGTAACCGGCGCCTTGTGCCGCTTCAGGGCCGCGGCAATCTGCTCCGCCGCCAGCACCAGGCCGCCGGGGGTATGGAGCAGGAGATCGATGGGCATGTCTTCGGGCGTAAGCCGGATGGCTCGCAAAACCTGCTCCGAGTCCTCGATGTTGATGTACCGGGAAAGCGGTATGCCCAAAAAACTGATCGACTCCTGGCGGTGGATCAGGGTAATAAGCCGGCTGCCTCTTTTTTCCTCGAAGCGCCTGATCAGGCGCAACCGGAAAACCTGCACCTTTTGCTGGCGGAACATGGGCAGGAAGGCGACCAGGAGCAGAATGATCCACAGAAGGTTCAAGATATCGCCGAAAGACATGCCTTTTTCTCCCCGTCCTGATTTCTTCCAGCCAGATTACACCGCCGGGGCGGCTTTTTCCTGCCGCCGGGCGGATATTTCGCCGTCCTTCACCGATATTTTCTCCGTCCGGCGACCGGGCCAGTCCGACCGACCTTCTCCGGCCGTCCCTCAGGGAGCGGTTACGGTCACCTTCCCGTGCTCGACCACCACCAGGTACTCCCGGTCGAGTTTCCGGCCCCAGAGGTCGCGGACCGTGGCCGGCACCAGGATCCGTACCGGTCCCCGCGGCCGCGGACCGGCCAAGGCGATGAAAATTGTCTTTCCCCGGCTGGTCACGGTATAGGCGGGAGGGGCTTCCGTGGCATGGGCCGGACCGAAGGTTGGAGTACGCCTGGCCGCGGAGGATTCGTTCGTCCGGGGTGCGCTCTCTTGGGGTAGGGCCATGGTGGACTTGGCCGTTGGGGCCGTTTCAGACGGTGCAACGGCCCCGGCCGAAAGCCCGTTCTCCGGCCAGGAGGCGGCGTTCATGGGCTGGTTGAAGGTCAGTTCCAGGTCGTTGCCGGGAGATACGGCGGCCGCCACCAGGGCGGGACGCTGCCACAGCGGTCCCAGCCAGATATTGGCGGCGGCGAAGGCGGCGACCAGCGCGGCGGCCAGCCACGCCGTACGGGCCGTTTTACGCTTGGCACCGCGGGTCTTTTGCAGGATATCGCGTTTCAGTCCGGCCATAAGGTCCGGATCGGCCAGGTCCGGATGGCTTGGGCCGACTTTTCGAACGCCTCCCTTACGCTCCGGCAACGGGGACATTCACCCAGGTGCCGGGTCAACCGGTCGCCGCCGTCGGGATCCAACTCACCGTCCAGGGCCAGCGATATCTGGTATTCCCAGTAAGCGCAGTCAGCCAAGTTCAGTTAGTCTCCCCTCTTTCCAGGGCCCGGTGCAAGGCGGCCCTGGTTCGGTAAAGCCGGGAGCGGACCCCCTCCACGGTACAACCGGTGGTGGCGGGGATTTCCTGGTACGAGGCGTTGTTCCTCTCGCGCAACAGGAGAAGGGCCCGGCCCTCCGGCGGCAGGTTGCGGAAGGCGGCGAGAAACCGGGCCATGGATTCCCGCGCCAGGTAGATGGTTTCCGGATTGGCGTCGGGGCTGCCCGGATCCCTGATTTCCGGTACCGTCTGCACGCGTCCGGCTTTGTTTTCACGGTAGTGGTCGACGCACAGGTTGTAGGCGACCCGGTACAGCCAGGGTTTGTAGCAGCAAGTGTATTTGTCAATCAGTAATATGTGTAGGTATTGACCGGCGGCCTATTTTCTGATATAATTGATCATCATGGAGAAGATGTTCAGCGCAGGAGAGGCAGCCAGGCGACT
>JAJYZD010000302.1 GCA_021800315.1 Bacillota bacterium | reverse complement strand
TTGCGTAAGGTGCTGGCCTCGTTGTAAGCGGGCAGGACGATAACTATTCGCTTTCCGTTAAGCATGGCTAATCCTCCGGTTTGCCCCGGGAGACATACTCTGACAGCCGGTTTTGGGGGCCGCAAAAGTCGTCTTGATTTACCGGACAGCGAGGGGGGGCAAAGTCACCAGGGATCGTGCGAGCCCGCCAACCGGTCGTCCCTGGTGAACATGGAGCAGCGTTCCTACCTCTTCGTCCTTCCCAAAAGAACGGCCCACCTGTCGGAGCCCAAAACCTTCCACTTCCTGGTCGCCAGCAGGTATTTAACCAGGATGCTGTTTTTATAATCCAACACCACGTTCGCGCCCTTCAGCCCCTGATTGACCTTGGTGAGACGTTCGGTATTTACGTATGTGGTAAAAATGTTCTTTTTAGACCAGTAATAGACCTCGCTTCGCCCGTCGATATAGACGGGAACACCTTCGTAGATCAGGTAACCGCCCCAGTTGTAATTATTGAACACATGGCCCAGGTGGTGGTGCTTTATATAAGCGACCGCGGAGACCGGGTAGCCTTCGAGAGCCGCCTGGACCTGCAGGTTGGGGCTGGGTACGCCGTAGTGATCCGCCACCGCGAGGAGAAACGTCGTAAGCACCGCTAAAAGAAAGATGGCCTTGGTTGCCGCTCTGACTGATCCGTCCCAACGAACCAGGGGGCTTATCATTATCACTATGATTAGATAGAGGTAGGGCATGAAGCGGGTCTCGCCAATGGCTTGGAAAAGGAACCCGGCAAACAAGACCGCCTCGCCGCACGACAGTTTAAGGTCTCTCCGGGATAGCAGGAGGAACAAAATTAACAGCAACATGATCACGAAGACAAGCCGGGTCGCCGGGTCGCCGAAGGGCGGCGGCATCCATTCGGTGATATACCGGGCGAAGGCCGGGGAGTCGAAAAGCGTATGTACGCTGTAAACCCAGATGTCAACCCCGTTATGGGTGGCAAGTGTCGCCAGATAAGTTCCAACCGTCGGTGCTAGGAGTTTGATCCTGTCGTCATCGGCCCTCAGTCCTAGCCGGTCAAGCCAGCGCTTGGGCACAAAGGCCGCCGTCAAAAAGACCGTCATGAACAGCGGCGAAATTACAGCTCCGGAGTGCAGGTTAGCCCACAGCACCGTCATAAAGGGAACCACCCAGTAGCGGTGCCGGTCAATCGCCCAGAGCAACACGACGAGTCCCAGGTAGTCGGCAATCTGGGGGCGGGCCTGCCAGGCGCCCAACGTCAGAAAAAGACCCGCCGAGGTTAGCAGGATCGCCATAAAATCGCCTGAGCGGCGTCGGAGCAGATCCCATAAAAAGGCCATACATAAAACCATAAAGGCGACCGTTAAGAGACTGAGGCCCCAATACCCCCACTTGCCCAGCCAGGCATTCAGAACGTCGAAGAGTGGTTCCTGCACCATCCACCGCTGGTGCGGGAGCGACCACGACCAGGTGTTGTACACCGGCCAGTGGCCTGCCAGGATGTCTTGGCCGGCCACTATCTGCCACCAGGTATCGTTTTCCAGAATGATGTGGCTGGCCGCAAACCACCAGGCGAGCAGCCAGCCCAAACCAATCCCGATACCCAGCCATAGCGGCAGATTTACATCGTCCGCGGATGGACGCTTCAGACCCGGCAACACCGTTCGGAAATTGATTTTGGATACCTCCACCCCGAAACCGGGTTTTGAGCGGTAAGCTGTTTTCCTAATTCGACAAAAGCAACCAAAAAACCTCCTGTTCGCCGTTTACTTTTGTTTTGGCAGGTAAATCCGGTCCGGGTTGCGTTCTTGTCCCCGGGGGTCCGGGTAGCGGGCAGGTTTCAGCGCAGGAGGAGCTGGGCCCCGTATTTCAGCAGTTCCTGCGCGCAGATCCGGCAGTAGCCCTGCGCGATCAGGGCGTCGGTCACCGTATCGATGCGCTTTTTCTGCTCCGGGTCGGGGTTGATGACCGAAACGGTGGTCCGGATCACCGGCCGGTTGTCCTCGAAGAGTTTCTTTTCGATGGCCTCCTTCAGGGCGGGGTGGGAATCCCACTTGAACACCTCGCCGCGCCGGGAGGCGATGCCGATTTTGCGCAGGATCTCGTCCCGGAAGTTGCGGGCCGAGGAGTCCGAGATGCCCAGGTGGGTCTCCAGACCGCGCATGATCTTCTCGTCCGGCTCCAAGTCCTCGCCGGTCACGGGATCCCGGAGACGGGTCTTTTCACAGTAGCACTGGATGTGGTCCAGGTAGGTGTTGAAGAGTTGCTGGGCCGTGTCCTCGAAAGAGTGGACGAAGGCCTTCTGCAGTTCCTTCTTGACCGCCTCGTCATACAGCGCCCGGGAATCGGCGATAAAACCCAGGAGTTTCTCCTTCTCCTGGCCCGTATCCACGTGGGCGCCCTTCTCGATGACCTCTTTCTCCTCCAGCAGGACCTGGATGGGGGAGATGCACCGGGCGCCGTGCTTGACGATCGCTCCGGCAACGCAGTCGATGACGTGGCGGGGCGAGATGCCGGTCATGCCCTCGTCGGGGAATTCCCTCTGCAGTTCCCTGGTATCGTTGACGGTGAAATCCTGCACGTGCTGGCTGTCATACAGCTTCATCTTGGTGATCAGGGTGACGTTCTTCTTCTTGGACACTTTCAGGCGGCTCAAAACCGCGAACTGGGCGGCCACCTCCAGGGCGTGGGGCGCGATGTGGCAGTCCAGGCCGGGGGCGGCCAGCATGCTCCGGTAGATCTTCACTTCCTCCGAGACGATCAGGTTGTAGGGTATTTTGACCACGATCATACGGTCGTGGAGGGCTTCGTTCTTCTTCTGGCCGATGAAGTTGTTGAACTCGGTCTCGTTGGTGTGGGCGATGATAACCTCGTCGGCGTACAGAAGGGCGAACCTTCCCGTCTTGATGTTGCTTTCCTGGGTGAGGGTAAGGAAGGTATAAATGAACTCCACCGGCATCTTGAGCATTTCCACTCCTTCGAAGATGCCGCGGTTGGCCGCTTCCAGCGCCCCGTTGAAGTTCCAGACCCTGGGATCGCCTTCGTTGCCGTACTTGGCTACCGCGGCCAGGTCGAGGCCGCCGACCAGGTCGGCGATGTCCATGCTTTTGGGGTCGGAAGGAACGTAGGTGCCGATGCCGACCCGGTTCTGTTCCGAGAGGACGATCCGCTGGACGGGTACTCCGAACGGGTCGCCGCGGTAGACGTGCTCCAGGTTCCACTGGCACTGGGGACAGAGTTCCCCCTCAATGCGCAAGCCCAGTTCCTCCTGCGCCGTATCACGTAGGGAAGGCGGGACGAGATGGAGGGGTTCCTCGTGCATGGGACAGCCCTTGATCCCGTAAAGGGCGCCGTCGCCGGTCAGGGAAAACGCCTCCAGGCCCCTTTTGAGGAGAATGGCCAGGGTGGACTTGCCCGAACCGACGGGTCCTACCATGAGGATGATCCTCTTGCGGGTATCCAGGCCCCGGGCCGCCGCCGAGATGACGTCGACGAAGGCCGCCACGGATCGGTCGATGCCGAAAAGGTGGTTCCGGAAGAAGTTATAGGACCGGAGGCTGTCCTTTTTTTCCTGACCCGCTTCCGGCGGATAGCCCGCGGCCTCGATCATGGCGAATAACCTGGCGTGGGACAGGGAAGCCACCCGGGGGGTTTTACGCACGATTTCGAGGTAATCGGCAAAAGTGCCTTCCCATTTGGTCCGGTCCAAACGGTCGTGGTAGGCGGCGAGTTTTTCGGT
>JAJYZD010000053.1 GCA_021800315.1 Bacillota bacterium | reverse complement strand
CCGGTTACCCTTTTCGTCACAGATGTATACGTTTAAACCACCCAGGGGGCCTGTGGCCACAGCGGTTGTTTTGGTTGGAGAAAGAGGTGTCCCCGTATTGGTGAAGGGAGCGCAACCCGCTAAAATAACCATCGCCGCCAACATGGACAGGGCCGAAACGTACCTGTTCAAGACAGTTTCCCACCTTCCCCGGAATTAAAGGCTTCGTATTCCAATTTTCCCGCATGGTTACTGTATGATAATCCAGATATCGTCCGGTAGTAGCCTATCCATTGCCTGATTATCAGCACGCGCCTAGCATGTGTAAGGAAGCGCACGCTGACTCAGGAATGTTTTGGGGTCAAATGCCACAAAATATTCCCTCTTGTATATTTTGTTCTTTTCTGGCTGGTATAGTTATTTCTATATCTGAACTTCAGTCATTGTAACAGAAAAGCAGTCGGATCGCAACCGGTCCGGCGGATTCCCGCCCGTGGTTCGGCCGGCGGCAAACGCAGGGAACGGGACGGGTGGGTCATGGTTAGGCCAGGCCCCCGAGCAAGCCGATATTGAATTATCCGCCCCCTGGGCTCATAAGGCTTCGGCTCCACGGCCACCCGGACCCCGGGGACGGCATCCATGGCCTGGGCCAGGCCGGCGGTGAAACGCCGGCGCACGGCCGCGAAATCGATACCGTGGTTGGTCGATCCGGCGGTTGCTCATAATGTCTCCATCATCGTTATCGGCGAATTAAAAGGTATTCGCACTAATAAGGATTGGGGATCAAAGGGCAATCGAAAACTTCATGCTTGGCCGTTTGAGAAGATAGTTAAACTTCCCGCCTACAAGGCCCCCTTTCCGAACTTGCGGGACTTTCGTATTTGGCACCACCTGAACAGGCCCTCGGCGTGGTGGGTCCGGCCGGACCACCTCTTGACAGCCTGCCTGGATTTAACTAAAATATTTTTGGACAGGTGCCCCCCCGCGGGGGGAGAATAGGGAAGTCCGCGGCCGGCGCAAACCGGAAAAGCGGCGCGGTCCCGCCACTGTAGGAGCGGAGCGCGGGGTAGGATGCCACTGGTGTAAAAGCCGGGAAGGCGCCCCGGGCGAGGAAGCCCAGCCAGGAGACCTGCCTGTCCGGACCGTACGCCGGCGTGGAAGAAGTTACGGTCTTGGTATCGGGATGATGGTAAAGTCCCGGGCGGATACTGCTCGGGGCTTTTTGGCGTTCCTGGGACGGGGAAGGAGGGGGGAAGGGGTTGCGGCCCCGCGCGCCGGCCAATTTTGTTAAGGGGGTATCGTTCTTGGAATTCAGGGATGAAGTCTGGAAAATCGAGACGGCCGGTATCGAGGCCGTACCGGCCGACCGGCGGCACGGGCAGGCCGGGGAACTGTTTTGGATCTGGTTCGCGGCCAACATCGGCATCCTGGCCCTGGTCCTGGGGGCCCTTATGGCCAGCTACAAACTCGACTTCTGGCAGGGCCTGCTGGTTACCATTCTGGGTGGAGCGTCTTTTTTGTTCGTCGGGTGGCTGGGCCTGGCCGGTCCCCGTACCGGGGTTCCCATGCTGATCCTGTCCCGGGCCTCCTTCGGCGTCAGGGGAGCATTCCTGCCCACCCTGATCAGCTGGATCAACCTGATCGGCTGGGAAACGGTGGTCTGGGTGACCGCCACCTATGCCGGCATCGACATGCTGGCCAGCCTGGGGGTAAAACCGGGCTCCGTCCTGGACATCCTCGTCTTCGCCGTTATCGGCATAATCACCTATGCCTTCGGCGTCTTCGGTCACGCCACGGTGGTCAGGGTGCAGTACATCGCCAGCCTGGTCTTCGGGGCTTTGACCATCCTCCTCACGGTTTACCTGCTCAAAAGCCAGCACATAACCGGGATCAACTTCGGCCGGCCGGCCGGTTTCGCGAGCGCCTTCCTTCCCGCGGCGGCCTTCATCATCATGTTCGCCGGCGTGAGCTGGATCAACACCTCGTCCGACTATACGCGCTACCTCCCAAGCGGGACACCGGGCGGCAAAATCGTCTGGCACACCACGATCGGTTCCACCATACCGCTGGTGATCCTGATCATGGCCGGCTATCTCCTTTCCGTCAGGATGACCGGACTGGCCACCGCCAGCGATCCCCTGGCACTCATCAGCAAGGGCATACCGGCCTTTTTGCTGGTGCCGTACTGGATCGTGGGCATCGCCGGCCTGGTACCGCAGAGCGTGCTCGCCATCTACTCCTCCGGCCTGAACCTTCTGGCCATGCATGTCAAACTGCCGCGTTACAAGACGGTTTACGTGGATTTCGTCCTCTCCGGCCTGCTGGGCCTGTGGGTCGTTATCAGCCAGTCCTCCTTCCTGGGAGTGATGCAGGCCTTTCTGGGGATCGTGGTGGCACTGATGGCGCCCTTTACGGCCGTGCTCCTGACCGACCTGGTCTGGCAAAAGAGGCTGCCGTACCATGTCCCCGACCTTTATGATTACAGCGGCGGCAGCTATTATTCCGCGCCCGGCTACCTGGGAGGCTTCGGTGTGCCGGCCCTGGTCTCCTATCTCCTGGGTCTGGCCTGCCTGTTCCTGTTCGGTTCGTTTTCCCTCTTCAACGGCCCGCTGGCCACGGCCTTTTTCCAGAATACCCAGAGCGCCTTCGTTCTGGCCTTCCTGGTGACCGGCCTGATCTATAACGTGTGGAAGGCCGCCTTGTACGGGGGCCAGGACCGGCAGGGGGTGACGGACTGAGGCGCCGGTTAACCAAACGTTGGGGAATACCGGTATAACACCAAAGAACGCCGCGCGGTAGCCCCTGGCTTTAGCCATGGGGAGGCTCAGTTGGGGACTGAGAGGCGTCCCGCCGTTCGGGGACGTCTTTTGCCTGCCAGGAGTGCCGGGAATTTTGCGTCCCGGCCGGTGCAGACCCCGGATGAGCGACGGCAACATCAGATGCCGGAAATTTTGATCCGCGGCTTGTCCGGCAATAACCCCGCGCGGGAATGGACGAAGGGCGGGAACGGCCGCCTGGCGTGGGGAACCGTTCGATTTCCTGATTCTGTGGCGGTTCGCCTACCGCACCGCGACCGCCGTCAGGCGGAGCCCGCCTCGCGATGCGCCTTCCCCGCCCCGGCAATGAGGTTCAGCCAGCCGCGGCTGCCCCGTTCTACCGCCGGTCCGCCTCGTGCAGACTTGTCCTCTCCGGCGTGGTATAATACGCAGAGGAAACGTTTTCTGTGGCCTCGCGGCGGTGGAGGTGCGCATTATGACCGGGGGTACGAAAAAGCGGCTCTTCATCGGTCTTCTCGGCCTGAGCCTTTTGTCCGGTGCCGCGCTGATCCTCGGGGTATGGTACCTGGCGGTCACCCCGCTGCATTCGGTCTTCGGCCGCCTCCTGTTCTGGCTCCTGGTGGGCGCCCTGGCCGGAGTTTCCCTGATCACCGCCCTGGGTATCGGCGGCATCGTGCTGACCATCTGGTCGGCGCACCGCTTTTTGGCACTGGAGGGATCCGCGCGGGTGGCCATCAACCTGCTCTTTCCCCTGGCACTGGTCATAGGCCGGCTTTTGGGACGCCGGCCGGAGGAGATAAAACAGTCTTTCATTGCCGTCAACAACCAGATGATCCGTTCGCGTCGTTTTCAGCTATCCCCGGGGCAACTGCTTCTGCTATTGCCCCACTGCCTGCAGTGGAGCCTCTGTCCCCACAAGATCACCATCAACACCGGCAATTGTCACCGTTGCGGCAAGTGCCCGGTGAGCGACCTCATCGGCCTCAGGGAGAAATACGGGGTGACCCTGGGCATGGCGACGGGGGGAACGCTGGCGCGGCGCCATGTCAAGCAATACCGGCCGCGGGCCATTGTGGCCGTGGCCTGCGAACGGGACCTGACCAGCGGCATCCAGGACGCCAATCCCATCCCGGTGCTGGGCGTGACCAACGACCGTCCCAACGGGCCCTGTCTGGATACGTTGGTCGCCGTGGACAGGGTGGAGGAGGCCATCCGCTTCTTTCTGGGCGGAGCCCCCGGGGAGGTGGGGTAGATCCGCAGACCCGGTACGGCCAGGGAAATCGCCCTGGCGGTTCTGCTCGCCGAAGAGCAGGAGGACGCCTACGTCAACCTGGCCCTCAACCAGGCTTACGGGCGCTACAACCCCGCCGGGCGGGACCGCGCCTTTATCACCGAACTGGTTTACGGCAGCGTCCGCCGCCGCAACACCATCGACTGGGCCCTGGCGCCTTTCCTGCGCCGGCCTTTGACTTCCCTGGACCCGGTGGTCCGGAACGTGCTGCGGCTGGGAGCCTACCAGTTGCTGTATCTCGAACGGGTACCGGCGGCCGCGGCGTGCGACGAGAGCGCCCGGATGACCCGCCGCGCGGGCTTTTCCAGCGCGGTGGGCCTGGTCAACGCCGTGCTGCGCAATCTCCAGCGGGGCCTGCCGCTCAGGTTTCCCGACCCCGGCGACGAGCCGGTGCGCTACCTCTCCCTCTACCATTCCCATCCGGAATGGCTGGTCGCCGGGTGGCTGGCGCGCTTTGGTTTCGACGAAACCGGGGCGCTCCTGGCGGCCGGCAACCTGCCCGCCCCGTTTACCGTGCGGACCAACACCCTGCAGACAACCCGGGCGGAACTGGCCGGGCGCTTTGCGGCGGCGGGGATCAAAGCGGCTTTCGCCCGGTGGGCGCCGGAGGGCCTCTACCTGGAGCGAGCCGGGACGGCGGAGAATCCCCTGTTCCAGGAGGGCCTGTATTTCATCCAGGACGAGGCGGCCATGCTGGCGGCCCGGTCCCTGGCGCCTGTGAGGGGGTCGCTGGTGATCGACCTGTGCGGCGCCCCCGGTGGGAAGACGACGCATCTGTCGGCCCTTATGGAAGGGACGGGGAAGGTGCTGGCCGTGGACATCCATCCCCACCGCCTGGACCTGCTGGCGGAAAACTGCCGGCGCCTGGCGGTGGCCAATGTGGAGGGTCACCGGGCCGATGCGCGGCGGCTGCCGGAGTACCATGGCACGGCGGACTTCGCGCTGGTGGACGCTCCCTGCTCCGGGTTGGGGGTCTTACGACGGCGTCCCGACCTGCGCTGGCGCAAAACCCCCGCCGATATGGCGGGCCTTACGGAGCTGCAGGCCGGACTCCTGGATGAGGCGGCCCGCTGTCTGAAACGCGGGGGGGTACTGGTCTACAGCACCTGCACCATCCGCCGGGAGGAGAACGAGGCGCAGGTGGCTGGCTTCCTGGCCCGCCATCCCGATTTCCGCCGTGACGGCCTCGCTCCGCACCTGCCGGAGGAGTTGGTTTCCGGCCTGGCGGAGTTTCAGCTTCTGCCGCACCGTCACGGTACGGATGGTTTTTTTCTGGCGCGGCTGCGCCGGAGCCCGGCTTAACATTCTTTTGGCCGGCCGGAAGAGGGACGGGCGCGGTTTATGTAGAATTACGACAAGCGGGGACGGTAATGTCTATGCCCGAAAAGGCCAATCTGCTGGACTACGATCCGGCCATGCTCGGGAGCGTGATGACCGGCATCGGGCAGCCGGCCTGGCGCGCCGGGCAGCTGAGCGCGTGGCTGTTTCGGAAGGGGGCGGCGTCTTTCGCCGAGATGACCGACCTGCCAGGGGAAGTGCGCGCGCGCCTGGCGGAAGATTATACCTGCGGCCATCCGGCGACGGTGGCCAAAAAGATTTCCCGGGACGGGACGGTCAAATACCTGTTGGAACTGGCCGACGGACACAGGGTGGAGGCGGTGTGGCTGGCCTACCGCTACGGGGGTACGGCCTGTGTCTCCACCCAGGCCGGCTGCCGCATGGGCTGCCGTATTTGCGCCTCCGGGCTCCTGGGCTGGCAGCGGAACCTGACGTCCGGGGAAATGTTCGGCCAGGTGCTGGCCATGGAGAAAGACTACGGCGAGCAGGTGACGCACGTCGTCCTGATGGGCATGGGGGAACCGCTGGATAATTTCGCGGCGGTGCACCGGTTTATCTCCGTGCTTGCGGCCGGGCACGGGCTCAGTTTCCGGCGGATAACCGTTTCCACCTGCGGCCTCGTGCCGGGGATCCAGCGACTGCGGGAAACCCGGTGGCCCGTGAATCTCGCGGTATCGCTGCACGCCCCCGACGATCCATTGCGCGACCGCCTGGTTCCGGTAAACAGGCGCTGGCCGCTCACCGAGTTGCTGAACGCCTGCCGGGATTACGCGCGGGCGACGTCGCGCCGCGTCACCTTCGAATACGCCCTGCTCGGCGGGGTAAACGACGCGCCGGAGCAGGCCTGCGAGTTGGCGAAGCTGATACGCGGCATTTTATGCCACGTAAACCTGATTCCCTGGAACGCCGTAAGCGGCTTCGACCTGGTTCCTGCGGGGCCTGCGGCTACGCGCCGCTTCCAGGAAATATTGCGGCGGGAGGGTATTCCCGTTACGGTCCGGCGCAGGCTGGGCACCGACATTGAAGGCGCCTGCGGCCAACTCAGGCTGCGGCACGGCTGATTCAAGAGACATACGGGGGAACTGGCGCATGGGCATTCTTACCGGCACCCAGGATTTCGAACGTTACCTGGAAGGACTTTTCAAAGACCGGCTGCGGGGCCGGGTAAGTCCGGTGGACATAGCCCGCAGGCTTTACCGCGAGATGAAGGAAGCGCGGCGGGTGAGCGTCCTGCGGATTTACGTGCCGGCCAGCTTTATGGTCGGCATGCATCAGGCCGACATCGATTCGCTGGGGGAGTGTTTGCCCCACCTGGGCCGGGAACTGGCGGTCTATCTGCAGGAGAAGGCCCGTGCGCACGGTTATACCATGATTGCGCCGCCGCAGGTAAGTTTCGTGGTGGACGAGGGGCTCGGCCCCGGTAACGTAAAAGTGGAGGCCAGGTTTAAGGAAGGAAGCCGGGGTATCCTGGAAGACGCGGTAACCGCGGAGAACACCCGCTGTTTTACGAGGGTGGCACTGGCAACCGGGGCGTCCCCGCAGGCCAGGCTGCTGGTGGTGTCCGGGCCGGACCGGGACGTCGCGGCCGGCATCGACGGGGCCGTTGTGGTCATCGGCCGGGACAGGGGGTGCGACTTCGTTCTGACCGATCCCAGCGTCTCAAGAAGGCACGCCGGGGTGAAGGTCAGCGGTGAAGAATACGTTCTCGCCGATTTGAACAGCACCAACGGGGTTTACGTCGGCGGCTTGCGCACGGCCCGCAGGGTGCTGGCCGACGGTGACACGGTTACTTTGGGGAATACGGTCATACTGTTTAACAAGGGCAAATAGAGAGAGGCTGGATGCGCCGACCGGGGGGAATCGCGGTTGAAATGCTCCCAGGTTACCCATACCGGACTGGTGAGACCCAACAATGAAGATGCCTTCCTGGCCGAACCCGCGCTGGGTCTTTTCGCCGTGGCCGACGGCATGGGCGGCCACCGGGCGGGGGAAGTGGCCAGCCGGCAGGCCCTTGAGAACTTGCGTCTCTATTTCCAACGGCTGTCGCCCGGGGATCCCGGGGCGGACCTGGCGGCGGCTTTCGCGGATGTCAACGCAGCTATCCTGGCCGCGGCGGGCGCCAAACGGGCCTGGCGGGGCATGGGTACCACGTGTACGGCCTGCCTGGTCCGGGAACCCGACCTGTGGGTGGCCCACATCGGTGACAGCAGGGCTTACCTGGTGCGCGGGGATGGGCTTATCCAGCTCACCGAAGACCATACCTGGGTGCTGGAACTGCTGAAGAACGGGCAGCTCACCGACGAGGAGGCCCGAAGGCACCCCCGGCGCAACATGCTCGTACGGGCACTGGGCGCGGAGCCGGACGTGCGGGTGGACATCCGGCATATCGGCCTGAGTCCGCGAGACCGGGTACTGCTCTGTACCGACGGTCTTACCAACCAGGTGACGCCGGCGGAGATGAGCGACATCCTGACCGGAGTCGCGGATCCCGACGCGGCCGTGCGGCAACTCATGAACCGGGCGCTGGCGCTTGGCGGAAGGGATAACATTACGATTTTGCTGCTGGAGGGGTAACCAGGTATACCGGGGTTTTACCAAGGGGTGAAGTAGGATGATCGGCAGGATTTTGGCCAACCGTTACGAGATACTGGAACAGCTTGGCGGCGGCGGCATGGCCATCGTTTACAAGGGGCGGGACAACCTGTTGAACCGCCTGGTGACGGTCAAGGTTTTGCGTCCCGAGTACACCTCCGACGCGGAGTTTGTCGCCCGGTTCCGCCGGGAGGCTCAGGCGGTGGCCCGACTCTCCCATCCCAACATAGTCAGCATCTACGACGTGGGCCAGGAGGAGAGCATCCAGTTCCTCGTAATGGAATATGTGGACGGCGAGAACCTGAAAACCGTAATCAAGCGGCTGGGCCTGCTGCCGGCCGGGGACGCGGTCTCCATCGCCGTCCAGATCGCCGAGGCCCTCGAGCACGCCCACGAAAACCATATCGTGCACCGCGACGTGAAGCCGCATAATATTCTCATCACCCGCCTGGGCAGGGCCAAATTGACCGATTTCGGCATTGCCATGGAGGCCCAAACGGGGACGGTCGTCAATTCCGGCACCGTGATGGGCTCCGTGCACTATCTTTCACCGGAACAGGCCCGCGGGGAAGTGGCTGGACCGCCGTCGGACATTTACTCCCTGGGGGTTGTGCTTTACGAAATGCTCTCGGGGGCCGTTCCCTTTACGGCGGAAACGCCCGTCGGGGTGGCCATGAAGCATATCCAGGAGAATCCGTTGCCGGTAACGACGGTCAACGCGACCGTCCCTCCCGGGCCGGCAGCTGTAACGGCGCGGGCCATGCAGAAGGACCCGGCGAGGCGCTACGCCCACGCGGGGGACATGGCCAGGGAATTGACCTCTTCCTGGCAGGAGCGGGCCGCGCCCTTCGAGGAGACGGTGGCGATCCGGGAGAACCTTGTGCCGGCCGGGGCGGAGGTTGGGGCGATGAAGAAAAGAAGGCGGATAAAGCCGGCGGGATGGGTCGTCCTGCTCTTGCTGGTGGCCGGCCTGATGGCCGGCGCGGGCTATTTCCTGCGCAATTACCTCAATGTTCCGGAGGTGCAGGTGCCGGATGTGACCGGCCGGACCTACAGCGAGGCCCACACCGTTATGAGCGGCGCGGGCCTGCGCACCGACATGGTATCGGGGGTCAATCCCGCCGTGCCCAAAGGGCTGGTCATCTCCCAGGACCCGGTGGCCGGAGCCCTGGTTAAACAGAACCGGGTGGTGACCCTGACCGTCAGCCAGGGGCCGCAGATGGTCCAGGTTCCGGATCTGACCGGCATGACGGGCGACGCCGCCAACACGGCCCTGGGGAACGCCGGCCTGAAAATGGACTCCGTGAATCAGACCAGCGCCACCGTCCCTTCGGGCCAGGTGATGGGCCAGACGCCCGGCCCGGGCACCAGCGTGCCCACGCAAAGCCACGTTACGGTGGACGTTTCGGTCGGCCCCCAGGCCAGCATTGCCGTTCCCGACCTGACCGGCCTGACCCTGGCCCTGGCCCAGGAGAAACTGGCTTCCCTGAACCTGTCGCTGGACCAGACCAACGTGGGCTACGCGGCCAGTACCCAGTACCTGCACGGTCAGGTGGTCAGCCAGAATCCGGCGCCCAATACCGGCGTGACCGCCGGCACCGCCGTCCAGGTGACCCTGTCTTCCGGTCCCGGTCCGGCCCCGAAAGACGCCCAGGTCAACGTCAACGTTCCCGCGGACGGACACAGCCACCTGGTCAGGATCGTGGTGCAGGACGTGCGGGGCACCACGGACGCCTATGTGAACACCGAGCCCTCCGGGGCTTCCGTTAGCCGCACGGTGCCCTACTACGGTCACGCCACCATATCGGCGTACATCGACGGCAACCTGGTGGGGCAACAATCCTTCTAAAGGGGGATTTCAGTCGCTGGACGGGCTGATAACCAGCATGCACGGCGGTTTCGTTTTTGTCCTGGCCGGTGGCCGGACTATGCGCTGTACGGCGCGGGGCCGGCTGAGGCACCGCCGGGAGGGTCTCCTGGCGGGTGACAGGGTTGTGGTCGGCGTCTCCGGTTCGGCGGTGGTGGAAAGCGTCCTGCCCCGGAAGACCGAACTTACGCGGCCGCCGGTCGCCAACGCGGAACTGGCCGTGTTGGTGCAGGCCGCGGCCGAGCCCCCGCCATCCCCCGCCCTTCTGGACCGCATGCTCATCCAGGCCCGGGCCGCGGGACTGGCCGTGCTGATTCTGTGGAACAAGGCGGACCTGGCCCGGGAGGCCGCCCTCGAACTCTGTCATTCCTACCGGTCGGCCGGTTTCACCGGCTGGCTGACCAGCACCGTTACGGGGGAGGGCGTTCCGGAGCTCAAAGAGGCCCTGTCCGGCCGGATTTCGGTCCTGGCCGGCCCGTCGGGGGCGGGCAAGAGCAGTCTCCTCAACGCCGTCACGGGCGCTCCGGCTCTGAAGACCCAGCCGGTCAGCGCCCACAGCGGGAGGGGCCGGCACACCACCAGGCTGACGGAACTGCTACCCCTTGCGGGAGGCGGCCTGGTGGCGGACACGCCGGGCTTCACCAGCCTACAGTTGCCGGCTTTGAAGAAAGCCGAACTCAGGCGGTTTTATCCCGAGTTCCAGCCTTGGCAACCGGAATGCTTTTTCCGGGGTTGCCTCCACGACCAGGAACCGGTTTGCGCGGTGAAGGCGGCTCTCAATGCGGGAAAACTGGATCCCGGGCGCTACGACCGATACCGGATGTTTCTGGCCGAACTGGAGTGATTATATAGTATATCCTCCGGTAAAAGACCCACCCGGAGCCGGGGGGTGCCCCGGTTTGGGAAGCGGAAGAATTCTCAACTACCCCCGGTCTTTCGGCGGGGGTTTGCAAAGGTGAATGATTTGGTTAAACTGGCACCTTCCCTTCTTGCCGCCGATTTCGCCGCGCTGGGTGACGCGGTTGCCATGATGGAGGCGGCCGGTGCGGAGTATCTCCACCTGGACATCATGGACGGACACTTCGTGCCCAACCTGACCATCGGGGCGCCGGTGGTGGCCGCCCTGCGCAAGCGCACCCGCCTGGTGCTCGACTGCCACCTGATGGTGGACAACCCCGACACCATGATCGGGTCTTTCGCCGTGGCCGGGGCCGACATCATCACCGTGCACGCCGAGGCCTGCCCGCACCTGCACCGGACCCTGGGCGCCATCCGGGAGCACGGCAAGAGGGCGGGGGTGGCCCTCAACCCGGCCACTCCGCCCCAGGTGCTGGAATATGTTCTGGAACTGGCCGACCTGGTCCTGGTGATGAGCGTCAATCCGGGCTTCGGCGGACAGAGTTTCATCCCTTCGGCCCCCGGTAAGATCCGTTACCTGCGGGAGCGATTGAACCGTCTGGGCCGGGGGTGCGACCTGGAGGTGGACGGGGGTATCGGCACGGACACCGCCGCCCTGGTGGTGAAGGCGGGAGCCGACGTTCTGGTGGCCGGATCGGCTGTTTTCGGGGCTCCCGATCCGGTGGCCGCGGTACGCGAACTCAGGGAGGCGGCCGTAAAACCGCCCGCCTCCGGTGGGAGGTGAACACTGTTGGCGGTATGGAAGTGCGCCGAATGCGGCAACGTGGTGGAAGCCCGCTGCAAGCCCGGCAAGTGCCAGGCCTGTGGCGCGGCCAAAGACCGGTTGATCAAGGATGAATCCGCCGGCAAGAAGAAGGCGTAAGGAATCCGGGCTTCACGGTGGTGGCTTTTCGCCGCCGCTTTTTTTTTGCGCCGCTATGCTTACCGGTAGCAAGAAACCGGTTGGTTTAGCCGACTATGATAGGGAGGAAACAGCCGAAGGGGATGGGTCGCGTGGGCTCCAGGAAGAACAGTGAGACCGGTGAAAAAGGCTCCCGGCCGGGGGATGCTCTCTCGTTCCCGGAACGTTTGAACGTTATCATCACGGAGGTCGTACAACATATAGAGGCTTCCAAGGAGCAGGTATTCGAAATATCGGAAAACATCCGCCGGGAGATGGACCGCTTGGAGGCGGAGATCGACAAGGTCAAGGAAGAGGTAGGGTCCATAATCGCCGAAGTGGATGAACTGGCCGCCCTGGAGAGAACCGCCAGGGTGCGGCTGATGGAAGTCAGCCGGGATTTTTCCAGGTTCAGTGAAGCGGACATCAAGCAGGCCTATGAAGACGCCCAGAACATGCAGAGCGGGCTGGCTCTATTGCGGGAGCGGGAGAAGCAGGTCCGCCTGCGGCGCGACCAGTTGGAAATTTCCCGCAACCAGTTGAATTCATCAATGGAGGCTGCTCAATCCCTGGCCTCCCGGGTGGCGGTCGTCCTCAATTATCTTAACGGCGGGATGAAGGATCTCGGAGCCGAGATCAGCGACATACAGCAGAAGCAGCAGTTGGCCATGGGTATAATCCGGGCCCAGGAGGAGGAACGCAAACGTTTGGCCCGGGAAATTCACGACGGTCCGGCGCAGCTTCTGGCCAACACGGTCATGCGGGCGGATTTTTGCGTACAGCTCTGGGAGAAGAAATCACCGGACATCAAGAAGGAGATCCTGTCGGTCGAAAATATGGCCCGGTTGGCGTTGAAGGACCTGCGGAAGATCATTTTCGAACTGAGGCCCATGCTGCTCGACGATCTGGGCTTGATACCGGCCATCAAACGTTTTCTCAACGGCACGGAGGAGCATTCGGACCTGAAGACGGAATTCCTCTTTTTCGGGCGGGACAAGCGCATGGAGCCGGCCCTGGAAGTAGCTCTCTTCCGGATTATCCAGGAGTCGGTCGGCAACGTTCAAAAACATGCCGGAGCGTCCAAAGTCGTAGTCAAATTGGAGCTTCTGGTCAACAAGGTGAACCTCAACATCCGGGACAACGGGTGTGGTTTCGACGCGGAGGCTGGTTCTACCTGGAAGGCCGGCTTCGGCCTGGTGGGGATGCGGGAACGGGCCCAGCTCTTCGGAGGCGAGTTGACTGTGGTGAGCGACGAAAGCGGTACCCTCGTTGCCGCCAGCATTCCCCTGCAGGATGACTGACCGCCGGTTTTTGTGAAATTCCGGGCAATCGCGCCATGGGAACGGGCAAGATCATCGGTTGCTCTAAAGTTCGGCCCGTAGCTTTCCGACTATAGGTATAACAGGGAACTGTTGCGAAGCCGGCGGCGGGAGTGTCTTACCGGGCCGGTACGCTTCGGCAGGGGGAATGGACCTTGGCAGTCAGGATTCTCATTGCGGACGATCATCCCCTGGTACGCGAGGGGCTTTGCCGGGTTTTGGCCGCGGAACCGGCGTTCGAAGTTGTGGGCGAGGCGGAAGACGGCCGCGACGCCATTGATTTCGTGCGCCAAACCGACGTGGATATAGTCCTTTTGGACATCAACATGCCGGGTATGAACGGTATCGAGGCCTGCAAGATCATCAAGCGGGAGCGTCCCCTGGTCGGCGTAATCGCCCTGACCGTACACGACCAGGAGGAATATGTCTTCGAATTGATCAAGGCGGGGATCTCCGGATACGTTTTGAAGGATATCAGCACCGACCTCCTGGTGCGGACGATTTTCGGTGTGGCCCGGGGAGAATCGTTCATCCCGCCCCTTTTGACGACCCGGGTCCTGGAAGAGTTTTCCCGGCTGGCCATGTACCAGCAGCGTCAGGTCAATCCCTATGGCCTGACCGGTCGGGAAACGGAAATACTGCGATTGGTCGGACAGGGAAGAAGCAACCGCGAGATCGCCAGTCAGTTGTTCATCAGCGAACGGACGGTGAAAAACCACCTCACCTCGGTCTTCGGTAAGCTCGGTGTATCGGACCGCACGCGCGCCGCCCTGTACGCCGTCAAAAACAGGCTGGTGGAGATCTGAACAACCCGGGCCGGCGGTGAGCCGGCTTTTTTGATGTTTCCGGGGGGCTCTGCAAGATGAATCCATATTAGGGTTTCACGGGGAACCAGAACACTGATTCGGAGCATTACAGCCGTAAGGCTCGCGGTTCCGGGGAAGCGGCGCGTAGAGGCTTTCTTCATTGTCGCCGCCCATATACCGGAGGGCTTTCACGAAGTCCTTGATTTTCCAATCGCCACAGAATTATTGATAACCGCAGACGGTGGGGGAAGTAATGGGTCAAGGACAAGGTTATGGAAAACAGAATTGCAAAAACTGAGCAACGAGACTGGCCTTTGCACGGGTGGGAGGGACATCGTCCAGATAGCCAACGAGTTCCCCCGCGTACCCGGAATCTTCGACCGGCTATACCCGGAACTCATCTGCGAAAACCGCGCCAGAGGGACCGTACGGGGTCGTAGAGGCGCGTGGGCGGCGGGGACGGGTGGTAAGAGAGAGCCGCGCTACGGTGTACCCCGGCGCAGACGCGGCTGCTCCAGGGCGTGGTGGGGCGATTTCGGGGAGAGGGCCGCGCTGAGCCGCCGTAACCAGCCCCAGGGGCGGCCTTGCACCGTTGCAGCTCTAACAAGTCGAGCGGTAGAATCAGAGCAAAGGAGTTGACCGACTTGTCCAATCGCAGCTCTTGGCAGCGCGCCGGCGGCCGTTACGCCGCTCGGCCACCACAAGCGCAGTGGCTGGCCGCCACCGACCAAGTTATCGAGTCCGCTCGGGAGCGCCGCCGCGAAGCAGCTTGGGCTGACCACGACCGCGCTGAGGCGGAAAACCAGGCCGCATGGAAAAAAGCCCTGGCCACGGGTGACCGGGAGGCACTGGCCGTCCTGGAGCGGGCCGACGAAGCTACTCTCCGCCGCGCCAAAGAAGCCCTCCGCCGTGTTGCACCGGCACCTCGGTTGGGCGACTGAGGTCTGTCATTGTCTGACATTCCTCCCACGGCAGAAGCCGTGGGGTTCCCCCCAACGGGGCCCTTTTACATATAAGATTCCACTCCGAAAAGTGCAATTTGTCCTACGGACCAACCAAGCATAGTGGTGCCCATGCAAGTGCGCTTCCATATTGTGTGGCCGCCGAGCGAGCGAAGGGATTTTCGGAGCAAAATCATCCAACGGAAATCATTATAACAGCGGTGCGTCGTCCGGCCAGTACGACGGGTCGGCGTGTAGGGCCTCAGCACCCTCGCGCCGCGAGGTCAGTTCGGAGAGGTCGGCCATATCCTGAGGCATCGGAGTGTAACAACTCCGCTCGGCCCTGTCCTCCGGGCGGGGCTGCTTAAGGTGACTGCGTCTCCTCAGTGGTAACACAATACCCACTATTTGTCATCGCCCTTCTGTACGTCCCGGAGCACCACCTCGACGATACTCCTTCCCTCAACCCGGCCGACCGTGTCGAGGGCCTCAGATATACGCAACACATAATCAGAATATCCCTTGTCCAGCGGCACCACTACCTCCGTGCCACGACTCAGCCCGGCCCCTCGGTACGCGAGGACTTGCCACCCGGAGGTTGTTTCGGTGATCGTCCAGCCGTGGGAGCACATATAAAAAATGACCTCTTGCGGGGAAAGCGACAGCAGTTCGGCCCGCAGCTCGTCGTCGGTCACCAGACCTCACCTCACCCACATTATACCACGTAATAGAGTGACAGGGAGCCCCGCTCCGGCGCCCCGGGGCACTCCCTTGCGGGTGCCGCCCGCCATGCTCCGGTGATGCCCGGTGGCCGGGTACCCAGGGTCACAGAGAGGCCCGTAAACCTTGCTATTACAGGGGTTGTCTTTCGTACGACCAGATCGACGGATACTCTGGTAGGCCGCCACCCTGATTGCAGTCCTTGCCGTTCTGGCCCTTGTGGCCACGGCCTTGGTCGTCCCGTCCACCGCCCCGGTGTCGGCCGCCACCTCGACCACAGTCGTCTTTACCATCGGCAGCCAGACTTATACGGTCAACGGCCAGCTGCAGACGATGGACGCCGCGCCGTTCATCAACCCGGACGGGCGGACCATGGTGCCGGTGCATTAAAATTCTATAGATGAAGCCGAGTTGCAGCAATATATAAAGAAGTGTTACAATGACCTTGATCGTCTACAAGCGGTTGTCACGGAATCCAACGGACAACAGACGGAGGCACCTATGTTAGACAACGACCGCCCACCCCCGTTAACGGAGCCGGATTCAGCCTGTTTAACTCGTGCAGGGCCCTGAATGATAAACGCTCCCTATTGCATAACTTTATTGCGCTCCACAGGTCGGCATGACTAATTATGACTCCGAAGTTTCTCTCCAGTTGTTCCTTCAGTAAGCATAATTCGTTTACCCACCATATCCGCGTATCAGAGCGGTCAGTTCCCTGAGGTAAGTGCATTACATGCATGGATTTATACTCGCGCAATAGTTCAAACATCTTCTTTTTACCGTCACAGGTGGTTTCACCGACGATAAAATCCGAAAAACGAAAAAAGGGACAGCTATCGGTAATGGCAAAGCCAAAGCTCGACTTGATTAACGGACACAGATTACGGCATGTCTCATTTCCGCTCGAAAATTAGTTGACAAGTTGGCGAGTGATGGTCGTTATCTCAGCCCCCGGAGTGCCAGCATCTTGAATTCCCGGGCCCTGCTGGCGGCCGCGAACCGAACCCGGGGCATGTCCGCTGTCAACAAGTTTCTGAGACATGCCCAGATTACGGGGCAAAATCTTCTCCGCCTCCGCAATCGGCTCGGGTCGGGTTCCGCACAGACTGACCGGCAGAGCCCCCGCAGCAATAGCTAATTCCTGGGGAGCATACGTACAGTACATGATTCAGCTCCGAAAACCCTTTCGCCCACCCGGCACCTACACCATGCAGTGTCCTACAGCCATGCATACCACTATATCCGGGCGAGCCTGCCAGCGAATCGTACTTTCCGGAGTGGAATCAGTACATACCTACGATTTTCTTACCAACTCTCTTCATATGCTCCAGGACAAGGATATTCTGCTGCCGCATATCATCGAATACTTTCATCGTGTTGGGACGCACAGGCAACCACCTTTCCCGAAATCCTCTTCTACATTATATATGGCTTTCCTTTATTGATGCCATAAAATCTCTTTATGTCTGAGGCCGAAGAAAGAAAGAAAGAAGCTCTATCACAAACGCAAAGCCCCATGACAACAGACAAAACGCTGGCCTGTCTCGATCTCCATTAGCCTGGCGTGAACGGCTGGGGAAATGAGCGTGCCCTTGACCTTGGTCACACTGGCTTGCGTCAGCCCCGTTGCAGGGCAGATCAGCATGGAACTACCAGGCCGACCGAGCCTCCGCAAGACGGGCACAAGCTCGGTCTCGCCTCCGGGGTTAATAGTCAGCCCGGTCATCCGCCCAGCGATATCGTCAACGTATAGATGACCCTCTTTCTTTTCC
>JAJYZD010000301.1 GCA_021800315.1 Bacillota bacterium | reverse complement strand
AAGAGGTCTCAAGACATCTCCAAGTGATCTGACGTGAAAAACAATACCATCTGAGGGGTGGCACAGAGCCAGACGCAAGCAAACAAATCCTGACGACAGGAAATAGAACTTAACGACAGAAGCGTTACATTGTTCCATCTCCCCCTCGCCCCGCGGGGGGAGATGGAACCGCCCTCCTTTCTCAGGAGGGTAGTTAACTTCATTTGTCACTTCACGCCACGGTCTAGGTGGTGGAATTGTTTGACGCAGCCCCGGTGGAATTACATGACGTTTGACATTTCAGTGAAGATTCATGGGAAAAGGAGGAGTTTCAGTGTCCAAAAGGAACCTGTTGCTGTTCGCCCTGCCCCTGGCCCTGATCCTGGGCTGGGCGGCCTTCCATGCCGGGGCTGGGCCGGTCCGGGCGGATGCGGCCGCGCCGGCCGGCAGCACCATCACCGTCAGCGGTACCGGTACGGTGGAAGTCGCCCCCAACCAGGCCCTGGTGACCGTCGGGGCGGAAGAGGACGCCGCCGCCGCGACCCAGGCCCAGGCGGCCCTGGCCAGAGACACGGCCGCGATGCAAAAGACCATCCTGGCGGCCGGCATCCCGCAAAAGGACATCGCCACCTCGGGCTACAACCTCTCGCCTTCGTATGACAATCACGGCAAGGTTAACGGCTACCGGGCGTCAAGCTATTTCACGGTAACGGTGGACAATCTCAACAACCTGGGAGCCTTTCTCGACTCCCTGGTGGCCGCCGGCGGCAACCGGGTCAACGACATCCGGTTCCAGCGTACCGACATCGCCTTCTACCGAAGACAGGCCCTGATGCAGGCCGTGGCCGACGCCCAGGCCAAGGCCCAGGCCGTCGCGACCCAACTCGGCAAACCCCTGGGACCGGTGGACAAGATCACGGAAAACAATCCTGATATCGTGCCCGTTTTCGGGCCACTGAACGGAGTGCGGGAAGCCGCGCCGGCCGCGGGCGCTTCCACCGCCGTCGCACCCGGCCAGTTGCAGGTGACGGCCTCGGTCACCCTGGAAAATTCCTTTTGACCGACTCCTAACCCCACCGAAGCAGGAGCACCCGTCCCGGCGTACGAGTGCCCCTGCTTCCCGCGTCCCTATCGCTTCAGAACTTCCCGGATCCGGTCATACTCCAAACGCTCGCGCAAGAATAGCTTCCGCCCGGTCGAAGTCACCGTCGCGGTGACCGCAGCGCCCGGACCAGGGCCCGCCCCGGGATCCGTGGCCCGACCGCTACCGTGAATCCAACGGTTTCCAAGGTCAGGACAGGGTGCCGTCACCGCGGCAACCAAAACAACGACAGGCCCTCCGCCTCCAGGCGCGCGAACTCCGGGTCCCCCGTCACCAGGGTGGCGTCCAGCTTCAAAGCTAGAGCCGCCGCAAAACTATCCGCCAGAGAGAGTTTTCCAAGAGACTTGATCTCCGCTGCATCCCGGATCCGCGCGCGGTCGGCTTCGACCACCTGTAAACGCGGGTGGTCATAGATGGCGGCCTCGACCAGGTTCGCGGCATCTTTACCCCTACGCCGCATCATAACATAATATACTTCCCCGACATTCATCGAACTCATGTAGATCTCGTTACCTGGTGAAGCTAGAAGACCCGCCACGCCATCCGCCCCTGCCTCCCCTTCAAGGAGCGACAAGATCGCAAAAGAATCCAGCACAAATCTTTCAGTCACGTCCTTTTTCCTCGCGCCGCATCGACAACAGGGCCTCGGTAAGCGAGTCTTTGCCGGCAAAAGCTCCTCTCATGGCCAGCAGGGCGTCGCGGGGCAACAAAGTAAAAACGATTTTGTCGCCCTCCAAAGTCGCGGCGAAGCGCTGGCCTGGCTCCAAGCCCGCCTTGCCGCGAATTTCCGCCGGTATTACCACCTGGCCCTTTTCGGATAAGGTGGTTGTCAACATGTGACCATCTTACCTCCCAAGCATAGTTTACCCTTATATGATTGTAAGACGAAAGCCTCCCGCCTGTCAAGTGGTCCCACCCCCGGCCCGCACGCGACCCTGTCAGCCGCTACGCTCACTCGACCGGCACGGAGGTTTCCAGGCTGAAGAGGCGGGGTCCCTGCTTCAGCACGAAGCGGTCGCCGACCGTTTCCCAGATCCAGCCGGAATACCCGTAGCCACCGATGGGCTTCGTGATGAGGGCCTCGCGCCAGGCCACGGAACGTGACTCGTTGACGCTCACGGTGCCGAACCGCCCGAAGACGTACTCCGGCACTTCGCGGCAGTAGTCCGCCCCCCGCAAAGCGGTCGCCACGGCCTCGGCCTCCTTCGGGTCACCGAATACGGATGCGCGGAGGCCGTACCGGTTGGCCTGGGCCAGGCGCACGGCCTCCGTTTGGTCCGCGAAGGCGGCTACAAAACTTACGGGTCCAAAAAGCTCGTCCCGCATGCCCCACATGAACTCGCTGGCTTCCGCGACGATGGCGGGCTCCACCAGGGTTCCCCGCACCTGCCCGCCCAGGACCATGCGGCCGCCCTTTGCGCGCGCATCCTCCAGGAAAAGTCCGATGTTCCGGGCCGCCGAGGCGCTGGCCAGAGGGACCACATCCACCTTGCCGTAGCCCGGCTGCCCCACGATCAGGCGGCGGCTTTTCTCGATGAAGCACTCCAGAAACGGAGCGTAGATGCTTTCGTGAACCAGGATGCGCTCGGGCGCGACACAGGTCTGACCCGAATAGCGATACTTGCTTTCCATCAGGTCGGCGACGGCCGCCTCCAGGTCGGCGTGCTCCAGGATGATGAATGGGTCGTTGCCCGGACCCTCAAAGATGAATTTCTTGCCGCTTTGGCGCACCGCCCGGTAATAGGGGAGGACATGCCGGTCGGAACCGAACACTATCACCGCCCGCGCCTTGGGGTCGGCCAGGACGGATTCCAGGTAGTTGCGGCCGCTCCGCCGGTCGAACGAAACCTCCCCGCCGAAAAGCGGCGCGTACATTTCTTCCGTGATGCCGGCTATGGTTCCGTTCTTACCGGCAAACTTCACCCTCACCGGGTTGCCGGCCAACCAGACGGAAACGATGGCCGTGTTCATCCAGGTGTTCCCGTCGTAGGGCAGGGCGATGGCGACGTATTCGTCCCCGCGTGCCAACGACACCCGTCCGGCCAGGAGCGGGCGCAAGCGGGAGAAAAGGGAGAGACGCTCGACCGTCAGGTCGATCTCTCTCTCGGCTTCCCAGGCCGGAAAGCCGATGTCCTCGACCGTAGCCCTCACCAGTTCGGTGCGGTGCTCCGTAATACCAGCCGCCAGCTTCCCTATCACCGCAAGCCTTTGCTCGAAGGTCGTCATAGCCGCCCCCCCGCCGCATAAGGATAGACACCCAATTAGATAGGTAACCGAAGCAACTTGGGACTCGCAGCAATGCAGTCCCATTACGATACCACAGCAACGTAGTACGCAAATGCCGCATATGCCTGGTATATTCGTAAACCCGCCTCTCCGCCGACGTATCACCCATGTCCGGGCGAGCAAATAACTCTTGACAGGTAAAGAAGTTGACACAGTGTTCTGTAACCGAATACCACTACCTAAGAATCCTGCCTTGCTTCATCGAGACAGCCTCCATGGTTTTGCATTTCAGTAAGAATATTTTGACCAGGTATACAATACCATCTTGACAAACGTATTATCTTCTTATCCTTCCTCTCCCTCCGAAGATCATCAGAATATCCAGGATAAAAACAAACAGGTTTACAAAATCCAGGAAAATACTGATGGCAACCATGACCGCGCTGTCTTCCCCTGCGTACTTGGCCCGCTGAAAGTCAACC
>JAJYZD010000052.1 GCA_021800315.1 Bacillota bacterium | reverse complement strand
GCCGTACCGTTGGTCGGGGTCTACACGGCCACCGGCCGGGGCACCCGGCAGATGGCCGGGGTCGACAAGTACGGCTTCCCGATCAGACATCGGGAGCGGAAGAAGGTTCAGCACGGTTTTCAGACCGGGGACCTGGTGGTTGCCGACATTCCGAAGGGCAAGTACCAGGGTCGGTGGCGTGGCAGGGTCGCTGTCAGGAAGACGGGCTACTTCGACATCAGGGACGGTACCGGAAAACGGATCTGCCAGGGCATTTCAGCGAGATACTGTCATCTCCTGCAGAGAGCTAATGGCTGGCAGTACGAGCGGGAATCATTGCCGGCTAACGCCGGTGCCGCGATTCCTCCCCATGTCTAAAGCCAGGGGCATCCGCGCGGCAGTTCGGTGAAGGGAAACCGGTTTGTTCACCGGCTTCAGGGTGACGCAACGGTTCCCGGCTTCGAAGGGGGGATGGGGTTAGGGGGCTGCGCGTTACGTGCGGGGCGGTGTTTTCGTTTCCGGGACTCGGCCGGAGGCGGCTTCGTCCAGAAATACGTAACTGTTCTCCCGTTCGGAAGTAGCTGCCGCAATCGCCGCACCACTGTCCTCCAGGCGTTGTATTATGCTCCATCGCTCCTGATACGGCAAACGGCAGAAGACATTTTGGAAATGGGCCGCACCTTTCACGAAGAAAGTCAGAAAACTTCGGTAATCGGCAGCGGAAACAATCTCAGGCGCATTCCAAAACCGGACATCTTCTGTGTTCTTGTCAAAAAGCTCTTTCAAATGGCCAATCGGCAAACCGCAGTGTTCGGTAAACGGCACGCCGAAATCCTCGGCTAAGTCTGTCAAAGGGCGAAACCAATGAGCTACCATGGGAATCCGCCGTATATCGGTTTCCGGCGGAGGACAGAATGCCGAAACGATTCCGCCGGGTTTGGTCACCCGGACCATCTCGGAGACAGCCTTCGGTGCATCGGTGAAATGAAGGGAAATGACCGCGACCGCCGCATCAAAGCTGTCGTCTTCGAACGGTAGGTCTTCCGCTACTCCCTGGACAATCCGAACATTATGGATGCCGCGCTCCCGGCATTTTGCATCAAGTTTTTGCAGGAGTGCGGCGGTCGGATCCAGGGCCGTGACCGACCCGTTTGGCCCCACCATATCACAAAGACCCAGGTCCACCGTGGCGCGCCCGGTGCCACAGCCGACCTCCAATACCCTCATCCCGTCTTTTAGGCCGAGTCGCTCAAGATATTCTCCGGCGTTGCGTCTCGCATTAGGGAAAATCCGACCGTGGAGGCTGTCGTAATCGGCTTCGCTGAAGATCACCCACCGCTGGTTATTGGAACGCCAATCAAATTCGCCGGCATCGGTCAGAATGCTACGAAGTCGCGCGAATACGTTTAACCCATCCGGGGTCAGGCTGAGCATCTCCCCATCGCCGCATAAGCGGTTTCTTACCAGACCCAACTGCTGATACAATAATAATGAGGGATTGAGGACTATATTAGACCAAGGTCGGTGAAGTCTGCCAAGGAGAAAGTCTTCCCTATTCATCCGACCGTAATAAGCAATGGCATTTAAGTCTTCATGTGCCGACACGACGAAGAAAAACTCGCCCACTGCTGTTAATTTCCTCGGTTCGCTGGCAATGAAGCGGCTGAGACAATCAACGGCTTCCTCCACTTGGCGCAGGTTAACATCCCGGCGTCCCATTTTCTTCTGTGCTGCGTACAGGGCCGTTGAGAAAAGAATTTCGTGGAAAGCACAACGCAAGTACTGTCTTGGGAGCGGGTTGTTCGGAAAGATGGCGTTGATACGCAATGCCTCTGATGTCAATCGTTCTATCGCTTCTAATAGGGCAGCTTCAGCGTCCTCGCTGATTTGCTCCTCCACTTCCCCATTCATCCAAGTGTCGAGGACTACCCCTTGGTTCAGGGCACGCTTGACCACTTCAATCACTTCCGGGGCAGTAAGCCTCTGATAAACTACGCTAAAGAGATTACTGTCATGCAAGTATCATCGCTCCCCTAGGCATTAATCGCGGGAGGATTGCTTCCTCATATTACTATATGCTTCTATGTACTGTGACAATCTCCTGCAAAGTATTTGATTAAGCCCGAGGGTCTGAACACGGTGTTCCCGTATCGCCGTCCGGCCCGCCCCGTGCCCTCGGCCACGCTGATCCCTTGCCCGGCGGCATCGGCGAAACTTCGCCGGTTTTCCGGCGGTGACGTATGGCAACCACACCTTGGTCGCCGCGGGTGGCTATGGGACGGGTGGCGCCTCTGAACACAAAGCCGGGAAAATCCGAGGGGATTTCCCGGCTCTATTCGTTTGTTACACGTCCGGTGCAATGTCGCCGAAAGTACATCAAATGGGATTGACCCAAACAGGTGTTCGCCCGTCTGGCAATCCATGGCAATGTTAGCTCAATTAAAGTACTGTGGAAATCGAGGCTACCGTCGGCTTCCTTTGCTTAATCTCTTCCAAGCGGCAAAGAGTGCTAAGCCGATTACTGCTATAAGGATAAGGAAGAATAAATACTTTATCACTATGGCGATTAATAGTAATGCTACAAGCAAACCAATAATAAACCAGTTAATCCTTCGTTTTTGATACGACTTGCGTGATTCGTGTATTACGGAGATCTTTTTTTGACCCCAAGACATTGTGAGCCCCCCTTAAACAACTAGCTGTTAATATCAATCAGGACCCTCTGCGGGAAGAGATCTGGCCAACTGCTTGAAGGCACAGAATACTTTTCGGTGGAAAATCCGGCCATTAAGTCCAAGCCATGGGATCGTCTGCCAGATCGTCGCGTTAATTAAGGTATATCACGTCGAAAGACCGAACGCAAGTAGTAGTCATGGATTTTTAAATCCTGGCGCTCATTCTACGGAATGCCCACCTTCCAAATCGCGGCACCAGCCCCGATTCGGGGGGCATGCCCAAATAAGCCGGTCCCGCATGCCCGGCGACAGGATGGTTCGGCCCGGAAATTGCCCGGCCGTTTTACGAAAAAGTCGCAAGGCTAATCCCTCTTCCCCACCTTTTGGTGATTGCCCCCCCGCCGCCCGTCGGATTATAATTCACCCTAATCGAAAGATTCGGACAAAAAGCCCGGAAAAGCCTGTCTGCGGGCGGTGACGGAATGAGGGCCGGACAGGACGTCCTTGACACTCGTCTAAACCCATGGATATAATTTCTCCAATCAGTTTGTCCCTGGTGCGGAAACCATAATTAACCTGAGCTTCAATCGCCGGGCAACCGGGACAAGCCCATGGCCAATACTCCCTGCCGTCAGGCCGGATGGGAGTTGCGCGGGAGTTCGATAAAATCTGGGGAAGGATGGTGTGATTTTGAGCGGGAAGCGGCATTTTACCATTCTGGCCGGTCTGGTTTCTCTGGCCCTGGTGGCGGCGCTGGTCGCCGGCTGCGGCCGGACCCCGGCGGCGGGCACCGGCAAGGTTCTCAAGGTGGGGATTATTGACGCCTACAGCGGGCCGGCCAGCAGCTACGCCAAGGACGCCCTGGACGGCTTCAAGCTGGGTGTCAACGAGGTGGCCGCTAACGGCGGCCCCAAGATTGATTTTGTCACCCGGGACGACCAGTTCAACGCGGCCAAGGACTTGTCCTGGGCCAAGGAACTGGTGATGCAGGAGCACGTCGATGTCGTGGCCGGACTGATGAACAGCGCCGGAGCCCTGGCTGTGGCGTCATACGCCGATCAGCAGAAGGTGCCTTTCATCACCTGGGAGAGCATGAGCGCCCAAATCACCGGTTCCCACGGCGGTAAGTACGTTTTCGCCATGCCTCCCAACACCACCATGATCGGCAACGCGGACGCGAAGGAGATGGCCGGCCTCCCTTATACCAGGTACTGGCTGGCCGGTGACGACTACGATTACGGCCACTCGGTGGTGAACAGTTTCTGGGCCGCCTTGCAGAAAGACAAGCCCGGGGTGCAAAAACTCGGCACGTCCTGGTGGCCGGTGGGTGAAACCAACTACACGCCCTACCTGAACGTTATCCGGGCCGCCAAGCCCGACGTCCTGTTCGCGGGCACGGGGGGGGCGGACATGGTCTCGTTCCTCAAGGCGGTGCAGGCGTCCGGCCTGAACAAGCAGATGGCCGTGCTCGACCACACCGCCACCGATCCTTCCACCCTCAAGGCCCTGGGGGCGGACGCCCCGGTGGGAGTCTACGGCACCAGCGACTACCTGTCGTACTACCCGGCGACCAATGCGAACAAGGATTTCGTGGCCGCCTTCAAGAAGGCTTACGGCCACGGTCCCGGCTTCCCCGCCCTGTACGGCTACCTGACCGCCAGGTTCCTCGGCGCGGCGGTGCAGAAGGCGGGCGGCGTAAACAAGACGAAGCTGGCCGAAGCCCTGTCCGGCATGACCATCGACTCGCCGGTAGGCCCGGTCACCATCCGCGCCGGCGACCACCAGTTGGAAACCCCCATGTTCTTCGGCCGGACGGCGGTCCAGGCGGGCCGGACCACCCTGGTAATGAAAAATCCGGTGGAGATACCGGCCGCCCAAATCATGCCCTCCCTGGCCTCGGTATTGGCGTCCCGGAAGAAATAGGACCTTTTGACGCGGGGGCCGGCTTGCCGGCCCCTTACGCGGGGGGAACTAATGCATTTGACTTTGCTGGCCAGCCAGTTTCTCATCGGATTGTCCGTGGGAATGACCTTGTTCGTCGTGGCCGCCGGTCTCACCCTCATCTTCGGCGTTCTGAGGGTCATCAACTTCGCCCACGGCTCCCTCTACATGCTGGGGGCGTTCCTGGCTTATTCGGTCGCTTCTTTCCTGGGCCCGGCCGGTTTCTGGCCGGCCATGCTCATCGCGCCCCTCGTGGTGGCACTGGTCAGCCTGGGCATAGAGCGTGGATTGCTACGGTTCATCTATGACCGCGAACACCTGATTCAGATCCTGGTCACCTACGGCCTGGTTCTCGTCTTCAGCGACCTGGTGCAGATTGTCTGGGGTACCGGGTTCAAATCGCTGGCCCCGCCGCCGGGTTTGGCCGGCTACGTCACCGTCTGGGGGGCGGCCCTGCCCCGCTACAATCTCTTCCTGTTCGCGGTGGGTATCCTGGTGGCGGTCGGCCTGGCCCTGTTCCTGTACCGCACCCGGATGGGGAAGATTTGCCGGGCCACGGCGACCGACCGGGAGATGGTGGATGTCCTCGGGGTCAGGAGCAGCCGGGTCTTCGCCGCCGTCTTCGTGCTGGGCGGCTGGCTGGCGGGCCTGGGCGGAGCCCTGGTCGCCCCCACGGTCAGCATTACACCGGGCATGGACGTCACCATCATCATCGAAGCCTTCCTGGTGGTGGTCATCGGCGGGCTGGGCAACGTCTGGGGCGCCCTGGTAAGCTCGCTCATCCTGGGGGCGGGCGAGTCGCTGGGGGTGCTTTTTCTGCCCCGACTGGCCGTAGCGTGGCCGTTTTTCATCGCCGCGGTCATTTTAATCATAAAGCCGTCGGGCCTGTTGAAATCGGTATGGTAAGGCCGGCGGGGCTCTTTTCGTCCAATGCGGGCGTCACCGCGCCAGGGCCGTACGGGGGTGCCTGGCCGTCCGTCGGGGCCGGTGCGGTGCTCCTGTTCCTGCCCGCTGTTTTGCCGGACTACTACCTCTACCTCATGGCCGGCATCTTCGTGGCCGCCCTGCTGGCGGTCAGCCTGAACTTCATCCTGGGTTACGGCGGTCTCCTGCAGTTGTCCCAGGCGACCTTCTACGGTGCCGGCGGTTACGCGGCGGCCCTGGTGCTCACCAGGACGGGTCTCCCCTTCTGGGTGGTCTTGCCGGCCGGACCGCTGACGGCCGGGGTGTTGGCACTGGTCACCGGCTGGTTCTGCGTACGGTTGCGCCGTCTCTACTTCGGTATGCTCACCCTGGCTTTGGGACAGTTGGTCTGGGCGCTGGCCGGACGCTGGTACGCGTTCACCGGCGGCGACAACGGTATCAGCCCGATTCCGTTGCCTGGGTTTCTTTCCTCGCCCCGGGGCGGCTACTACCTGGCCCTGGTGGTCATGCTCGCCTCGCTGGCCGTTTTGTACCGCCTGGTTCGTTCACCTTTCGGTCTCACCCTGCAGGCCATCAGGGACAATCCCGTGCGCGCCGCCGGGGTGGGGATCGACGTTCAAAAACACCAACTGACGGCCTTCGTTGTGTCCGGCTTGTTCGCCGGCCTGGCCGGAGTGCTCCACGTGGTGGTCGCCGGTTCGGTCGATCCGTCGCTCTTGGATTGGACCAAGTCGGCCGAGGTGTTGATCATGCTTCTCCTGGGCGGGATGGCCACCTTTATCGGTCCGGCCGTGGGAGCCGCCATCCTGGTGCTCCTGTCCATGGTCCTCGGCGTCTATACGGGTTACTGGCTGCTGGTCCTTGGCCTGATCCTGGTTGTCCTGGCCCTCTTCCTGCCCCAGGGGATCGTCGGTTTCCTGGAGGAACGGCTGTCGGAAAAAAACCCGGCGGACCGGGCGGTGCGCTGACGTGCTGCGGGTCGAGGGAATCACCAGGTCCTTTTCCGGCTTCCGGGCTCTGGCCGGGGTCGGCTTCGATGCGGAAAGGGGCCGGGTGACGGCGGTCATCGGCCCCAACGGGGCGGGCAAGACCACCCTCTTCAACGTGCTTACCGGTCATTTGAAGCCGGACGGCGGGCGCATCCTGTTCCAAAACAACAATATCGCCGGCGCCAAGCCCCACCAGGTCTTTCGCCTCGGCGTGGCCCGTTCTTTTCAGCTGACCAATGTTTTCAACCGCCTGACGGTCCTGGAAAACGTGCAGGTGGCACTCCTGTCCCGGGCGGGCAGGAGCGGGTCCCTGTCCCGGGGGTCGCTGTCGGAATGCGCCGCCCGGGCCAGGGAGCTTTTGGATCGGGTCGGACTGGACGGATGGGCGGGACAAAACGCCGGCAGGCTTTCCTACGGCGACCAGAAGCTCCTGGAAATCGGGATGGCCCTGGCCGGACGGCCGGAGTTGCTGCTCCTGGACGAGCCCACCGCCGGCATGTCGCCCGAGGAGACCGCCGCCACGGCCGGGCTCATCCGCCGCCTACCGGGGGAAGGTGTTACGGTTCTGTTTACGGAGCACGATATGGACCTGGTTTTTGGCCTGGCCGACAAGATCGTGGTGCTCAACCAGGGCTTATGCATCGCGCAAGGGCCGCCGGATGAAGTCAGGGCGATTGCCGCGGTGCAAAAGGCCTACCTGGGGGTGGAAGCGTAATGCTCGCGGTGGAGGAAATCCACAGTTACTACGGCCTCTCCCACGTGCTGTTCGGGGTGTCCCTGTCCGTCGGCGAGGGCGGGATCACCTGCCTTCTGGGACGCAACGGGGCGGGCAAGACCACCGTTTTGCGCAGTGTGGCCGGCCTTACCCGGGTCCGCAGCGGACGGGTGGTTTTCCGCGGCGAAACCATCACGAACACCCCGGTTCACCGCCTGGTCCGCCTGGGCATTTCCTTTGTACCGGACAACCGGCGGATCTTTCCCGACCTCACCGTCCAGGACAACCTGGCGGTGGCCTGGGCCGGCCGTCCGCCCGGCGCTGCCTGGACCATTCCCATGGTTTACGGACTTTTCCCCGCGTTGGCCCCTTTGGCCGGCCGGCCGGGCGGGTGCCTCTCGGGCGGCGAACAGCAGATGCTGAGCATTGCCCGGGCCCTTTTAGGCAGCCCGCGCCTCTTGATCCTGGATGAACCCACCGAGGGGTTGGCGCCCCTGGTGGTCCGCGAACTGGAGGACCAGATCCGCCGCCTGAAGGATATGGGTGTCAATATCCTGATGGCGGAACAAAACCTGAAAACCGCTCTTCGCCTTTCCGACTACTGCTATGTTCTGGATCGCGGACGGGTGCGTTGCCACGGCACGGTGGCGGAGTTGGGCCGGGATCCGGAAATCCGCACCAGGTACCTGTCGGTGTAGCGAGGAGAGGATGGCCGTGCCTAAATCGGTCTTTGACCGCCGGATCGAAGCCGCCTTGGCCGATGTTGCCGGCGCCGCGGGCCGCCAAAAGGCCCTTTCCCTCATCTGCCCCGACATCCAGGCCGCCCGGCAGCGTCATCCCCCGCTGTCCGAACGTTTGCGCCGGATCAAGGCGGAGAGCATGTCCCGGCTTCCCGAACTGCTGGACCAGGCCGTGACCGCTTTGACCGTCAACGGGTGCCGGGTGTTCCTGGCCGCCGACGCGGGGGCGGCCCGCGACTACATCGGCGGTGTCGTCCAAGGGGGCGTGCTGGTCAAGTCCAAAACGAACGTGGGCAAGGAAATCGGGGTGGACGGATATCTGGCCGCCAGGGGCGTAACCGTGGTGGAAACCGACCTGGGCGACCGCTTGAACCAGTTGGACCACGGCACCGCGAGCCACCCCCTGGCCCCGGCCATCCACCTGCCCCTGTCCAGGGTCCGCGAACTCCTGGCCCGGGAGAGCGGCCGGGACCTGCCGGAAGACGTTGCGGAACTGGTACGGGCGGCCCGGGAGAGCCTGCGCCCCCACCTGGCCGGGGCGGACACCGGGTTGACCGGAGCCAACGCGATCGCCGCCGACACGGGCGCCGTGGTGCTCATGGAAAACGAGGGCAACATCCGGGCGGTGACCAGCCTGCCGGCCGTTCATATCGTGGTGGCGGGCATCACCAAGATCGTACCAACCCTGGAGGACGCGGTTACGGTGGTGGAGGCCGCCTCCGTTTTCGGGGCGGGCCAGGATCTGGGCACCTATATGTCGGTGATCACCGGTCCGGCTCCGGAAGGTCACCCCGGCCCGCGGGAGGTGCATGTGGTCCTTTTGGACAACGGCCGTTTAAGGGCCCTGGCCGGGGGCTGGGGGGAAGCCTTCTACTGCATCAACTGCGGCGGCTGTCTGAACTTCTGCCCCGTCTACCGGGTCCTGGGCGGGCGCTTCGGTCACCGCTATATCGGCGGCATCGGCGTGGTGCAGACCGCGCTGACCGAAACGGTGGCGGCGTCCACGGACGCCGGTCTCTGGGCCTGCCTCTCCTGCGGGAGGTGTACGGACGCCTGCCCGGCCCAAATCGATATTCCGGAACTGATCGGCCGCCTGCGGGCCGGGATCGTGCAAGAGCGCCCCTCAATCGGCCGGCGCCTGGTGAGGGGGCTCCTCGGGGACCAGGCCCGTCTCTCCCGGGTCCTTCGCGTGGTCCGCCGTCTCACCGGCCCTTTGTGGGAGGAAAGACCCGCCCGGAGGGCCTTGCGCCCGCGTCTGGGCGTCTCCCGCCTGCTACCCGCTCCCCGGGTCCGCCCGGCCGTCCCTTCCGCCGGCCGGGCTCACGCGGTTGTCTACGCCGGCTGCCTGACCGGGACCTGTTACCCGGAGGTGGGCGCGGCCGCCCTGCGGGTCCTTTCCCGCCACGGGGTCGCGGCCAAGTGGCCGGACCGGGAGCCCTGCTGCGGCCTGCCGCTGTGGAACGCCGGCGACCGGGAGGGAGCTTGCGCTCTGGCCCGCCGGAATATATCCTTCCTCACGGCGTTTGACGGTCCGGTCCTGACCCTGTGCGCCACCTGCGGCGACACGCTGAAAAACTTTTATCCCCGCTGGCTGGCCGGGGATCCCTGGCAGGAGCAGGCCAGGAGGCTTTCCGGCCGGGTGCGGGACCTGACCGCCTTCCTGGCGGACGACCTGACTCTGGGCGGTATCGCCGGGACGGACTCGTGGCCGGTCGCCTACCACGACCCCTGCCACCTGCGCCTCGGTCTGGGCGTAACCGTCCAGCCGCGCCGGCTGCTCCAGGCGTGCGGCCGGATGGTGGAAACGGCCGACCGCTGCTGCGGCTTCGGCGGCCCGGCGGGCTGGCGGCACTACCCTATGGCCGCCGCCGTCGGAGACGAAAAACTGGCCCGGGTGGGAGCCAAAACCCTGGCCACCGCCTGTCCCGGGTGCATGGCCGCCCTGACGGACGGGCTTGACCGACTGGGTCGCGCGGTGGCGGTACGGCACGTGGTGGAACTGGTGGACGAAGCCGGGCTGTGAAGGGGGTGGACGACGGGATGGACGCGGGTGGGGCGTCCGGGCGGGAAGTCAGGGTGGAAAACCGCCTTTTGACGCAGGCCGTGGCCGCGTTGACCGCCCAGGGGTGCCGGGTATCGGTGGCCGGATCTGTCGGAGAGGCCCTGGCGTTCGTGGCCCGGGTGGCCGCGGGCAAGCGCCGGGCCGTCCTGAGCCGGGGAGAGGCCGGGGAGGAAATAGGGGTGGCCGGCTTCCTGGCCGGCCAAGGGCTTTCGGTTTGGCGCTGCGGGGAGACGCCCGGGAAAACCGTTCAAGCCTGTCTGGAGGCGGACCTCGGCGTCACCGGCGCCCAGGCCGTCGCCGTGGAAACCGGCACCATCTTTCTGGCCGAGGAGGGGGGGGAGGCCCGCCTGGTCAGCAACCTGCCCCCCACCCACCTGGTGGTGGCCGGGGCGGAGTGCCTGGCGCCGGACCTGGCCGGCGCCCTGGCGATGGTCCGCCGCCTGTCCCGCGACGTCTACGGACGTCCCCTGGTCCGTTACGTCAGCGCCATATCCGGCCCCAGCCGGACCGGCGACATCGGTATGCAGCTGGTGCCCGGTATGCACGGCCCCAGGGAAGTGGCCGTGCTTCTCCTGGCCCGGACGTGCCGGACGGGTTAGTGCGGGGCCTTGGCCGCCACCTTGGCGTTGAACCTGGCCGCGTCGATGATGAATCGCTCGTGGGTGCCCTCCGAAATCTTATCCACCCCGTCGTCGGCGACGATGGCAAAGGTGAGTTTCCTGCCCTCCACCTTCTCCAGCTTTACGCGCACGGTTACGGTCAGGCCGGGCGGGGTGGCGGCCAGGTGGCTGAAGTTGACGCCGATGCCTACGGTCTGTTCCGCCGGCCAGTCGATGTAGGGATTGAGGGCCCGGATGCAGGCCCACTCGAACAGCCCGACCATAAAGCCGGTGGCCAGCACTTTGGGCATGACCTGAAACTCGGGCGACTCCGGGTAAAGGAAGGGCACCGTCTTGTTCTCCGGGATATGGAACTTGAATTCCGAGGTGAGCCCGGGCTGTAACTTCTTTCTCACGTTTAATCCCTCCGTTGTAAGATTAACACGGACCTGTTCATTACGAAAATTAATGGTCGTAATATGGATTATTAGCCGAGCTAATCGCTTGCCGGCGGTTTGCCGCCGGGACAATGTTGTATTCCTTCCCGCAAGCCGCGGACATCGGCCAGGTAGGGCCAACGCCGCCTTACCGCCTTGATCTCCGTAAGGTCGATGTCGAAGTAATAAACCCCCTCACAAGGTCCGGCCGCGCTGAATCCGCAGCCGTTCGGACGTGCTACGAAGCTACCGCCGCTGACCGGGCGGCCGTCTTCGTAGTTGGTGCCGGTGTTGTTGGCACAAGCCAGGAATACGGTGTTTTCGGCGGCGCGGACCAGGCCCAGCGCCCGCCACAGTTCCAGGCGGTCAGCGGGGATGTTGGCCGGGTTCAGTACCACCTCCGCGCCCTGCAGGGCCAGGCGCCGCGTAAGCTCGGGATACATCAGGTCGACGCAGACCACCGCCCCGAGGCGTACGCCCCGGTGCTCCACTACGGGCAGGAACCGGCCGGGTCTGACGAAGCCGCGCTCGCCGACGGCCTGGGAAGGAAACTGTTTGTCGAAAGGGATCTCGCGTCCGGGGAGGAGAAACAGGCCGCGCGAGAAAACGCCGTCCGCCGTCTCCACGTACTGGGCACCGGAAACCAGCAGGCAGGCGGGTGGCAGGCCCGCGGCCAGTATCTTGACCATGCCCAGGTACTCCGGCCAGGGAACAACCTGGGGTCCCAGCCAGTCTTCCGGCAGGAGGACGATGTCGGCCGGCTCCAGGTTGACCAGGTAGTCGGCCATACGGTGGATGTGGGCCGCCCGGTCCGGGGCGGTGCGGGGAAATTGCACCACGGCCAGGCGGATTTGCTCTGTGCGGGGGTCCGCGGAATTGTCCATTATTCACCCTCTCAGTCTGCCAATTGGTGACACTTCTCGCCCAAAATCCTGCAGTTTTCCAGACCATTGCCGCCTCCGTCGCCGGGCGGGACCCGGTAAGCCGCGTACCAACGCCTCTTTTTGATGAAGCTGCTTTGGCACCGGTCTCCATGGTGCGGCGCGTCTTTCAAGCCGGTGTGCGGCCGGGTTGAGCGATCCGGCAGGGCCCGGAGAATGGCCGCCAGATCGACAACCGGTTGCCGTCGGACTTAACCCCCACCTACTAAAGTAGGTAGGTTAGGTGCCGACGGAAAGTCGGCTAAAGGGGGGTACCCGCCCGCAGGGTGGGTCAGGGTTGTTGAGTAATATTTCCGCTTCCCAAAACCCCCGTTTTCCGGGGCACCCGCCCGAAGGGTGGGTCGGGGTCAGAGGAACAGGTGCTAAAGCTGTCCGGCTGAAAGCCGGAGGTTTTAAACCTGGCGGTTGGAAAATAAACGGATTAGCCGCTCAGCATGGCCGCCAGCCAACTTTGTCGCCCTCCCCGTACCCGCTGCAGGGTAGACCTTCCGTTCCCCGTGTTATACCACCGCCAAGCCGTCATATTCATCGAGAAATTCGGGCCTGCCCCCCTGGTCCTGCTTGGCCGCCGCCCTGGCGTTGAACCTGGCCGCATCGATGATATGTTTCTCGGGCGCGCCCTCCGCGACTGTGTCCATCCCGTCGTCCACGACAATGGAAAAGGTGAGTTGTTTCCCCTCCACCTTTTCGAGCCTGACACGCACGGTTACGGCCAGACCGGGTGGAGTGGCGGCGAGACGGCTGAGATGGAATCCGGTGCCGACGGTTTGCTCTTCGGACCAATCGATATGCGGATTGACCGCCCTGACGCAGGCCCACTCGATCAGTCCGATGGGGAAGGGGCTGGCCAGGACCCGGGGCATAAGCTGAAACTCCGGTGATTCCGTGTAGACAAAAGGTACCGTCTTGTTTTCCGGGACCGGGAAGCGAAATTCCGAGGCGAGTCCCGGTTGCAGCTTCTTTTCCACGCTAGATCCCCTCATGTGGAAATTTCGCTTTAAGGTTAACATACCTCTTTTCATTATGCAAATTAATAGATATAATATTGATCATTAATTGGGTTAATAGTTTTCAGGGGGCGAAGTTCGTGGAATGGCACCAGATCGTGGGATTTCACCACGTGGCCAGGCTGGGGAGCTTTACCAGGGCGGCCGGGGTTACCTTCCGTACCCAGTCCGCCCTCACCCAGCAGGTCCAGGCCCTGGAGGAGGAGTTCGGCTGCCCTCTCTTCGAAAGGATCGGCAAGCGCAAGCTACTGCTCACGCCGGCGGGCGAAAAGCTTTTCGCCTTTACGGAGAAGGCCCTGTCGGAATACGGGGCGTTGGTGGAAGAGATACAGGCCCTGAAGGGAGTCCCCCGGGGCCAGCTGAGGATAGCGGCGCCGTTTACGACTCTGTACCGACTGCTGCCCGGGTTTCTGGAAGACTACACGAGACGGTTTCCCTGGGTGGAGGTCTCGCTTTTGGACCGCCCCCAGAAAGGGGTGGTGGAATTGGTCAAAAGTGGGGAAGTCGACTTCGGCATTACGCTCGAGTCGGCGGTGCCGGGGCATTTGAGCAAGATCCGCCTGGGACGGGTGGAGGCGGTCCTGCTGGTACCGGCCGGCCACCCCCTGGCCGGGGCGGAACGGGTCGACCTGCGGTCTATCGCCCAATATCCCCTCATCCTGCCCCCCGCCGGCAGCGAATACGCCGCCCGGCGGAAACTGGAGGCCCTGTTCGGGAAGGAAAAGCTGGCCTACCGGGTGGTGATGGAGTCTTCCAACATCGAACTCAGTTCCGTGTACGTCGAGATCGGGCTGGGGATATCCTTCGCCACGGTGGTGCGGAACCTGCCGATCCTGAAACAGCGGAACCTGGCCTTCGTGTCCCTGGACCACTACTTCCCTCCGGAATACATGGCCCTGGTGCACCGGCCGGACAAATCCCTCCCGTCCCACAAGGCCGCCTTCATCGACCTGCTGCTGGGCAGCTGAGGACCTCAGCCACCCAGCGACTGCTCCAGGTCGGCGATAATGTCGCCGGGGTCCTTGAGTCTCAGACGCGCATGGCCCGCAGCCTCCGGACCCGCTCCGGCAGGGGCGGGTGGGTGGAGAAGAGCCCCGCCACCAGCGAACGGCCGGCCAGGGGGTTGACGATAAAGAGGTGGGAGGCGGCCGGGTTGACCTGCATCGGGATCCGCCCGGCGGCGTGTTCCAGTTTCTCCAGGGCGTCGGCCAGGCCGAGCGGGCCGGCCAGCCTGGCTCCGGCGGCGTCGGCCTGGTACTCCCGCGATCGGGAGATGGCTAACTGGACCAGGAGGGCCGCCACCGGCGCCAGTATCGCCATCACCAGGAGGCCCAGGCCGCCTTCGTTGTTCCGCCGCCCGCCTCCCTGTCCGAACCCGCCCAGCATCACGCCCCACTGCAGGATGGTGGCAATCCAGGTGATGGCCCCGGCCAGGGCGGCCGCGATGGATGCCACCAGAATGTCGTGGTCCTTGATGTGGGAGATCTCGTGGGCCAAGACCCCCTCCAGTTCCCGGTAGGAGAGCAGCCGCAGAGCCCCCTGGGTCACGCTTACCGCGGCGTGGGCCGGGTTGCGGCCGGTAGCGAAGGCGTTGGGTTGGGGCGAGGGGGAGATGTAGACCATGGGCATAGGCAGCCCGGCGCGGGCGGTGAGGTCGCGGACGATGGCGTGCAACTCCGGGGCCTGGGCTTCGCTCACCTCCCGGGATCCGGTCATGGCGATGGCCATCCGGTCGCTGTAATAATAGCTGAAAAAATTCATGGCCAGGGAAATGAGCAAAAAGCCCAGGGCGCCGTTAACTCCCCCGACGTAATTGCCGATTAATACAAGTATGACCGAGAGCGCGGTCAGCAACAAAAAGGCCTTGAAGTTGTTCATGGGAGGAACGTCTCCTCAAGTTTTTCCTTCTGCCAATATTATACCGTCTCCTGCCGGTCCGTACAACCGGAAGACCAGGGTTTGCCGTCTTCGGGAACCGGATTCCTTTTTTCGAGCCTACCCCGAAAAAGAACACCTCTTCCGTATAACCTGGCGTACAGCAAAAGATGGTTTACCGGAGGTGGTTTCGTAACTCAGCGAAGAAACCTAAGCTGGGCTCTGCCAAGTATGATGTCTCTACACCGTTTAATTGTGTCACATCAAAACCAGGTATGGGGTGTTCCCACTCGTGCTCTCCGTTTTGCCGGCCACCGGCTCCGGCGCCTGGGCCTTGTCGTTCAGTTGGGGACCGAACCAGACGTCGCACCTGCAAAAACACCCAACCTGGAACGATACCTTCGCCAACAATCCCCGGGTAGCACAGCAGATCGAGGGGTTGAGTGCCGGTCAGGACGTCGCCAGGATGCGTGACGCGCTGGTGGAGGGGAACAACGGTTTCGGTGGCGGCTATGTGGGGCAGCACCACTACCTGGTGCTATACCTGAACAACAATCCCGGGGTGGCCCGGCGGATTACGAATTACCATGGTCAATCCGGCCCCGGGCCGGCCCAGGGGAATAACGGCGCCACCGGCGGTTACGGTCCGGTTCGGTTTCCGGACGTCCCGGCCTGGGCGCAACAGGCCGGGACGGCAATGGCGGCCCGGGGTATCATCAAAGGCAGGGGCCGTATTTTCGGTTCCAACCAGATCCTGACCCGCGCCCAGTTCGCGGCTCTCGTGGTCCGCGAGTTCGAACTCCCGACCAGCGGTTCGGTGTACGGTACGATGACCTTTGCCAACGTGCCGGCGACCTTCTGGGCTTATAACGGCATTGAGGCCGCGGCTTACGACATGACCTGCCGGACCGAAAACGGTCAGAACTACTTCCATCCCGGTGACCCGGCCGACCGGGAGGACGCCATCGTGGCCATGGTGGAAGCGACCGGACTGGCCAACCGGTCTTCCAATCCGACGGATTTAGCTAAGTACGCAGATGCCGGTAATATTTCGCCGAACCTGGTCAACCTGGTGTCCATCGCCGTCCAGACCGGACTGATTACCGGATCCCAGGGAGCGGACGGCAACTGGTATCTGCGTCCGCAGGCCAACCTGACCAGGGCCCAAGGCGCGGTCCTGCTCTACCGGGCCCTGGGCTACAGCAAGGTTGCTCCGGGCGGGTCATGATCGGTTAAGTTTGGTTCTCTCTCAAAAAGGGGTATTCGAGCAGCCGGGCCAGGGTACTAACCCCGGGCCCGGCTCTTGTCGGGGCATCCCGCACTTCGGGTGAGAGGCGGGGAAGCCGCGGGTCGTGACCCGTGTAAACGGTCCCTTCACGTGCCTGAATTATGAATGGTTAGCGAACACCCTCTTTCTTACCACCCCACCCCTCCAAAACGATTCCTCCCCCCGTATAAACTTACTGGACGGAAGACGGAAGTCCGGAGGTGATTTCTGGCAACTGACCAGCGAGCCGGTACAAATTTTTAGTATGGGAGGATGAATATGAAAAAGATCTTCAGGCCGCTTTTGATCCTGCTGCTGAGCCTGACCGTGGTCATGGGTACCTCCGCCTCGGCCTGGGCCATGATGCCCGGGCTCGGTCCCGGGCGTGGTCCCGGGCACGGGCGCTGGTTTTACGGCGGGCGGAAGAACCGCTTCAGCATGAATTTCTACAGCAACAACCGCGACATTTACTACATCTGGAACCATGGCAACCAGAACTTCGGCAACCGGTGGCAGACGGCTTACCAGCATAACGGCGAAAACGGGAACATGATGCCGTTTTCCGACGTCCCCGCCTGGGCCCGCAACGCGGTGGGCCGGATGTACCGGATGGGCATCATCAAGGGTATCGGCGACGGGCTCTTCGGTTCCAACCAGTCGCTTACCCGGGCCCAGTTCGCCGTCCTCCTGGACCGGGAGTTCGGTCTCGCCCCGAGCCAGGGCGGCACGGTCACCTTTGCCGACGTGCCTGACAACGGTTACTACTATCGGTACATCGAAGCGGCCGCCCCGTACATGGATTACTGGAACGGCTCCAACGGCACCTACCTGTTCCATCCGACCGACCCGGCCACGCGCGAGGACGTCATCGCCTCAATGGTGGTGGCGGCCGGCTTGAGCACCCAGACTCCCGATACGTCGGTCCTGTCCAAGTTCGCCGATGAGAACACCATTTCGCCCAACCTGGTCAACCTGGTGGCCATCGCGGTCCAGAAGGGCCTGGTAACCGGCTCCCAGAACCAGTCCGGGACCTGGTACCTGTATCCGCAGCAGCCCCTGACCCGGGCCGAGGCGGCAATGCTGCTCTACCGCGCCCTTGATTATGCGAAGGTTGCTCCGGGCGGGATAACCGTCCAACCCGGAACGTCCGACACCATCTCGCTGAGCGCCGCATCCTCGACGGCGGCCGTTGGCCAGCCGGTGGAAATAACGGCTACGGTGCTCAATTCCTCGGGGCAGGTCCAGAGTAACGTGCCGGTCACCTTCAGCGTCAACGGTTCGGCCAGTGTGGGCTCCGGTACGGTTG
>JAJYZD010000051.1 GCA_021800315.1 Bacillota bacterium | reverse complement strand
CCTGGAACGGGTGGTAGAGGTCGCACTGCAGATTCATGACCGGCGCGGACGACCAGCGGGCCATTTCCGTCAGGTACTTGTTGCCCAGGCCCCAGTTGCAGTAACGGCAAGCTATACCGTGCCCGAATCGCGACAGGATGACGGCGGTGTCCTTGGCGCTCTCGCCGTGGGCGACCTGCATGCCGCTGGAGTCCAGGTAGTTGGCGTGTCCGCCCAGTTGGGCCAGGCCCGCCTCCATGGAGTTGCGGGTGCGGGTGCTCTGTTCGAAGAAGATCAGGAACATGGTCTTGTAAAGCAGGTAGGGCGTCGGCTCGCCCAGGGCGAACTTCTTCTTGAAATCGAAGGATACCTCCAGCATGGTTTCCACTTCTTCCTTGCCGAAGTCCTCCAGGTCGATGAAATGGCGGCCGCGGAACAGGGATTGCATAAGCAGCTTAAACCTCCTTTTGTTGGTCCGCCCCCTGTATTACACCTCGGTAAACCAGCGGGATCACCGCGTACAGGGCGGCCGCGTCGACCAGTTCCTGCTTCCAGGTCTTTTCATCCGGCGCGTGGGCCTGGTCCTCGTGGCCGGGGCCGAACCCGATGCAGGGGATACCGTGGCGTCCCATGATGCTGACCCCGTTGGTGGAAAACGTCCATTTGTCCACCACGGGCTCCTTTTGGAACAAACCCTGGTAGGCGTCGACCAGGGTACGGCACACGGGGTGGTCCTCCCCGATGAGCCAGGCGGGAAAACAGGCTTCGGTCGGGTAAACCAGCCCGGTGTAGGACGGCCGGGCGTAGGAATATACAGCCACGCGCGCTCCCGCGGCGCGGACCGCGGGCAGGTTTTCGATCTGGGCCAGGGCCAGGGGCCCGTCCTCGCCGGCGGTCAGCCGGCGGTCGATGGAGATCCGGCAACTGTCGGCCACCGCGCAGCGCGAAGGCGAAGTGGAGAAAATCTCCGATACGGCCAGGCTGCCCTTGCCCAGGAAGGGGTGGCCGGCCAGGTTCTCGTGCAGGGCGCGCAGTTCCAGCAGGATGGGGGCCATCTTGTAAATGGCGTTGTCGCCCCGCTCGGGAGCGGAACCGTGGCAGGACCGCCCCCGGGTGGTCACCTCGATCTCCATGCGGCCGCGCTGGCCGCGGTGGATGCGCCCGCCGGTCGGTTCGCTGATTACGACGAACTCCGGGCGCACCCGGTCTTCGCCCAGGATATACCGCCAGCACAGCCCGTCGCAATCCTCCTCCTGCACCGTCCCGGTCACCAGCACGGTGCAATCGCCGGTCAGGCCCAGTTCCCGCATGATGCGGACCCCGTAGACCAGGGAGGCCATGCCGCCCTTCTGGTCGCTGGCCCCGCGTCCCCCGATGACCTCGTCGTCCTCGTAACCCTTGAGGGGGTCAAAGTGCCAGTCGGCCAGTTGGCCGGTACCGACCGTGTCGATGTGGGCGTCCATGGCGATGAGGCGCGGGCCGCTGCCGGCGTAGCCCAGGATGTTGCCGAACGGGTCGATGTCGATCCGGTCGAAGCCCACTTTCTCCATTTCTTCCTTGATGCGCCGGATAACCCTTTCTTCCTGGCAGCTTTCGCTCTTGATGGCGATGAGGTCCCGCAAAAACCGGCTCATAGGAGCCCGGTATTTTTCGGCCGCCTCCCGCACCCGGTTAAAAACCGCGTCCAATCCAGCATCCCCTTTCCCTGCTGTAATTTATGCCGGCAGGCGCAGCGCCCCGCGGGGGCAGCGGCTGACGCACAGGCCGCAGCCGAAACAGCGCCCCGGATCGACCTGCCAGCCCGCGGCGAGCGTGATGGCCTGGTAAACACAACTGGTCCGGCACAGGCCGCACCGGTTGCAGCGTCCGGCATCCACCTCCGGGGCGGCGGCGGTGGTGGAAAAAGACCGGACCGCCCGGTGGGCCAGTCCCCGGATAGCAGGCAAACCGTCCCGGCCCCGCCCGGCCAGGAACCGGTCCAGTTCCCCGGCCAGGGTGCCGTAAACCGCCGGTCCCTTTAAGATGGCCGCCGTACAGACCTGCACGGCGGCGGCCCCGGCCATGAGCATCTCGGCCACGTCCCGGCCGCTCGTCACCCCGCCCACGCCGATGACCGGGATGGACACCGCCCGCGCGGCCTCGTAAACACAGCGCACGGCCAGTGGCTTGATGGCCGGCCCCGAGAGCCAGCCGTAGCCGTCCCGGCTGCCCATCAGGGGCAGGCCGGTGTCCAGGTCCAGGGCCAGGCAGGGTCCGAAGGAATTGATCATTACCAGGCCGTCGGCCCCGGCCGCGGCCAGGGCCACGGCCAGTTCCCGGATGTCGGGGTGGGGGGAGAGCTTGACGAACACCGGGACGCTGACCGCCGCCTTGGCGGCGGCCAGCGCCGCCAGCACCGGCGAGGGATCGTCGGGCACGTAATGGGTGGATAACTCCAGGGCGTCGGCGAACGGGGCCACCAGCGGGGCCAGGCCGGCGATCTGTCCGGCGGTGTAGCCCAGGCTGACGATCACCGGCACCCCCGCCTCGCGCGCCTCCGGGTATTCCGTGGCCAGCCACTTTTCAACCGGCTGTTCCGACCACAGTTCGGTGTTCAAAAAGCCCCCCCGCACCACGCTCATGCAGGGACGCGGTACCGAAGCCGGCGCCGTCGAGACGGTCTTGGTGACGATGCCGCCCGCGCCGCCCCGGGCGGCCGCCAGGCACATGGCCCCGTTACGTGTGCCCGGCCCGGCGGCCGCCAGCACCGGGTTGGCGAAAGAAAGTCCACAGATGTCGACCGAAAGATCGGGCATGAGGCAAAACTCCTTCTTACAGCCGTTGCCACAGCCGGGCGGAGAGTTCCCGGGCCCTGGCGAGAATGGCCGCTTCGTCCAGAACCAGGCGACGTCGCTCCATGACCACCCGGCCGGCGATGACGGTGGTCTCCACCGCGCGTCCGGACAGGCCGAACAGGAGGTGGCCGTCGGCGTTGGTGAGCGGCGTGGGCGGATCGTATTCGCAGACGATGAGGTCGGCGTAAGCCCCGGGGACCAGGCGCCCCACCGGGTGCGGGAAATTAACGGCCGCGATGGCCGGGTTAGCGGCCAAAAGCATGCTGAAGGCTTCGGACCCGGCCGCGGGATCGCCCAGGGCGTGCCGCTGCAAAAGCTGAGCCGCCCGGGCCGACTCCAGCATATCGGCGCGGTAGCCGTCCGTGCCCAGGCCGACCGTCAGCCCCCGGGCCAGCATGGCCGGCACGGGGGCCGCGCCCACGGCGTTGTTCATGTTGGACAGGGGGTTGTGGACCACCCTGGCACCGTTGGCCCGCAGTACATCCATTTCCGCGTGATCGACGTGTACGCAGTGGGCGGCCAGGGACAGCGGGCCCAGCAGTCCGAAGGCGGCCAGCCGCTCCACCGGGCGGCGGCCGAAGAGCCGCAAGGAAGCATCCACATCGGCCGCCGCCTCGGCCACGTGGACGTGGTAGCCGGTCGCCCGGCCCTCCGCTTGCGCGGCGCAAAGATCCAAGGTGGCGTCGCTCAAGGTGAGGGACGCGTGCAGCCCGAACATACCCCGTACCAGGCCGTCCGCATCCCGGTCGGCGTGGCGGATGAAATCGACGTTCTCCCGAATGGCCAGCGACATGGGTCCGGTACCGTCCCTGTCGCTCACCTCGTAGCAGAGGCAGGCCCGTACCCCGGCCTCGCGCACCGCCTCCCCGATCACGAAGAGGCTTTCCTCTACGGCCCCGGGGCTGGAATGGTGGTCGAAAACGCAGGTCACTCCGTTTTTGATGCAGTCCATGAGGCCCACCAGGGCGCTGTACCTGATGTCCTCGCCGGTCAGGGCCCGGTCCAGCCGCCACCACAGGCCCGCCAGGATGGCCGGAAAATCGCGGGGCGCGAAACCGGGCAGGCTCAGCCCGCGGGCCAGAGAGCTGTAGAGGTGGGTGTGGGCGTTGATCAGGCCCGGCATGATCAGACCCCGGCGCGCGTCCAGAAAGGAAGCGGCCGGGTAGGCCGCCCGCAGGGCGGCCGTAGGACCGACCGCCGCGATCAGGCCGCCGTCGACGGCCACGGCGCCGTCCTCCAGGTAGGGAACCGTTTCATCCCGGCTGATCAGCCGGCCGTTGCCAACCACAAGCACGGTCAATACTTCCCTTCGTCCCGGGCACCCGGGCAATCAAGCCCGTAATGCCCGTCCCAGACAATTCTCCGGTAGGCGGCCGGGTCGGTGTCGCCCTCGGTGCTGAAGACCAGCACGCGGGAGCCGGCGTCCAGCCCAAGCGCCGAACGCAGCCCGGCGAACCCTTCCCCCCGCGCGCACGCCGCCAGGATGCCGGTGGTCACCGCCCCGCTTTCGCCGGAAACGACGCGGGGATCGTCGCCCAGGGGGTTGCCCAGGACGCGCATGCCCAGGGCCGTGACCTCGTCGGGGCAGGAGATGAACAGGTCGGCGTAGTCCCACAGGATGGGCCAGCTCAAAGGGTTGGGTTCTCCGCAGGCCAGACCGGCCATGATGGTGTCCATGTGCCCGGTCACGGACCGCGGCTCCCCGGCCAGGGCGGAGCGGTAGATGCAGTCGGCCCGGTCCGGTTCCACCACCGCGGTCAGGGGCCGCGCCGCTCCGCCCGCGGCGGCGAAGAAGCCCACCATGGCGCCGGCCAGGGAGCCTACCCCGGCCTGGATCAGGATGTGGGTCGGCATGGCGACTCCCGCGGCCCGCAACTGTTCCAGGGCCTCCGCCGCCATGGTGGCATAGCCCTGCATGATCCAGGCCGGGATGTCGGAATAGCCTTCCCAGGCCGTGTCCTGGACGACCACCCAGCCGTTGGCGGCGGCGTGGGCGGCCGCCAGCCGGACCGCATCGTCGTAGTTCAGGTCGGTGATGGAGGCCTCCCCCCCGGCCTCCCTTATATTTTCCAGGCGCACCCTTGACGATCCTTTCGGCATGTAGATGACCGCCCGGTGGCCCAGCCGCCGGGCGGCCCAGGCCACGCCGCGCCCGTGGTTGCCGTCCGTGGCCGAGGTAAAGGTCAGCACACCCAGCCTGGCCCTGGTTTCCGGCCCGGCCAGAACGGGGAAAGGGAGGCGGGAGAGGTCCACGCCCAGGCGCCCGGCCAGGTAGCGCCCGATGGCGTAGCTCCCGCCCAGGACTTTGAAAGCCTGCAGGCCGAACCGGCAGGATTCGTCCTTGACGTAGACCCCCGCCACGCCCAGGCGGCCGGCCAGGTTGGGCAGGCTCGACAGCGGCGTCACGCCGTACCGGGGAAAACCGCGGTGAAAAGCCCGGACGCTTTGCACCCGCTCCGGGGTGAACAGGGCCAGGGACGCCTTGGCCCCTTCCCGCCGGGCCCGGTGATTTACCACCCACTTGGTTGGTCTGTTCATGAAAAATCGGCGGCTTGGATACCTCTGACTTCAGTCAGGGGAGGAGCGCCGCTTGCCCCCTTTCTATGCATCACTTCTCCAGTAATCTTGTTTGCCCGGCCCGCCCCCGCGCTCGGCGGACGGATACGACTACTTCTATTGCAATCACCATGCCAGGTCCCCGGAGCGGTCCGGTCCGGGGGGTGCCCCCCGGACCGGGTTGCAAATTGAGCCCGCCATGATCAAATTGAGACGGGCGGATCATCCCACCGGTTGAGTTTACGCCGTCATCCTTTATAATAGAGGAAGAAAGGACAACGCCCCTTTCCCGCCAATCAGCCGGGAGGTGCAGCCATGAGCCTGCAAGACATCCAGCCCTTTGTCCAAAACGTGGCGGAAGCGATAGCCTCCGTCCTGCAAGTCGAGGTGGAGATCGCCGACGAAGGCCTCCTGCGCATCGCCGGCACGGGCCTCTACCGGGCCGGCGTGCTGCGGCGGATGCACGGCGAGGACCAGGTTTACCGGGAGGTCCTCCGCAGCGGCCAGGCCCGCCTGGTTCGGGAACCAGGCTTCGACGGTTTGTGCCGCGGCTGCAACCACTATCACAACTGCCCGGAAAAAGCGGAAATCGCCTGCCCCATCGTCAACGGCGGAGACGTCGTCGGCATCATGGCCCTGGTGGCCTTCAGCGAGGAGCAGAAGGGCCTCCTCCTGGCCGAAGGAAGCCTGGACCGGCTCCTGTCCTTCCTAAAGAACATGAGCGAACTCCTGATCTCCAAGCTGGACTCCATCCAGATGGCCGGCCGGATCAAACTGGCCTTGAACCAGTTGTCCGCCGTCATGGATCACCTGGACAAGGGGGTCCTGTCCCTGGACGACCAAAACCGGCTCCTCAAGGTCAACGAGCCGGCCTGCCTGATCCTGGGGACCGGGGAGGCCGATTTGGCCGGCCGCGACGTTTTCACCCTCTTTCCCTCCCTGCGGGCGGCCCTTGAGTCGCCCGACGAACTGATCGAACTGGGCATCGAGACCCCGGCGTTTCACAAACGGGTTTACGCCCGCTTCACCCCCCTGACGGCGGAGGGAGTTCCGTCCGGCGCCGTCCTGGTGCTGCAGGACCCCCGCGACGTCCAGCGGCTGGTCCTGGGGGTTCCTTCGGCCGACGTTCCTTTCGGTTTCAAGGAAATCATCGGCGGCAGCGAAGCCATCCAACTCGCCAAGAAGCTGGCCGCCCGCGTCGCCGGAAGCGACTCCACGGTCCTCCTCGCCGGTGAAAGCGGTACGGGCAAGGAACTCTTCGCCCGGGCCATCCACGCGGCCGGTCCCCGGCGGACCGGACCTTTCGTAGCCATCAACTGCGGCGCCATTCCCGACACCCTCCTGGAAAGCGAACTCTTCGGCTACGAAGACGGGGCTTTTACCGGGGCCAGGCGCGGCGGCCGGGCCGGCAAGTTCGAACTGGCCCACGGCGGCACCCTGTTTCTCGACGAGGTGGGGGACCTGCCCCTGCACCTCCAGGTCAAGTTGCTCCGGGTCCTGCAGGAGAGGTACATCGAGCGGGTGGGCGGCAACAAAAGAATCGAGGTCAGCCTGCGGGTGATCGCCGCCGCCAACAAGTCCCTCGAAGAACTGGTACGCCAGGGGCTTTTCCGCGAGGATCTCTTCTACCGGCTGAGCGTCATCCCCCTCACCATACCTCCCCTGCGGGAGCGGCCCGAGGACGTCGTGCCCCTGGCCCGGCATTTTCTGGACCAATACACCCGGCGGATGGACAAAGGGCCCTACGCGATGACGCCGGAATTCCAGACCTGCCTCCGGGAGTATCCCTGGCCGGGCAACGTGCGCGAGCTGTCCAACATTATCGAGTACGCCGTCAACATGGCCGACGGCCCCCTGCTGACCAGGGACGGCCTGCCGGCCAAACTGCGCCGCGCCGCCGACGCTCCCTGGTCAGGCTACAATCTGGCCGAGGTGGAACGCCGCCTCATCCTGGAGGTCGTCGAAAAGGTCGGGGACAAGGAGCACGCCGCCGGCCTGCTCGGCATCAGCCGGGCCACCCTGTACCGGAAGCTGCGCCAGTGGCAAGCCGCGCCGGGCAGGGGGCCGCGAGGATGACGGCGGATGAAAGAGAGAGGATGACGTGAGGCAACCGGCGACCAAGCCGTTGCCCGCCGCCTTCGGCCTGACCATGGCCATGCTGGCGGTGGCAACCCTGGCCAAGAGCACCATTCCCATTTTTCCCGAGGCCTCCGCGCTGGCCGTCGGCTGCTGGGTGAACCGGGAGAGGCGGTGGGTGGAAAAACCGTGGCAAATCGTGGTCCTGGTTACTGTTTCCTCGGTCGTGGGAGTCGGGCTGAATCACCTCGCGACCGGGCTTACGGTAAGGGAGATCCTGGCCTTGACCGTGGTCGTATCCCTGCTCCTCGTCACGGGATCCCCGCTGAGTCCGTCCATTTCGGCCGCGCTACTGCCGGTATTGCTCAACATTCGTTCCTGGTTTTTCGTGCAGGCCGTTTTCGGTCTGACGCTTACGGTCGCGATAGGCGCGGGGAAGAAAAGTGAAGCGACCGGCAGGGGGAACAAATTCATTAAAGCGGATGTCATTTACCTTCTTACCGGGCTGGCCTGGATCGGCATCAGCGGTTTATCCCACTTCAGTTTACTGGTCATTCCCCCCATGATGGTCGTTTTATATGAATGGCTGACGAAACCGCAACCATCCACCGGCCTGAAACTGGGGATACGGCAGTTGGGATTATTGTTCTCCTCGGCCCTGGCCGGCTCAATAGCCGCACGCCTCCTCCCGCGTTTGCCCGCGGCCTCCGGCGGGGTGGCGGTAATTGTCACCATAGGCCTCATGTATCTCTTCAATACCAGGTTCCCCCCCGCCATGGCCATATCCCTCCTACCGTTACTCCTGGGTGATCTCCCGGTGTGGGAGTTTCCCCTTTACGTTCTCATCGACGGCGCGGTTTTTCTGTTTATCGGCTTTTGCGCCGCGCGCCTTGGGCTAATGCGCCCGCCCGACAACCGGGCCGGCGGGTGAAACCAAAGCCGCCGGTACGAGCCCGGCGTCTTTGGTCCGGCGGCCCCTACAGGACGGGGCCCAGCGGTTCGGTCCCGCATTCCGCGGGGATTTCCCCCTGTTTCCCCAGGATGTTGAAGAACAGGTTCATCAGGATGGCGGCCACGCTACCCGCCGTGATGCCGCTGTGCAGAACGATCTGGAGCCAGGCGGGGAACTTGTCGAAAAAGTGGGGGCTGACGGTGGGAATAAGGCCGATCCCTATGCTCACGGCCACCACCAGGGCGTTGTGGGTTCCTTCATACTTGACCCTGGAGAGGGTCCGGATACCGGTGGCCGCCACGATGCCGAACATGACGATGCCGGCGCCGCCCAGCACGGCGTTGGGGATCGAAGCGACGATTTCGGCGAACTTGGGTATCAGGCCGAGGAACACCAGGATGACGCCGGCCGTGGCCACCACGAAACGGCTCCTCACCCCGGTAATGTTGACCAGCCCCACGTTCTGGGCGAAGGCCGTGTAGGGGAAGGCGTTCAGGACGCCGCCCAGGGCGGTGGCAAAGCCGTCGGCGCGCAGGCCCCGGGCCAGGTCCTCCGTACCGATGGGCAGGCCGATGATCTCACCGATGGCCAGAAAGTCCCCGGTGGACTCCACCATGGTCACCAGCAGCACCAGGATCATGGATATGATCGGACCGGCGGCGAAGATGGGCGGGCCGAAGTGGAAGGGCGTGTCGATGCCGACCCAGGGAGCGCCGGCCACCCCGGCGAAATTGACCATACCCGCGGGAATGGCGATGAGGGTCCCGATGATCAGGCCCAGGAGCACCGAGATGTTGCCGAGGAACCCTTTGAAGAACCGGTTGATGACCAGGATGAGGATCAGCACCACGGTCGCCATGGCGATGTTCTTCAAGCTGCCGTAGCCCGGCATGCCCACGCCGCCGGCCGCCCAGTCGATGCTCACGGGCAGGAGCGAGATGCCGATGATGGTGATGACGGAGCCGGTGACCACCGGCGGGAAAAGCTTGATAATCCGGCAGAAAAACGGCGCCGCGAAGAAAGTGAGGATGCCGGCGACGATGATGGCCCCGTACACGGCCCGCATGCCCTGGGCCGCGGCGATGACGATCATGGGGGAAACCGCCGCGAAGGTGACCCCCTGGATCACCGGGATCCGGATGCCCATCTTCCAGACCCCGAGGGTCTGCAGCAGGGTAGCCAGACCGCAGGTGAAGAGGTCGGCGTTGATCAGGAAGGCCAGGTCCTGCTTGTTCATGTGGATGGCAAAGGCTACGATCAGGGGCACGGCCACCGCGCCCGCGTACATGGCCAGCACGTGCTGCAGGCCGTAGGTGAACAATTGACCGGGAGGCAGTATTTCATTCACCGGATGCTGCTGAAGGTCTCTGGACAAAACTGCACCTCCGCCTAAGAATGAGATTTTTTCCCCCGGCGAAAACCATTATTCCCCCAGGCGGGGACAGGCCTTATGGCGGTACTCCGTCCGGGAGCCGGCCGTCACCCTTTTTCGCCGGGAATGGTCGAGACAGCGCCGTCTCCACAAGACAAACCATTGTCGGGAAGTCCCTTTCACCTCCTCCCGGGGCACCGTGCGGGCCGCTTGTCCCCCTCCGGGGCGGATCCACCACCCGGAGGCGAAACGGCCGGAGCCACAGAACTACGGCAAGACCCAGTTGCAAAACCCGGGCCACATCCTCCGAACCCGCCCCGTAAAGACCGGAGGCCTTCCCCCCGGCGGGGAAGGCCTCCGAACCCGTTGCCTGTTCTCAAAATAAGACGACCGGGAACCTGCCCGTCCCGGTCAGCTGTCCCGCGCCAGCCCCATGCGCCCGAACGCGAGGTAGATGACAGCGGCCACGACAAAACTCACGTAGTAGGAGATATCGCCCAACTGCGGCAGGTTCCTGGCGATCGCCCCCAGGTAAATGCTCTGGTTGAAGAACGGGACCGAGGCCAGGATGCCGACCAGCCAGGCCCAGAATCCGGGACCGAAGCCGCGGGAACGGTCGTAGAAGGGCGATATGCCCTCGCGGCCGCGGTGGATGACCATGTAGTCGAAAAACACGACGGCCAGCCAGGGTGCCACCCAGTAAGCCAAAAGCAGGAGGAAGTCCGTGTACTTGTTGTAGTAACCCGACCGTCCGGCAAAGGAAAGGACCGTCCCCAAGACGCCGAGAACCAGGGCGGCCACCCACCGTTTGGGGAAGACGGCCCGGACGGCCGAGACGTCGATGGCCAGGATGGACAGCGCGCCGCTGTAAACATTCAGGACGTTGGCCGTAATGGTGCCCAGGGCCACGGCGATCATGGCGAAAACCCCCAGACTGTAGGGCAGCAGCCTGGTAACCAGGTCGGTAGGCACGAAGACCGGGTGGATGGTGGCCAGGCCGACGCCGAGCCCCTCGATCCAGACACAGGAAATAAAGGTGGAGAGGGAAACGTTCCAGAATATCTTGCCCGAGGGCGTATCTTTGGGCAGATACCGCGTATAGTCGGAGGCGAAGGCCATCCAACCGAGAATATAGGAAAAGGCCACGCCGACGCTCAGGATCAGGCTGCCCGACAGGCCGCTGAAGACCGGGGCCTTGACGTTCATCGGCAGGGCATAGTCGATGTGACTGGCGGCGAAGACCGTAACTATGAGGAATAGAATGGTGAGCACCACCGCCATGATCTTTTCGAAAGCGTGGATCAGGTTGTAGCCGTAGATGGCGAACGCGATTTGAATGGCGGCCATTATGACCAGGGAGACCGTGAAGCCCAGGTGGAGGAGCCAGTCCAGCGCGAACACGCCCAGGACGGTGTTAACGGCGAACCAGCCCACCCCGGCGATGAAGTTCAGGCCGGCGGGAAAGAAATTGCCGAAAAAACCGAACGCCCGGCGCGATTGAATCAACTGGGGAATCCCCATTTTCGGCCCGAAGGTCGAGAGCACTCCCAGGAAGATCACCCCCAGGAGGTTGCCGATCACCACTCCGGTGATCCCCTGCCAGAAACTCAGCCCGAACAGGGTCACCATCAGGGCACCGGTGGTCAGGGTGGCGAATTCGACGTTGGCCCCGAACCACAGGGTAAAGGCGTTGAAAGGCCGACCGTGCCGTTCGGCGTCCTTGACCGGCTCGATACCGTGCGGCTCCACCTCCAGGACCTGGTCACGATAAAGATGTTCCTCAGCCATTTGGTTGTTGAGTACCCCCTTTCTTTATACCGTTGAGCAGTCTTCTGCCGGCCACCCCTCCTTCCCGGCGGGCCCCTGCCCGATTCTCCGGCGGCTCCAACGCGGATCGAGAACGCCGCATGATACAGGATTCTCCATATTCCGCCCCGGAACCTTCTCCGACCGGGCCGCTTTTTTTCTCCCGCTGCCGGCCGCGAAAACCGGGCTACGCCGCACCTCCACTACCCCCCCCCTTCTCCCGCCAGGGCCCGCAACACCGCCTCGCCCCCGGCCGGCAGACCGAACAGCGGCCGGCCCACGGCGTCGAACACGGCGTTGGTTATGGCCGGGGTGACCGAAACAGCGACGATCTCACCGACGCCCTTGGCCCCGAAAGGACCGGAGTCCTCCCACCCCTCCACCGGCAGCACCCGGACCGGTGGACTGTCCAGGGCCGTGGGCAGGATGTAGGTACCGAAGTCGGTGGTTTTCGCCCGTCCGTTTTCCATGACCAGGTCCTCGCAGAGAGCGTAGCCCAGGCCCATCACGGCCCCGCCGTGCGCCTGCCCGGCCAGGCCGGGCGGATCGACGACCCGTCCGGCGTCGGGCACGGCGACAATCCGCTCCACGCTCACCTGGCCGGTCAGGGTGTCCACCTCCACCCGGGCCAGGTGGCTCATGGCGCTGTAAATCAGGTGGGGCAGCCCGAAGGCGCCCGGCACCTCCTTTGCGGCTACGGGAAAATGGAAATAGCCGGTCGCCGTGGCCTCGGACCGCGAAAGCCCGGCGGCCGCCTCCCGGTAGCCAAGGAGCACCTCTCCGTCCGGTGGCCCCAGCCCGCCGGGTTTGCAGGCGAGATGTCCCGGCGGGACGCCGAGCACGGCTGACGCCCGAAGGGAGATCCGCCGCGCCAGGATGGCCGCGGCCATGACCAGGGCGTTGCCGGCGGCGTAAATGGAACGGGAAGCGGTCGCCGAACCGGAGTCGGGAGCCCGCCCGGTGTCTCCGGTGACCACGTCCACCTCCGCCGGGCCGCAACCCAGGGCTTCGGCGGCGATCCGGGCCAGGGCCGCCCCGTTGCCCTGTCCGACGTCGCTCGCGCTCACTCCGGCGAGGAAGCGGCCGTCCTCCCGCAGTTCCAGGCTGGCCAGGGCGTAGTCCGGCAAACCCCGGCCCAGGCCCACCCCCTGGATGGCGCAGGCCAGGCCCACTCCCCGCTTTACCCAGGGGTGGGGAGATTCTCCCTTCCATTGCTCCCGTTCCCGCCATTCCCTGGTCCCGGCGACCGCGTCCAGGGTGACGCCGGTACCCAGGCTGGCCACGAGCCGGTGCCCCAGGGCCCCCAGGTCGTCCCGCTCCAGCACGTTTTGCCGCCGGACGGCCAGGGAATCGCGGCCGGCGCGCCGGGCGACCAGTTCCACCTGCGTCTCCATGGCAAAGGTGACCTGGTTCACCCCGAAGCCGCGGAAAGGGCCGGAAACACCGTTGTTGGTGTAGACCGACCAGCCCTCGACCGCTACGTTCGGCACCCGGTAGGCGCCGCAGGCGTGTTCGACGGCCAGGTTGAGGATCGGCCCGCCCAGGGAGGCGTAAGCCCCGGTATCGGCCAGGATGGTGACCTCGTTGGCCACCAGGGTCCCGTCCGCCCTGGCCCCGGTCTTCATCCGGATGGTCATGGGGTGGCGCTTGTGCCCGCAGAGTACGGATTCTTCCCGGCTGAGCACGATCCGGACCGGGCGGCCGGTTTTGAGCACCCCCAGGCCCAGGAGGATCTGGACCGTGATCTCGTCCTTGCCGCCGAAAGAGCCGCCCACCGGGTTGGCGACCACCCGGATCAGGTCCTCGGGAAGGTTAAGGGACCGGGCGATCTGGGAGCGGTCCCGGTAGGGATGGTGGGAACCGCAGTAGACTTCCAGGATACCGTCCGGAGCCGGGCGGGCCACTCCGCCCTCGGTCTCCAGGTAGGAATGCATCTGGCGCTGGGTATGGTAGGTATTCTCCACGACGATGTCGGCCGCCGCCAGGGCCCCTGCCGCGTCGCCGCTACCCGCCACCGTGTGCAGCAGGACGTTGCCGCCGTCGTGGACCCGGGCCGGCCGGTCGTACAGCGCTTCGGCCGGGTCGTCGACCACCGGCAGGAGTTCGTACGCCACCCCGACCAGCGCGGCCGCCCGCCGCGCCCGGTCAAGGTCCGGGGCCAGAACCAGGGCCACCGGGTCGCCCACGAAACGCACCTTGTCCCAACAGAGGACCGGCTGGTCGGGCACCGCGATACCGTACCCGTTAAGCCCCGGCACGTCCCGGTGCGTCAGCACGGTCACCCCGGGCACCGACGCCGCTCCGGCGGTGTCGATCGCCCGGATCAGGGCGTGCGGATGGGGGCTGCGGACGACCAAGCCGCGTAAGAGACCGGGAAAAACGAGATCAGACATGAACCTGGCCGCGCCCGTCACCTTGGCCCGGGCGCTCAAAGGCGTGTTCTCCCAGCCGTCCACCCCGCCGTTCATGGCCAGCCCCCTTCCCGGAAACGCCGTGGCTCCGAAGGCCCGTCCGCCACGGCCGGACAACCCCGGATACCCGCCGCCCTGATCCTATGCAATGAACGTACCACCCCGGCGTCCGGGCCGGACGCTCTTTTCCCTCCCCAACGACGGTCGCACCGTTCTTAAAATGAGATCCGGTCGCATAATGAGAACGATCGGCGGCGGGGCGACTCCGGAGCTGAAGAACGGTAAACTGCCTGCCTTAACCTAAAATACCCGCCCGCACCTTATGGGTTTTGAATCAATAGGTCTCAATATGTGGGAAGAACTTGAAGGCCGTTTCAGTCCCTTAAGTCTGAAGATCTTCGCAAAATGGAAAGGAAATCGACGGAGACAGAGGGATCCCGTTTGATTCCGGCTTGTCCGGGTTAGTCAATTGGCTATGGGCAGCCAGGGATTTACCCGCCCTGCTTCCCGTCCTTTTGGCCGTTCTCTTCGTCGCCCGGAATGCCCTGGTCTCCCTGCGGCCTTCGGCCGAAGCGGGTACGGTTAGCTACGTAGCCATACCCGGTACCGGGCCCGTTTTCCGCCCGGGTGGCGGCGGTGGACGACCGGCTTCCCGGCATATTTTTTGCATGCTTGAAGATTCTAAAGAAATCACGGAAGGAATGGTGCCCTATGGCGGCAAGTATTTCGGAACGCTTGGCGGGTTTGCCGCTGACCAGGAGACACTACAGGATCTGGCTGGTGGCCGCCCTGGGCTTTTTCTTCGAGGGCCTCGACCTGACAATAGTGGGAGCCATTCTTGTGGCGATAATAAAGTTGTTCCACATGACCGACGCCCAGGCCGGTCTCATAGGAAGCACGGCTTTGGGTGGTTACGTGGTCGGCGTGGCAGTGGCCGGATGGATTGGCGACCGCTACGGGCGCAAATTCGTGATGCAATACACCTTGTTGGTATTTACCATCTTTACTCTGATCGCCGCCCTGAGTTGGAATACCCTGAGCTTTGGAATCTTACGGTTCCTCACGGGCATCGGGATCGGCGGGGAAAGTGCCATTGTGACTCCGTATCTTTCGGAATTTTTTCAACCCAGGTACCGTGGAAGATTCTTGGGTATATCGGACGCATTATTCACTGTAGGAATGATCATTGCCTCGCTTATTGGATTGCTGTTAATACCAAGTTCGCCCGATGGTTGGAGAATTGCCCTGGTAGTTGCCGGTGTGCCGGCGATATATGTGTGGATAATTCGGAGATATCTACCGGAATCCCCCATGTGGCTAATCAGAAACGGTAGAAGAGATGAAGCGGAATCAATCGTACGGGAATTCGAGAACGATGCCGGGGTGGCGGATAAAGCACCGGTTTCCGATGTGGCACAGAAAGAATCTGATACCATCCCTGCCATATCAAAAAATACGCTGGGTGACTTATGGAAGAAATATACAAAGCGTACCGCCCTGCTCTGGGTCATATGGTTCTTTATTGAGTTGGTGTACTATGGATTCCTCGTATGGTTACCATCCCTGCTAGTCCAACACGGCTTCAGCGTGGTGAAATCACTGGAGTATTCTTTTCTGATCAATATAGCGGCATTGCTGGGAGGTGTCGGGGCTTCGTTCTTGCAGGACACGAAAGCCGGCAGGAAAAATGTCATCATAATTTTTTTCCTTCTGGCCGGCATCTCATCCTACCTGCTTTCGCAGGCCACAACACCGGCAGGTGTACTGGCGACCGGAGGGCTGATATCGTTTCTCTTGAACGGCTTGTTCTCTGTACTCTATACTTTCACGCCGGAACAGTATCCTACCCAGGTTAGAGCCAGCGGCCAGGGTTTCGCTTCGGCATTTGGGCATATAGGAGGTGTAGTTGGTCCGTTTCTGGTAGGCGCGGTCCTGGCTTCCTTCGGATTCAGCGGTATCTTTGTTCTGTTTGCTCTTTTCCTCCTGGTCCCCATTGCGGCGGTTCTCGGCCTGAAGGAACGCCGCGGGACCGTATTGGAAGTCTGAGCCCGGGCTGTCCGGGGGTTCGTAGGTACTAATGTTTTCACCAATCATTAGTGCCTATTGACGCGGACATGTAGCTTTGCTCCGTGGTATAATTAAACATCATGGAAAAGATGTTCATTGTTGGAGAGGCAGCCAGAAGGCGGGGAGTACACCTTACTACCATCCAGCGGTGGGACCGCGACGAAAAACTTCGGGTAATACGGACCGCAGGAGGCAAAAGACCCAGTTCCCCGTCGGAGATCGACCGGCTGTTGGGCAGCATTGAGCCTTCAGATGAACGGTGGGTTCTGGCTGTGTATGGGCGCGTTTCTTCTCATGAGCGGAAGGCGCGCGGTGATTTAAGCCGGCAGGTGGCGCATGTCCGGGAGACGGTGGTTTTCCGGGGATGGCAGGACATAGTGGAAATCACCGATGTGGCTTCCGGGCTATCGGCTAAGCGACAGAGACTGATCCGGCTGATGGAAATGGCTAGGCAGGGCAGGATAACCGGCATTTTCGCGCTAAGGCAAGGCATTGTTGCCATATATTGGCATGACTAAAATAGTTTGCTTTGCCCATGCTCATAATGGTATCCGACATTACGCTTAAAGCCTTGGGTCGTTCCCATTGCTACGAAACCCGCCGCTCGATAGCATGAACCGGTTAATTTGGCATGTCCGGTGAAAATGGTGCTGTCCGATCACGTGGAGCAGGTTCTATGGGATCAGATCCGCTCCTGGCTCCATGATTCGGACGCTCTCGTCGACGAACTGATGGCTGGGTCGCCGGCTGCGAGAATGAACGACCTGCAAAAAGAAATGGCAACCATCGATCACGAACTCGGCCGACTCAATAAGGGGCAGAGAAATGTCCTGAAATCGATCGCAACGGGTCTGGTTGACCTCGACGATACTACTCTGGCCAACCTTACCAGGTTTAAGACGCAAAAAGAGAAGCTGTGCCAGCGAAAGAATGAGCTGGTTCAGGTTATTATGAACGAGGAAGAGAGGCGCCTGAAGATTGACGACATACGGTCGGTGGCTTGCGAAACCCTGGACCGGCTGGACGACCTTGAGTTTACGGAGAAAAAGGCCATCGTCAGGGCCTTGGTGACGCAAGTCGTTGTCTCCGGCCGACCGCCGGCGGGCAGGGCTACCGCGGTGTCACCGTAACCGTGACAGCACGCATGCCTGAACTCAAACCGTCAACCACCCCCGGCACAAGGCCGGGGGCTTGATAGGACAACCTATCAGTCCCCGGTCCTAACCGGAGGTTACGGGGCAACTCATAGCCTGGTTGATTACCCTAAGCCGTCGGGACCTCATGACGAACGGCTTGTCCGGCTTAGGGGCATAGGCACCCTGTGGATTCTCCACCCGTCCCAGGCCCTGCGGCTGATGGTTAAACATCTGTGAGGGTAGCAGAAGTGCTGTCAGCGTAAAACCCGGTGCAACATTGGGTAAG
>JAJYZD010000050.1 GCA_021800315.1 Bacillota bacterium | reverse complement strand
TGGTTGTTTATGGACTTTTACAGAGAACATAGGGAACAGGATCAATGCTCTGCAACAAATCCTACACCATATGCGGCCGACCTGTCAAGACCAAAAAAGAGTTTTTTTGGTATCCTGAAAGAGGCAATCCCCACCAACCAACTCCAGGCGAACCAGCACCTTTGAAAAAGCGCTTGCCAATCGCAGAACCATACCATATGCAGCTAATTACGTTCATTTGCACGTGTGTTTGGTAAGCAGTTTAAACCTCCGTTCAACGGGGCTCCGTATTCTTCCCCGCCACGCTCTCCGGCACCCGCGGGCTACCGAACTAAACATGCAACATCTGTACCAGCAGGCGGCATCCGGGAACAATCGGCCTGGTAACAGGCGGGTGTCGGGGCCGGCGACACCGCGTGCCGGCCAAAACCGACACGGAGTGGGCCGGGAATCCGGGGGCGGTCGGATGCGGGTCGGGATCCTTCGCCGCTTCGACCCGTTGGATCGTGGTATAATGCTGGTAAACAGCCCGGCGACTGTCGCAATCCGGACAGCGCCTGTGGGGGGTGTGTTGCATGCCCTGGGAGCAGGGGCCCATCCGGCCGCCCAGCGAGGCCGGCAGTCTTTTGTTGCGGGTTACCAGGAACTGTCCCTGGAACCGCTGTACCTTTTGCGCCACCTACAAGGGGGAGCGCTTTTCCCGCCGGGAAAGGGAGGAGATCCTCGCGGAAATCCGCTCCCTGCGGCAGGCGGCCGACCGGATGGAGGAGTTGGCCGGAGGGGAGGTGACGGACGGAGTCGCGCAGGAAATATACGCGGCTTACGGTTTCCCGTATTTCCACCTGGCCAACTGGCTGAAGAGCGGCGGCCGGAATGTGTTTCTCCAGGACGCCGACAGCCTGGTGTTGCCGACCGGGGAACTCGTCACCGTCCTGCGGGCGCTCAAAGACACCTTCCCGTCGGTTACGCGCATCACCGGCTACGCCCGCGCCGCGACGCTTTCCCGCCAGAAACCGGAGGATTGGCGAGAGTTGGCTTCAGCCGGGCTTTCCCGTCTGCACGTGGGCCTGGAAAGCGGTTCGGACCCCGTACTGCGGTTCGTGCAAAAGGGGGTCACCGCGGCCCGGGAAATCGAGGGCGGGCAAAAGGTTGTCGCCGCCGGTATCCAACTGTGCTTTTACGTGCTGGTGGGCCTGGGCGGCCGGGACTTCCGGACCGAACATCCCCGGGCGACGGCCGCGGTGGTCAACGCGGTACGGCCGGACTTCGTCCGCCTGCGCAGCCTTTCGGTGCAACCGGGTACCCCCCTTCACGAACAGATGCTCTCCGGCGCCTTTGTTCCCCTCTCCGAGGACGAACAGGTGGAGGAGATCGAGACGTTTCTTACGTACCTGGACCCGTACGACGGGCAGGTGGTCAGCGACCACATCCTCAACCTGCTGGGCGAAGTCGAAGGAGTGCTCTCCAGGGACAGGGAGCGGATGCTGGAGGTGTGCCGGCGTTATCTTAGCCTGCCGGAGGATGAGCGGCTGCTCTACCGGCTGGGCCGGCGCCTGGGGCAATTCGAGTCGCTCGCCGACCTGTCCGGGCCGCGGCGGGCCGGTGTGGAAGAGAAGCTCTTGCATTGGCGGTCGCGGGACCGGGTGGAGGAAGTCATCACCCGGCTAAAGCACCGGTTCGTTTGACGTATTGTTTTCCGGGACCTCTTGCGGTAAAATAAAGCGATAAAGACAAGGCTTTTCCTTTGGGGAGGAATTGTTTATGGAGGAATCAGGCGCGACGAAGGGTACCTGGACGGTCAAAAAGGGTTTGGCCGAGATGCTCAAGGGCGGCGTAATCATGGATGTTACCACCGCGGAGCAGGCCCGTATCGCCGAGGAGGCCGGAGCCTGCGCGGTGATGGCACTGGAGAGGGTGCCGGCCGATATCCGGGCCGCGGGCGGGGTCGCCCGCATGGCCGACCCAAAGGTGATTCTGGAGATCATGCAGACGGTAACCATTCCCGTGATGGCCAAGGCCAGGATAGGGCATTTCGTGGAGGCCCAGGTGCTGGAGGCGCTGGGGGTGGATTATATCGACGAGAGCGAAGTGCTCACCCCGGCCGATGAAGAGTTTCATATCGACAAGAATTGTTTTAGGGTTCCCTTCGTCTGCGGGGCCCGCAACCTGGGCGAAGCCCTGCGCCGCATCGGCGAGGGGGCGGCCATGATCCGGACCAAGGGCGAACCGGGCACCGGCAACGTGGTGGAAGCGGTGCGGCACATGCGCATGGTTTCGGGCGAGATCCGCCGCCTTACGGTTTTGCCCCGCGAGGAGCTTATGTCCGCGGCCAGGGAAATGGGGGCTCCCTACGACCTGGTGGTGGCCGTGGCCGGGGACGGGCGGCTGCCCGTGGTCAATTTCGCCGCCGGGGGCATCGCCACGCCGGCGGATGCGGCCCTGATGATGCAATTGGGCTGTGACGGCATCTTCGTCGGCTCGGGCATTTTCAAGTCGAAGAATCCGGCGGCCCGGGCCAAGGCCGTCGTCATGGCCACCACTCACTACAACGATGCCAAGCTGCTGGCCGAAGTGTCCCGCGAACTGGGCGAGGCCATGCCGGGCCTGGAAATCGCGTCCATAGCACCCGAACAGCGGATGCAGGAACGGGGTTGGTAGCGTTGCGCATCGGGGTTCTGGCCCTGCAGGGAGCATTCCGCGAGCACCGGCGCTCGCTCTCCCGTCTGGGTGCGGAATCGGTGGAGGTCCGCAAGGCCGGGGAACTGGAGGGCCTGGACGGCCTGATCATCCCCGGCGGCGAGAGCACCACCATGGGCAAACTGATGAACGCGGGAGCGCTCTGGGAACCGGTGGCCCGGCTGGTCGCGGAGGGGAAGAGGGTCTGGGGCACCTGCGCGGGAGCCATCGTGCTGGCCGCGGAGATCGAGGGGTCGGACCAGCCCCGTCTCGGGGTGATGGACATCACGGTGGCGCGCAACGCCTCCGGTCGCCAGGTGGACAGTTTCGAAGCCCCGGTACCGGTAGCGGTCCTGGGGGAGCCGCCCTTTCCGGCCGTCTTCATCCGGGCCCCTTACATAACCAGGGTTGGAACCGGGGTTACGGTGCTGGCCGAGTGGAACGCCCACGCGGTGCTGGCCCGGCAGGGACGGGTGCTGGTGACCTCCTTTCATCCCGAACTGACGGACGACTTGAGGCTGCACCGATATTTTTTGGATTTGGACTGACAAATAGTTGTCAAGAGCGGAGAAGTGTAGTAAACTGGGTTCAAGCCTTGTAAACTCGATGCCGGGACCAGTAGTCCGCAAGCGGTGTTCAAAGAGAGCCGGATTCAGGTGGAAACCGGCAGCACCACCCGGATGAATCCGCCCCCAAGAGGCTGCGCCGAAAAAAGAGTAGGCGCGGACGGTAGATGGCCGTTATCCATTGCGAGGGGATCGGTTCGGTTGTACGGCCGGTCAATCAGGGTGGCAACGCGGGAGATAAGACTCCCGTCCCTTTGGGGGCGGGCGTCTGTTTTTTTAGGTTTCCCGCTTCGGCCTTCCGGTTGAAAGCCGCGGGGTTCCAGGCAACCAGGTTTCAGAACATAAATACGGTTTTGGGGAGGAGAAGTTTTTGCAAGACAAGAGTTACCTCATGATTCCCGGCCCCACCCCGGTTCCCCCCCGGGTCATGGCCGCCATGTCCCGGCCCATGACCGGCCACCGTAGCGAGGAATTCGCCGCGCTTTTGGAACGCCTGGAGGAGAGGCTTGGGACCCTCTTCGGGACCGAAAACCCGGTGTTCATCCTGACCAATTCCGGGACGGGCGGCCTGGAGACGGCTATCGCCAACACCGTCAGCCCAGGCGACCGGGTGCTGGCCCTGGTAACCGGCAATTTCGGCGAACGTTTCGCCAACATCGCCCGGGCCTACGGGGCGACGGTGGTGGAAGCGGCATCCCCCTGGGGCGAGCCGGTGGACCTGGCCGAGGTGGGCCGCCTGCTGGCCCGGGAGGATTTCAAATGCGTTCTGGCCACCCACAACGAGACCTCCACCGGCGTGGCCAACGACATAGCCGGTATCGGCCGCCTGGTGGCCGGGAGCGACGCCCTCTTGCTGGTGGACGGGGTAAGTTCGATCGGGGGCATGGAGATCAGGGTCGACGAGTGGGGCGTGGATATCCTGGGCACGGCTTCCCAGAAGGCCTTCATGCTGCCGCCCGGGCTGGCTTTTGTTTCGGTGAGCGAGAAGGCCTGGGCGAGAGTGGAGCAAAACCGGTCGCCCCGCTTTTACTTCTCGCTGCCCGCCCACCGGAAGTCGCTGTTGAACCGGAACACCGCCTACACGCCGGCCGTCTCCCTGTTCTACGGCCTGGAAGCGGCACTGGACATGATCTTTACCGAAGGTCCGGCCAACGTCTACCAACGCCATATCCTGCTGGGCCGGGCCGTGCGCTCCGCGGTGCGGGCCATGGGGCTGGCGACCCTGGCCGGGGATGCCTGGGCATCTCCCACCGTTACCGCGATTTGCGCCCCGGATTCCGTGGCGGCCGACGACATCCGCCAGGATCTCCGTAATCTTTGGGGAGTGGTTTTGGCCGGCGGCCAGGGCGGCCTGAAGGGAAAGATCTGGCGGATGGCCCACATGGGTTTTGCCGGCCAGATGGATGTGCTCACCGGTATCGGCGCCTTGGAAATGGCACTCTATCGCAAGGGATACCCGGTTTCCCTGGGCCGGGGCCTGGCGGCGGCCGAGAAAGTTTTTCTGGAGGTGGAATAAGGTGAAAGTGCTGGTTTTGGACAATGTGGCCGAGGAGGGCCTGGTGCCCCTCCGGCAGGAGCCCGAACTGGATGTCGATGTGCGGGGCAAGATGAGCGAGGACGAACTCTGCGCCTGTATCGGCGACTATGAGGGCGTGATCGTGCGCAGCGCCACCAGGGTAACGGCCCGGGTGCTGGAAGCGGCCACCCGGTTGAAGGTGGTCGGACGGGCCGGAGTCGGCGTGGACAACATCGACCTGGACGCGGCCACCCGGTACGGTATCCTCGTGGTCAACGCCCCGGACGGCAACACCATCGCGGCGGCCGAACACACCATGGCCCTGATGCTGGCCCTGGCCCGCCTTATTCCCCAGGCCTGCAGCTCTTTGCGGGACGGCCGCTGGGACCGGAAGGCCTTTATGGGGGTGGAACTGAAGGGCAAGACCCTGGGCGTTCTAGGCCTCGGCCGGATCGGTTCGGAGGTGGCCAAACGGGCCCTGGCCATGGAGATGCGGGTGGTGGCCTTCGACCCGTTTATCAACGAGGACAAGGCCGCGCTCCTGGGGGTGAACGTCCTTCCCCTGGACGAAGTGTTCAAAGAAGCCGATTTCATCACCTCGCACCTGCCCCTGACCCAGGATTCCCGTTACATCATCAACGAGCGGGCTTTCAGCATGATGAAGGACGGCGTGCGCGTCATCAATTGCGCGCGGGGCGGCATCGTGGACGAGGCGGACCTGTTTCGGGCCATGGAGTCGGGGCGGGTGGCGGGGGCGGCCCTTGACGTTTTCGAGAAGGAACCGGCGACCGGCCATCCCCTGCTCCGGTTCCCCAACTTCATCGCCACCCCCCACCTGGGCGCCTCGACCCGCGAGGCCCAACTGGGCGTGGCCGTGGACGTCTCCAGGGAGATCGTGGCGGCGTTGAAGGGACGGCTGGTCAAAAACACCGTCAACGTGCCGTCCATCAATCCCCAGTCCCTGGCCGTGATCAAGCCGTTTTTGTCCCTGGCGGAAAAACTGGGGCACTTCCTGTCCCAGGCTGTCAACGGCCGGATGAAGAAGGTGGAGGTAACCTACAGCGGCGAACTGCTGCAGTACGAGGTGACGCCCTTGACCACCGCCGTGGTCAAGGGACTTTTGGACCCCATCCTGCAGCAGGGCGTCAATTACGTCAACGCCACCCTGCTGGCCAAGAACCGGGGCATCCAGGTCTTTTCCACCACGACCGCCAACGGGGGGTACAACAACCTGATCACGGTGCGGGTGGTGACGGACCAGGAGGAAATGAGCATAGCGGCCACCGTTTTCCACGGCTCGGATTTCCGGCTGGTTTCCGTGGACGGCTACCGCGTGGATGCCGTGCCGGAGGGCCACATGCTGTACATTCCCCACATCGACCGTCCCCGCATCATCGGGCCGGTGGGCAGCCTGATCGGCGCCCACAACATCAACATAGCGGGTATGCAGGTCGGACGCAAGGTGGTGGGCGGGAAGGCCATCATGCTGCTGCAGGTGGACGCCGAAGTGCCCGACGAAACCCTGCGGGAGATCACGCGCCTGGAGGGTGTTCTGGGGGTCAGGAAACTGTTTGTGTAGGCATATGGAGACGAGGATCATCCTGGCCAGACACGGACTGACCGAGTGGAACGTTCAGGGCCGGTACCAGGGACGGCGGGAATGCGGCCTGTGCGAACAGGGAAAGCTGGAATCACGCGCCCTGGCTTCCGCGCTGGCTCCGGTTCCCCTGGCCGCGGTCTACGCCGGCCCGCTTACCCGGGCCGTCGATACCGCCCGGGCGGCGGCGCAAAGACACGGCCTCGACGTTACGGTGCTGCCCGGCCTGACCGAGATCTGTCACGGGGACTGGGAAGGGCGGCTGGTCGGCGAGGTGGCCCGCGAGTGGGGGGAACTTCTGGTCCGCTGGCGCACGGCTCCTTACCATGTCCGCATGCCGGGCGGCGAAACCCTGGCCGAGGTTGAGGAACGGGTATGGCCCGCCGTGCAACAGGCGGCCGCCGGTCATCCCGGACGTACGGTGCTGGTGGTTACGCACGATACGCCGGTGCGGGTGGTTCTCAAACACATACTGGGCCTTTCGGAAGAGGGGTTTTGGCGCCTTCGGCTGGACAACGCCGCGATTAACGAGGTGGGCTTTGCGGGCCCGTCCGGCTGCCGGGTCCTGCGGGTCAACGACACCCGCCACCTGGAGGGCCTGCCCGGCCACGATCAGAAGGCGCTCTAACCACGGGGAGTGATCTTATGTTGGATTTGAAGTTCCTGCGGCAAAACGCCGCGCAGGTGCAGGCGGCGCTGGCCAGGCGGGGGCTCGATATCACCCTGGACGAGTTTTTGCAATTGGATGAAAAAAGGCGCCGCCTCCTCTTCGAGGCGGAGCAGATGAAGAACCGGCTCAACACCGTATCCCTCGAGATCGGCCGGCTCAAGAAGGCCGGCCGGGACGCCGGGGACCTGCAAAGCCGGATGCGCGAACTGTCCCAGGAGATCAAGGAGATGGATGAACAGGTCCGCGCCGTCGTCGACGCCCAGACCGGGATCCAACTCTCCCTGCCCAACCTGCCGGACGAATCGGTGCCTTTGGGGACCGGCGCGGAAGACAATCTGACCGTTCGCGCCTGGGGCGCGATACCCTCTTTTCCCTTTCCGCCCAAACCGCACTGGGAATTGGGCGAGGACCTGGGCATCATCGACTTTGAGCGGGGCGCCAAGGTCAGCGGGGCGCGGTTCTCCTTCGCCAGGGGCCTGGGGGCCCGCCTGGAGCGGGCCCTGATCAACTTCATGCTGGACCTGCACGTATCGCGCGGCTACACCGAGGTATTCCCGCCCTTTTTGGTCAACCGGGAGAGCATGACCGGCACCGGCCAACTGCCCAAGTTCGCCGGCGAAATGTTCCGGGTCGAGGACGCGGGCTATTACCTCATTCCCACGGCCGAAGTGCCGGTGACCAACCTGTACCGGGGGGAAGTACTGGACGGCGCCCGGCTGCCGGTGAAACTGGCCGCCTACAGCGCCTGCTTCCGGGCCGAGGCCGGGGCGGCCGGGAAGGACACCCGGGGACTCATCCGGCAGCACCAGTTCAACAAGGTGGAACTGGTCAAGTTTTGCCGGCCGGAAGATTCCTTCGAAGAATTGGAGACCCTCACCGCCGATGCCTGCCGGGTGCTCGAGTCCCTCGGCCTGCCCTACCGGGTGGTGGTGCTGTGCACCGGGGACATGGGCTTCGCCTCGGCCAAGACCTACGACCTGGAGGTGTGGCTGCCCGCGGCGGGGACCTACCGCGAAATATCGTCCTGCTCCAACTTCGGCGATTTCCAGGCCCGGCGGGCCAATATCCGCTACCGGGACGGGCGGGGCAAATCGGCCTACGTCCACACGTTAAACGGCTCCGGCGTAGCGGTGGGACGGACGGTGGCCGCTATCCTGGAAAATTACCAGCAAGCCGACGGCAGTGTGGTCGTGCCCGAGGCCCTGCGTCCGTTCATGCGGGTCGACAGGATCGAAAAGAGCTGACGCCGGGAATTTGGGGAGAGGCAGGGAAGGGCCGTATGGGAGACAGTCGGGGCAGATGCGCGTGCACAGCCTATGGAACGGCGGGCCCGGTGGGGATCCGCCCGCCTGGCCGGCCGGCGCGGGGCGCCGGGTGGAAAGCCGGGCCAAACCAACCCGGGAGGGGTTCATGATGTCCGGGCCGCTTGATATCGAGGTACTGGACCTCTCCCGCCTGCTGCCGGGCCCCTATTGTTCGATGATCCTTGCCGATTTCGGCGCCCGGGTCCTGAAAGTGGAGGACACCCTCCGGGGCGATTATTTCCGTACCATGGGCCTCGCCGGGGGGTTTGAGACCGTCAACCGCGGCAAGAAGAGCCTGGCCCTGGATCTCAAGGATCCCCGGGGCCGGGAAGTATTTTACCGCCTGGCGGAGCGGGCCGACGTGGTCCTGGAAGGATTCCGCCCCGGCGTGACGGCCCGCCTGGCGGTGGACTATCCGACCCTGGCGGAGTTGAACCCGCGCCTGGTCTATTGTTCTCTGACCGGTTACGGGCAGGAGGGGCCGCGCTCGCTGAGGGCGGGCCACGACCTGAACTATATCGGTCTGGCCGGCATCCTGGGCCTGACCGGCTTACCGGACGGGCCGCCGGTCATTCCGTCCGTGCAGCTGGCCGACCTGAGCGGCGGCCTCTGGGCGGCCTATGCCATCCTGGCGGCCCTCCTGGTCAGGGAGCGAACAGGCCGGGGCCAGTACATCGACGTGGCCATGCTGGACGGCATCCTGGCCTTTTTGCCGGTACTGGCGCAAAGCATGGCGGAGGGCCGCGCCGCCAGGGGAAGTCTCCCTCTCGCCGGAGGGCTGGCCTGTTACCGGGTTTACGGTACCGCGGATGACAAATATGTGACCATGGGCGCCCTGGAAGAGAAGTTCTGGGCCGAATTCTGCCTGGCCGTAGACCATCCCGGGTGGATAGACCGCCAGTACGGACCGGACCAGGAGCGATTGGCCGGGGAAGTGGCCGCTCTCTTGCGTTCCCGGACCAGGGACGAGTGGCTGGCCTTTTTCGAGGGCCGGGACATCTGCCTGGAGCCGGTCTACGGTCCGGACGAGGTGGCCGCCGACGAACACGTAAAGTCCCGGGGCGTGCTGGCCCAAGGCCCTTACCTGGGCGTGCCGGTTAAGCTTTCGCTTACCCCGGGAGCCATCCGGGGTCCGGCCCCGGATTGGGGGGAGCATTCCAGCGAAGTGCTGGCGGGCGTGGGTTACAGCGACCTGGAGATCGAAGCCCTTTTAACCGCCGGGGTGGTAAAGGAAAACGGCCGGTCCCGTTAGGAACCGGCCGTTTCATCATTGGCGGAGAGAGCGGGATTCGAACCCGCGACACAGGTTTAGGCCCGTGTAATCGCTTAGCAGGCGACCGCCTTCGACCTACTCGGCCATCTCTCCATGTGTTTCTTATGGCGGAGGGGGTGGGATTCGAACCCACGGAACCTTTTGAGTTCAGCGGCTTTCAAGGCCGCCACCTTAAACCCCTCGGACACCCCTCCACAACTGCCCGGTATAAAAACTATATCACAAGGGAACCAGTCGTGTCAACCATGCAGTTGTTCGGGTTGCTCGGTCCAGGCCAGCCGGCCGGACCTGGCCTGGACGGGGGCCGGTCCGGCCGCCTTGAGCGGCTTGACCATTTCCAGGGTGTAGAAGAAGAGGTTGTTGGTCCGCCTGGTCACGGAGAATCCCAACGGCGCCGCCAGCCGGACCACGCGGCGGACGGCCTGGTAGCCGGGAGCGAGGAAACTGTCCGATATGGTGAGCCGGCCGTTGTCCTTGAGCACCCGCGCTATTTCCGCCAGGGCGGCTTCCTGGTCGCCGGTTTGGCCCAGGGAGTTGATAAGGACGACCTGGTCGAAGCGGTTGGCGGAAAACGGCATGTGGGTGGCATCCCCGGCCAGGGTGACGATGTTTTTTACGCCGTTCTCCCGGGCTGCTTCCTTGATGGTTTTCAGCCGCGGAGGTTCGGCGTCCAGGCAGGTGAGCCAGCCGGGAGCGATGAGACGGGCGACCCCCAGGGAAAAAAGACCGGGATCAGGCCCGACCAGGAGGACGTAGGCTCCTGGCAACAGGCGATGCTGCGCCAGCAGGCGGTCGACCAGGCGGCCGGTACGTCCGGCGACTCCCACGGAGAAAAGGGCGGAGGGGCCCCCCCGGCGGATGAATTTCCCGGCGTTTTGCAGCAAAAGGATGCCCAGCACAATCAGGGCAGCCAGTAAGGCCTCGCGTTGATACATACCGTTATCCCCAGGTGCTTTCTTTCTATTGTACAGGAAAAAGCGGCGGCCGCCAAAGCGGGAAACCGGTCCCGATCAGGCAGCCCGGTGATTTCATGGACAAGGAACCGGGTTGATCCGCGAAGGATTCCTTGCTATGGTATCACTATGGAGAATCGATCCCGGATTCCAGGTCAACGGGAATGGCCCGGCAGGTGATCATTACCGGGCGGTAGGCAGGGGCCCTTCGTCTGCAGAGCATCAGCCTCCTTGTGGATTTCCAGTGCTACTTGATGGCGTGTGCCAGAGTCCACGCGGGAGCGCCGGATAGAATTTCCATGGGGGACTTGCCTACCCGCTTTCCTCTGGGGAACCTACATGCGTTATGCCGAAAGACTACCAAATTCAGAAGATCCGGTGTCAAGCCCGAATACCCGGTGCGAAACCTTCAGGCGTTCCATGTCCAGAGCAATGACCCAAAGGCCGGCGCCGAACAGGAAGTTGGCCGGCGTGGCGTCACCGTGTACCAGTACCCGGCGGTCTTCCCAAACGCAAGACATTGTCCGCCAATAGCCGGGTAGGAAGCGAATCCCCGGTCACGCATCATGTTCAAGCCGGCAAACTCGCGCCGCATCAGCTCGTCGTTGGAACCGTTCCGGTCGGGGGCGGTGGAGAACTTACCCACTACTCTCAAGTGGCCGTCGCTGTCCGAATACAGGTAGACATTGTTGGAAGCACGCAAGCTGAACGCTTCGAAGCGGGGTTGTCCCCCACGTCCGAGTTGCGGCGGAATGTCCCGGCGGAAATAGCCGTAAAGCGGATCCCCATAAGAAAGGTTTCCCAGCTAGCCCACGGTACCCGTCCCCCATCGGCGTCCGCCGGGACAAACCCTGTCCTTCCTCCACCGGCGGGCCGGTTATCGCCATGGTATGATCTTTCCCCGGCGGGGTTCCTATTCCGGCCCGGCGAAGCAGCACCTGGCCCGGGCGAGGCGGCGGTTGACGTCCTCCCAGTTTACCAGGTTCCACCACGCATCCACAAAGGCCGCCCGTTTGTTTCGGTACTGCAGGTAATAGGCGTGTTCCCAGACATCCACGACAAGGAGCGGGACCGCTCCCCACTGGGTCAGGTCCTGGTGCTTTTCAGCGGTAAGAATTGCCACTCGGCCGTAATAGGGGTTCCAGGCCAGGACAGCCCAGCCGGATCCCTCCACCGCGATGGCGGCGGCTGAGAATTGCTTCCTGAACATCTCGAAGGAGCCGAATTCCTTGGTGATTTCGTGGGCTATCTGGCCGGACGCCGGTCCGCCGGCCCCGGGCGCCATGTTCTGCCAGAAGACGCTGTGCAGGATGTCACCAGGGCGAAGTCTCCTTTCTCCCTGGCCTCGGCCAGTTTACCTTCGGCATTGTTCAAACCATCGACGTAGGCCTTGTGATGGGCATCGTGATGAAGACGGAGGGTCTGCTCGTCGTAATGAGGTTCCAGGGCGTCGTAGGCGTACGGAAAAGCCGGCAACTCGTGTTTCAATTTGAACCACGTCCTTTCAGGGGATAATGGTCTTCTCCAAGGATATTATGTCATTGATTGCACCGGGAGTGTCAATCGGCGGTCCGGAATCTGCAACCGTGTCCCGCCGCCCCGCCGGGGGCGCCTCCGTGCCGGCCTTCGTTTCCCGGGCCAGGAACGACCCCAACTCCTGGATCGTGGTCATGAGCGGGGCGGGGAAGACCACCGTGGAATTTTTGTCCACGGCGATTTCCGCCAGGGTCTGCAGGGTCCGCAGTTGCAGGGTCACCGGGTGATGGAGCATGATATCCGCCGCTTTGCTCAAGGAGTCCACCGCCATAAGCTCGCCTTCGGCGGCGATGATTTTGGCCCGTTTCTCCCGCTCGGCCTCGGCCTGCCGGGCCATCGCCCGCTTCATCTCCTCGGGCAACTGGATGTCCTTCAATTCCACCAGGGTAACCATGACCCCCCAATCCTCGGTAAGCGGGTCCAGGATCTGGGGGATACTGGCATTGATGCGATCGGTTTCGGCCAGAATCTCGTCCAGCATGTGCTGTCCCACCACCTTCCGCAAAGTGGTCTGGGCGATCTGGTTGATAGCGGTGGCCACATTTTCGATGGCTACCACCGACCTGACCGGATCCACCACCCGGTAGTAGGTGACCGCGGAAACGTCCACGCTGACATTGTCCTTGGTGATTATTCCCTGGGATTGAATGGGCATCGTCATGATGCGCAGAGATACTTTGCGCAGATAATCAATGAGCGGCACGATCAGGTTAAGGCCCGGCTCCCGGACCCCGGTAACCCGCCCCATCCGGAAAAGCACGCCTCGTTCGTATTGTTTCACCACCCGGACCGACAGCGAAAGCGCCAGGAGCGCTAGGACTACGATGACGGCGGCAGCCAGCCCCGGCAACTTCATCCCCTCCTTTCCCTGGAAAAAACCATGCCCGGCCGGCTCGTTAAGATGAGGCCGGGGAGGTAACCGGACGTCGTCCGGTTACCGGAAACAGCTTCATCCGACCACGATCCACCGGTTGGAGGCCACGCCCGGATAGGTGGCTAGCGTTCTGCCCGTGCGGGTGGAAAGCAACAGGGTGGTCTTGTAGTTTTCGGCGGTGGCGATCATGCGGCGACCGGACGGCAGAACCACCAGCCCGCTCAGTTTGGGCGGCGCCGGCGTTGCCGCCGGCGCGGAGGTGCCGCCCATGGCCGGGGATTTGCCGGGTGGAACCTTGATCGCCAGGCTGGTGTACTTGTAGGTGGAAGTGTCGAAAACCAGGACGTGGCCGGAGAATCCGGCGGCGTAAAGACGCTTCCCGCTGTGGTTCATGGACAACTGCATGAAACCTGCGGTGGCGGCCATCAGGTTGTGGAGGTTGATAGCCGGGTCGCCCTCCGGTGTGCTTATGGTATGGACCAGGCGCATGGCGGCCGTATCCACCACGTAAAGGTTCCCGTTGAACATGTCGGCCGCCCAGAGGCGTTTCCCGTCAGGGGAGATGGCCAGATCCCCGGTCCCGCCCACCCCGGCGGTGGCGGCCACGGTCAACCCAGGCAGGTTGAGTTTAAGGATGTTGGAGCGGAAGTTGCCGGCCAGATAGCCGTGATGACCACCGGGAGAGATAACCAAGGCGTTGCCGCCCTGCTTGAGCAGGGCGACCAGCCGGTACGGGGCCGCTGTGTCATAAGCGGCCGTAAAGGATCCCCCTATAACGTAAACGTGACCGCCGCCCGGGGAAACCACGGCCAGCCGGCCCCCGGCGGGAGTGGCGAAAGACGACTTCACGCCGCCGTCGGGCAGGGAGAGTACGTAGGTTTTTCCGGCCTCGGTGGCCACGAAGGCCCGGTGCCCGCCCGGCGTTGTTGCGGGCAAAAAGGAGTTGGCACCCCGGACGTAAACCACGGAGCGGAAATGATCTCCGTTGCGGCCTATAAAGATGGTGCCGGCGCCGGGACCGCTCAGGGGACCCGGAGCCAGGCCCAGGACCGTGAATCCCTTCCCGGGCTGGGTGGTCGCCGCCCCGGTTGACGGAGAGGAAGCGGATGTACCACACCCGGCAACGAAGATTAAGACAATCGCGACCGGTAGCAGCAGAAACCACCTGTGTCGCAACCGCACATGAATCACTCCTTTTCCTGGAACAATCATCGGCGCGGACGCCTCCGCCGAACGATCAGGGGAGGAGCGCCGTCCGCGTCAAGAGGGTGGAACCAGGGCGAGTCGTCCAGAGGCGTCAGGCCTGGCCTCCAGGGTAAACGTCAGCCGGCGCCAACCACCGGTCCCCCGTACCGCTACCGGGACCGTACCGCGCACCCAGCGCAGGCGGGCGGCGGAGTCGAGTCCTATGGTAACCGAGATGCCGCGGCCGAACACCACCCGGCGCGCCAGCCAGAAAGGCGATACCCGGGCCGGAGCGCCGGGGCGGAACAAGGTGCCGTAGACAGATGCGTCCCCCCGCCGGGCCAGGTCCAACTGGGCTACGAAGAGATGGACCCAGGCCTCCTCGACCGCCAGGGGGTGTTCGCTCTCCTGCCAGGTCGCCACGGCCGGGGTGTCCGGTGCGGCATAACCCAGCCGTCCCATGGGTACCCCGGAACCGTTGGCACCCAGCGGGAAACGCCGCGCCAAACCGCGGGGCAGCACCGTAGGCCAGGCGGCTCCGGTCCCCGGCGGGGAACCCGAACCTCCGCCGGACCGGACACCGGCCAGCCGGGCAGTGACCACGTAGCGCCACGGCGTCAGGTTCAAGGCGTCCAGAGGATAGCAGGTTTCCAAGACCAGGGAGGAATAAGGGGTGTTGGCCAGGGCCGCGCCCTCCCGGATCACGGCTTGATCCCGCACCCGGAACACCATTTCTTCCCGGGACAAATACACCTGGATCACCTGCCCCCGGTGCAGCCGGTCCAGATGACGAAAGAAAGTGAGGTTGTGGGCGGCGATGACCGCCGTCCCAGGCAGGCCGGGCAACGTCGACCCGGCCAGGTGTCCCGGCGCCTGCCCTAGTTGGGAGAAGCCCGTGCCCTGGACAAAGGCCGCGCGCAACCCGAGGGAAGGGATGACCAGGAGGCCCATCACCTTGCCGGCGGGGGGCGGGCCGTCCCACCCTCCGCCGGCAAGAGATGCTCCCGGCACCAGGGCTGCGGTTGCCACCCGCAACTGATTCTGGCGGACACGGCCCCAGAGCAAAAAAGCAACCGTCGCCAGGAGGATAGCCGCTCCCAGTACCGTAACCGTCCAACCCAGCCGCCCCAGGAAGCGGACCATGCGCGGTCCCGCCTCTCAGCCCGCCCCGAGCCGGCGCCGCGCCGCCAGAAGAATCGCTCCGAGCGCGAGCAAGCCCAGCCCGGCCAGCAGCACCGGCCCCAGCGGCAGCCCGGTCACCGGAGCCGTGGCCCCGGTCACCAGCGCCACAGGACTCGTAACCACCCAGCCCACCGGGGCCGCCAGAATGCCATGCCTCAACTGTTTTCCGGGAACGATTCCGGCCGGTACCGGGTTAACCACCCACTTCCCCGAAGGCAGTACGTTCCAGTAAACGCTTCCTTTTTGTACCCGGGAACTGGTCAGGGTGTAAATCACCGGCTTTCCGAAAGCAGCAACCAGCCCGCCGTTTGCACCCACCACTTTGAAAGCGAAATCGCTCAGCACCTTCTGTCCGGGCGGCGCCTTGGACTGGAATGCGGCCACCGGACCCTCGAGTAGTTGGAAGTCCACCCCGGCGCTGACCGCCCCGGCTGGCACGGCGACGGTGACGTTTCCCGCATGCAGCACGGCCCCGGTGGCCGGCGTCACCCGCGCCTGGGCCACCACGGTGGGAAAGCCGAGCCTGGTGAAGTCGGGAACGGTCCGGGCCGGGGCCCCTGTGGCCGGGGCGAGGAGCGCCAGGACGAGGATGATTGCCGCCAGCAGCGGGCCGGAAATCTTTCCAAGGTTGCGCACGTGAACCACCCTTTCCGGTGGGCACCGGCCAGCGGCCGGTCGCCCACCGTTTTCTGAAATTTCCTAAAATTTAATTTCGACACTCCGCCGGGTAATCCTCTCGAACCGGCCCAAACTCTCCTTTTTTTTCATAATACGATATTTCGCATATTATGAGGCCATCCCGAAGACGGGTGGCTCAGGGCCCTCCCGGAAGCGTGGTCAGAACCCGGGATGGTATTCCTTGGCATATCCGCGGCTGTTGGGGTGGTCCATTATTTGCAGACCGGAATTCCACTAACCTCTGATCTCCCTTAACCTTCATTGCTCGAAACGGGTGGCCATGTCCTTTGTATTGTAATTATACTCGTTGAGCATTGCCATAGCGATACCTTGTTTTGGCCATATCGCCGCAGGCATCTATGTGAAAACATCTTCCAGCCTTATTTCCAACCCCGGCAAAAGTGAAGTAGTTAGAACGTCCTCCTGGTCAAAGACACCTATCCATGTCCAATTCTTTTCGCCAGCCGTAAAAACCTCAACTGTTTTTTGTTGGGGATCAACTACCCAATATTCTTTTACACCATTTTCGAAATATAATTTGCTCTTTGTCTTTCGGTCATGGCTTTCAGAAGACGGTGACAATACTTCGATAACTAAGTCTGGAGCCGCATTGGGGAATGATTCACCGAGTATTTCAATGTGTTTCTTGGGGATAAACAATACATCCGGACGCACAACCTTGTCGCCCAAATGGACATCAAGATCCCACAGCACCTCGCCAATAGGGTTTTGGTTTAGGAAGTTAAGGAACTGGGCATGTAATGCACCGCTTATTTTTTGATGCTTCCATTGGGGGCGTGGAACCATAATTAACTTACCTCCAATTAGCTCATAGCGGTTGTCATCATCTAGTCTCATGTAATCTTCGATGGTGTAAACCTTGTCATCCAACACGGTTAAACCAGATGCCACAGCCGTTGCCTGGCTTCTGAAACATGCTTCGACCCGTGTAAACGAGCGCGGACATGCTCCTCTCCCACTGACCAAGCGGGGTGGCAGCGTCACAGGATTCAGCTGCTGGGCTACGGACTCCCGTCCGCGTTCCGGGTGGCGGAAACGCCGCCTGGCTTAACAGTTCTGCCCGGAAGGGGGTGTTACCCACGACCCACCCTGCGGGTGGGTACCCCGTGGTCGTTGACTGTATGACGACGGCCTTTCACTACGTGTACCGCCGCCATACCCTATCTTGCGGCAGGTACCCATCGACCGCAAACTTTAAGGGTTTTACCCCGCCTTCAGCGCGTTATTTCTGTGGTGCCGCCAAAAAACCAGGCTTTTCACCTCCTTCTTTGTGATTTCCTTAATGGCGGCTATCGCCGCTTTCTTGACAACGCTCCATTGCCTCCAATTGTTGAGAAAACGGAAACCGTCCGTCTTTTATACGGACCGGGCCACCAAGGGCTTGGGCACGGGCTCCGTATCAATTCCCAACCGTTCCTCGCAACGTAAGCAAACCTTAGCATAGGCCACTAATTACGCAGAGGGAGGGAGTCTTAGCGGAATGGCATAAGGCAGGACGCTTACACGTCGCCCCCGCCATCCGCA
>JAJYZD010000049.1 GCA_021800315.1 Bacillota bacterium | reverse complement strand
ATCCGGTTCCGGGCGAGCTACTTCATGTATGCCCTGATTTTCGTCATGTTCGACGTGGAAACCGTTTTCCTCTACCCGTGGGCCGTCAAGTTCAAGAGCCTGGGGTTGTTCGCGTTTGTGGAAATGATAATCTTCATCTTTATCCTGGTTCTGGGTCTGTGGTACGCCTGGAAGGAAGGTGCGCTTGAATGGATGTAGGAGCGGATACCAAGGGAGTGGATACCAAGAAGGAAGGCCATGCGATAGAAGCCCTGACCACCGACCGGGCAGTCATCGAGGAGGCCAGAAGGCTCATTCACATCGGACCGCTGGAGAAGGCCCTCAACCTGGCCCGCGGCTATTCGCTCTGGCCCTTCGGCTTCGGGCTGGCCTGCTGTGCCATCGAGGGCCTGATGCACACCATCGGTCCCCGTTTCGACATTTCCCGCTTCGGGTACGAGGCGTTGCGCAGTTCGCCCCGCCAGGCCGACGTCATGATCGTGGCCGGCACGGTGACCAAGAAAATGGCGCCGTTCGTGGTCCGGCTCTACGAGCAGATGGGCCAGCCCAAGTGGGTTATCGCCATGGGCAGTTGCGCCATTTCCGGCGGCCCCTTCGTGGATTCCTACTACGTGGTGGCGGGCGTCGACAAACTGGTGCCGGTGGACGTTTATGTACCGGGTTGCCCGCCCCGTCCCGACGCCGTCATCCACGGACTGCTCATGCTGCGGGACAAGGTGCAGGGGCGAAAGGCGGTGATCTCCCATGCTTGATGAGAAAGTGGCGGGGCGCCTGCCCGTCCTGGGTGAGAGCATGCCCTCCCTCGAGGTTAAGGAGAACGCCGTAACCGTGGGCCGGGACGAACTGCCGGCTTTGCTCCGCGCGCTGAAGGAGGATCCGGAACTGGCTTTCAATTATCTGACCAATCTGACCGCCACCGATCTCGGCGACCGAATCACGGTGGTTTACCACTTGGTCTCCTTTATCTACGGGTACCAGCTGACGGTCGGTTGCGACATCCCGCGGGACGATCCCCGGATCCCTTCGGTTATGGAAATCTACCGGGGGGCCGACTGGCAGGAGCGGGAGACTTACGATTTGCTGGGGGTTATCTTCGAGGGCCGCGATCTGGCGCGTATCCTCCTGCACGACGGTTTCGAGGGCTACCCGCTGCGCAAAGATTTCACATGGGCAGGTGGTAGGGATTGATTACGGGAACCGACCTGCGGGATCGCCTGGAGCACGACATCAAGACGGACCGCTACGTACTGAATATGGGACCGCAGCATCCCGCCACCCACGGGGTGTTCCGGGTGGTGCTGACCCTGGACGGCGAGGTCATCGTCAATGCCGAGGCGGTGTGCGGCTACCTGCACCGGGGTATCGAGAAACTGGCCGAGGCGCGCACCTACACCCAGGTCATCCCCTATACCGACCGCATGGACTACCTGGCGGCCATGCTGAACAACCTGGGCTACGTCCAAACCCTGGAGAAGATGATGGGGGTGGAGGTACCGGAGCGGGCCGAGTACATCCGGGTCATCTGCGCCGAACTTACCCGTATCGCCAGCCACCTTATATCGGTGGGTACCTACAGCATCGAGATCGGCGGGATCACCGGCTTTTTCTACTGCCTGCGGGACCGGGAAAAGATCCTCGACCTCATCGAGATGATCTCCGGTTCGCGGATGACCGTGAGCTACATGCGGGTGGGCGGGGTGTCCGAAGACCTGCCGGCGGAGTTCCTCCCCCAGGTCAAAAAGCTCATGAAGGAACTGCCGGCCGCCTTTGACGAGTACGACGGCCTGATCACCGGCAACGAGATCTTCCAGGCCCGCACCAAGTTCGTGGGCGTCCTTAACCCCGAGACCGCCATCAACTACAGCGCCAGCGGTCCGATGCTGCGGGCCAGCGGTGTCAACTGGGACCTGCGTAAAGCGCGGCCTTACAGCGTTTACGACCGCTTCGACTTCGAGGTGCCACTGGGGCGCAACGGCGACTGCTTCGACCGCTTCCGGATGCGGATCCTGGAGATGCGACAAAGCGTGCGCATTATCGAGCAGGCCCTGGAGGGGCTGCCGGAGGGACCCTTCATGGGTAAGGCGCCCAAGGTCATCAAACCGCCGGTCGGCGAGATGTACCACGAAATCGAGGGGGCCAGGGGCATCCTGGGCTATTACCTGGTCAGCGACGGTTCACCCAAACCCTACCGGATGCACGTGCGGCGGCCTTCCTTCATCAATCTCGGATTGCTTTCCGAACTTTGCAGGGGCTGGAAGCTGGCCGACGTGGTGGCCATTCTGGGCAGCGTGGACATCGTGCTGGGTGAAGTGGACTGTTAAGCATTACGTGATTTAGGGGAGAAGAGTATGGGTGATAGGATTTTCATCGAGTTCGGCAACTATTTGTCCGGCCTCCTGGCCCTCGCGGGCGCCCCGCTCCTCTTGAACCAGGTCATCCTGATGATCGTCAAGATCGTGGGGGCCCTGTTGTTCATCCTGTTGAACCTTATGTTCATCATATGGCTGGAGCGCCGACTGGCGGGCTGGTTCCAGGCGCGGGTCGGACCCAACCGGGTGGGACCCAAGGGGCTCCTGCAGGCCCTGGCGGACGTTGGTAAGCTGATAAGCAAGGAGATCATCATCCCGGGGGCTGTCGACAAGGTTATCTTTCTGCTCGCGCCGGTCCTGATCTTCGTGCCTTCGCTGGTCCTGTTCGCGGTGGTGCCTTTCGGGCGGGGGATGATCCCGGTGGACTTGAACCTGGGGATTTTCTTCTTTTTCGCCATCGGCTCGCTGTCCATCGTCGTGTTCTTCATGGGCGGCTGGGCGTCGGCCAACAAGTACTCGCTGATCGGTTCCATGCGCGCGGTGGCACAGATGGTCAGCTACGAGATTCCCATGGTACTCTCGGTACTGGGCGTGGTCATGATCACCGGTTCCCTGAAGATGTCGTCCGTGATAGCGTCCCAGACCCAGGTCTGGAACATCTTCACCCAGCCGGTGGCCTTCCTGATCTACTTCGCCGCTTCCGTGGCCGAGGTCAACCGGACGCCTTTCGACGTGGTGGAAGGGGAGTCGGAGATCGTCGCCGGACCGATGACCGAGTACGGCGGCATGGCGTTTGCCATGTGGTACATGGCGGAGTACACCAACGTGATCCTGGTCAGCGCTTTCGCGGTTACCCTGTTCCTGGGCGGCTGGCTGGCCCCCTTCGGCTGGACGTTCCTCCCCTCCTGGGTCTGGTTCGTTCTCAAGCTGTACCTGCTGATTTTTCTGCATATGTGGGTACGCTGGACCTACCCGCGCATCCGGGTGGACCAGCTGATGAGCTTCGGCTGGAAGGTGCTGGTACCGCTGTCCCTGGCCAACGTCTTCGTGACCGGTTTCGGCATGTATGTCTTTCGCGGGATAGGGTGGTGACGGCATGTTCGGCAAAGGATTGGCAACGGGTCTTGAAATTACCCTGAAGGAACTCTTCACACCCAAGGTGACGATCCAGTATCCGGAGGAGAGGGCCCCGCTGCCGGCGCGTTTTCACGGCCGGTTTACCCTGGACAAGGAGGCCTGCATCGCCTGCGGCCTCTGCCAGAACGCCTGCCCCAACCGGGTGATCAACTGCGTCCGGACCAAGGTGGATAAGAAGAACGTTCTGACCGGCTACCACATGGATATCCAGTACTGCCTGTTCTGCGGCCTGTGCGTGGAGGCCTGCCCCAAGGGAGCGCTCCGGTTCTCGCAGGATTTCGAAATGGCCTGTTACCACCGGGAGAATGTGCCTTTGGTTCTCCTGGCGGAAGGAGATCGTCCGGCCTGCGATGTGAGCGCGGCAGGGGGAAAAGAGGTGAAGGCCGGTGACTAGTATCTACCAGGTGGGAGCGTTCTGGCTGATCAGCCTGGCCATCATCTTCGCCGCGATAATGGTGGTGGCCTCCAGGCAGCTGGTGCACATGGTGCTGTGGCTGGCGGTCTGTTTCATCGCCGTGGCGTCGATGTACTTCCTGCTGGATGCGGACTACCTGGCCCTGGTGCAGATCATGGTTTACGCCGGGGCGGTCAGCATCATGATGATCTTCGGCGTCATGCTCACCCAGCGGCCCGACCTCAAGGAGTGTCTGCTCTTCAACAACCAGCTGAAGCTGGCGACCCTGGTGGTGATCGTCGTGCTGGCGCTGACCGGCGGACTCACCTACGGGGCCCGGTGGTTCGTCTCGGGCGCGACGGTTCCGGCCGATACCATCGCGCATATCGGGACGCTGCTGCTGTCCAAATACGTCATCCCCTTCGAGGTTGCGGCCGTCCTTTTGCTGGTGGCCCTAATCGGAGCGATCGTTCTCGCCAAGGAGGTGAAGCCCGGTGCCCGCTCTCGCGATTAGTCCGACCAACTTCGTGCTCCTCGCCAGCGTCCTCTTCGCCATCGGCCTTTTCGGCGCCCTGACCAGGAAGAACGCCATCGCCGTGCTGATGTGTATCGAGTTGATGCTCAACGCCGTCAACATCAACCTGATCGCCTTTTCCCGCTTCGTCACGCCGCAGTTGTTCACCGGCCAGATCTTCGCGATCTTCGTGATCACGGTGGCGGCGGCGGAAGTCGGCGTGGGCCTGGCTATCATCATCAATATCTACCGCCACCGGTTGTCCGTCAATCTGGACGACTTCGACTGGCTGAAGTGGTAAGGCTATTTCGTTCTTAAAGGCAGGTGTATAGAAAAGGAAATGGTAGAGTATTTCATGTATCACGCCTGGCTGGTTCCGTTGTTGCCGGCGCTGTCCTTCGCCGTTATCAGCCTTCTCACCAAGCAGTGGAAATGGCTGTCCGCCACCATTTCCATCGGCGCCATGGTGTCCGGCTTCATCATCGCCGCTTTTATCGCGGTGGGGGTTCTCCAGCATCCGGGACTCATCAACCACCCGCTGGTCTACTCCCTGCGCTGGCTCTCCATGCCGGGCTTCAAGGTAGACGCGGGCATCCTGCTCGATCCCCTGTCGGCCATGATGCTGTTCATGGTGACGCTGGTCGCCTCCCTCATCCAGATCTACTCACTGGGCTACATGCGCGGGGAGAAAGGGTTTTCCGTCTTCTTCGCCTATATGTCCCTGTTCGGTGCCTCCATGCTGCTCCTGGTTGCGGCCTCCAACCTGCTGGAACTGTTCGTGGCCTGGGAGGGTGTGGGCGTCTGCTCCTACATGCTCATCGGGTTCTACAACCACAAGATCTCCGCCCGGGAGGCGGCCAAGAAGGCCTTCGTCACGACCAGGATCGGCGACACCGGCCTCCTGCTGGGGCTTCTGTCACTGCAGCTCATCTTCGGCACGCTGAACATCGCCGACCTGGCCCAGAAGATTCCCCAGTTCCAGAATATCCCGCTCCTGATCACGGTGGCCGTGCTCTTCTTCCTCGGTCCCGTCGGCAAGTCCGGCCAGTTCCCGCTGCACGTCTGGCTGCCCGACGCCATGGAGGGCCCGACCCCGGTCAGCGCCCTGATCCACGCCGCCACCATGGTGGTGGCGGGTGTCTACCTGGTCGGCCGGATGCTCTTCATGTTTGCCTCGGTGCCTCCGGTCATGGAACTGGTGGCCTGGGTGGGCGGTTTCACCGCCATCTTCGCGGCCAGCATCGCCATTACCCAGCGTGAGATAAAGCGTATTCTGGCTTATTCCACCATCAGCCAGATCGGCTACATGATGCTTGGTTTGGGCGTGGGCAGCCTTTCCGCCGGTTTCTTCCACCTCTGGACGCACGCCTTCTTCAAGGCTCTGATGTTCCTCGGGGCCGGCAGCGTGCTGATCGGCCTGCACCACAAGGCGGACGTCTGGGAGATGGGCGGCCTCATCAAGAAGATGCCCATCACCGCTGTCACTTTCGTTGTGGGTGGCCTGGCCATCTCCGGGATACCCCCGTTTGCCGGCTTCTGGTCCAAGGGTGACATTCTCGACGCGACCCTGGCTTCGGGGCACACGGTCCTGTTCGTCATCGGAAGCTTCACCGCTTTCCTGACCGCCTTCTACATCTGGCGGATGATCTTCCTCTGCTTCTTCGGCAAGGAGAATCCGGAGAACCATCCCCAGGAGTCGCCGCTCGTAATGACCATACCCCTGATGATCCTGGCCCTGTTCTCCACGGTGGCCGGCCTGATCGGCACTCCCTGGTGGGACGTGTGGGGACGGTACATCCACTTCGGCACCTACGTTCCGCCCGTGGCCAACTGGCCCCTGATGATCGGCGACACCCTTTTGGGTGCCCTGGGCATCTACGCGGCCTACCTGTTCTACTGCAAGGACCGGGAGAAAACCAAGGCGCTGGCGGCCCGGCAGTGGTTCGGCGGCCGCCTGTACGACGTGCTTTACCACAAGTACTACCTGGACGAACTGTACATGTGGTTTAACCACAGCATGGTGGACGGAGTGGCGCGTCTCATGTACCTTTTCGACATCTACGTGGTGGACGGGATCGTCAACGGCGTCGGCGCCTTCACCGTGGCCGCCGGGGAGGGCCTGCGCGTCTTTCAGACCGGCCGGCTGCAGAACTACGCCCTGGTCTTTTTCCTGGGCGTGCTGGCGGTGGGCGTGCTCCTGGCCTTTACCGGTCCCCATGCGACACTGTTTCTGGGAGGTGTGAGATAAATGGACGAACAGAATAGCAGTACCGCGGCTCTGGCCCTGGCTGCGGCCATCATGGCCCCGGTCATCGTCATCATCATACTGTTGGTGAGCCTGGGGGGTGTGAAGTAGTTGAACGGTTTTCCGATACTCTCCGTCATTCTCTTTGCGCCCGTGGCGGGGGCGCTGCTCCTGGTGTTTATTCCTCCCGCGGAGCACAAACTGATCAAGGCCGTGGCCGCTACCGCCACGTTCGTATCGCTGGCGCTGACCGTATACGCCTACGCGGTCTACGACCAGGCGGTAGGCGGCTTGCAGTTCGTGGAACGGGTGCCCTGGATCAAGGACCTCGGGGTCACCTACTTCCTGGGCGTCGACGGCATCAGCCTGCCGATGCTGCTGTTGATCGCGATCATCGGCTTCACCGCCATTTTCGCCTCCTGGAACGTCAACATGCGGCCGCGGGAGTTCTTCATCCTGTTCCTGACCCTGGTGACCGGCGTCATGGGTACCTTCGTATCCATGGACCTGTTTATCTTCCTCCTCTTCTACGAGGTGGTGGTGATCCCCATCTACATCATGGTGGTGATCTGGGGCAGCACCAAGCGGGTCACGAAGGAATACGCCGGCATGAAACTGACCATCTACCTGCTGGTTGGCAGCGCTTTTCTCCTGGTGGCCGTCATCGCCGTCTTCATCCAGGCGCTCCTGATTACCGGCAAGCCTGACTTCAGCATCTACGGACTGGCCAGGGTGGCCTTCCCGCTGGGCTTCCAGCGTTGGACCTTCGCCTTTATGCTCTTCGGTTTCGGATCCCTGCTCTCAATGTGGCCGTTCCACTCCTGGTCGCCCGACGGCTACGCCGGCGCCCCTACGGCGGTCAGCATGGTCCACGCCGGCGTCCTGAAAAAGATCGGCGGTTACGGACTGATCCGCATCGCGCTCCTGATCCTGCCGGGCGGGGCCGCCTACTGGGCGCCGACGATCGCGGTCCTCGGGGTCGCGGGCGCGGCCTACGCCGCCTTCGGCGCCCTGGCCCAGAAAGACCTCAAGTACATCGTGGGGTATTCCAGCGTCAGCCACATGGGCTACGTGCTCCTGGGCATTGCCTCCCTGAACGTGATCGGCATCAACGGGGCGGTGGCCAACATGTTTGCCCACGGGATCATGGCGGCCCTGTTCTTCTCCACCATCGGCTTCGTGTACGAAAAGACGCATACCCGATGGGTACCCGACCTGGGCGGCCTGTTCCAGCAGATGCCCCGCGTGGGGGTGGCCTTCGTGCTGGCCGGACTGGCTTCCCTGGGCCTGCCGGGCCTGATCAGCTTCGTGCCGGAGTTCACCATCTTCCTGGGCAGCTTCGGACGCTACGGCGGCCTGTCCGTGGTGGCCATCGCCACCATTATCATCACCGCGCTGTTCGTGCTCCGGGCCGTGGCCAACACCCTTTACGGGCCCCGGCGCGAGGAGTACGACCACCTGACCGATATCCGCGGGCCGGAGATGGTGCCGCTGGCGGTGCTGGGAACGGTGCTGGTCGTGGGCGGGCTGGTGCCCTCGCTGCTCTTTAACATGATCAACAGCGGGGTGACGCCCCTCGTGGCCTCGGTTACCCATACCCTGCGGATCGGGGGGGTGTTGTGATGGACTGGTCCCTGATGGACATTGAGATAGCAACCGCTGTTTTGGGCCTGGGGCTCCTGGTGTTGGGCCTCATCGTACCGCACAACGCCCGGCGGGGTCTGGGTTGGCTGACGGTATTGGGCCTGGCGGGCATCCTGGCGCTTTCCATCGGTACCTGGTCCCACCAGGGCAGCCTGTACGGCGGGATGTACATCGTCGACAGCTACAGCACCTTCTTCAAAGAGATCTTCCTGACGGCGGCCATCCTGGTGACGCTGGGCTCCATGCGGTACGTGGACGAACAGGTCGGCTACCAGGCCGAGTATTACGGCATCCTGGTGTTCGCGACTCTGGGCATGATGGTCATGGCTTCGGCCGGTGACTTCATCACCCTTTACCTCGGCCTGGAGTTGATGACCATCGCCTTCATCATCCTGGTGGCACTGCGAAAGACGGACGGCAAGTCGGTGGAGGCCGGCATCAAGTACGTGCTGCTGGCCGGCCTGTCCTCGGCCGTGCTGCTCTTCGGCCTCTCCCTGGTCTATGGTCTGACCGGGACCGTGAACATCATCCGGATCGCCCTGCTCCTGAGCCGGGGCGCGTTCCCGCCGGTCCTGATCCTGGGCCTGGTACTGCTGGTGGCCGGCCTGGGTTTCAAGATCTCGGCCGTACCCTTCCACATGTGGGCCCCCGACGTGTACGAGGGTGCGCCTACGCCGATCACCGCCTTCCTGGGTACTGGTTCCAAGGCCGCTTCCTTCGCCGTCGTCCTGCGCCTGTTTACGGCCGGTTTCTCCGGCGTCTGGGCCAACTGGACCCTCATGGTGGCCATCCTGGCGGCGGTGACCATGGTCGTCGGTAACCTGGTGGCTATTCCCCAGACCAACATCAAGCGCCTCTTAGCCTACTCCTCGGTGGCCCAGGCCGGCTACATCCTCGTGGGCGTAGTGACGGCGAGTCCGGCCGGCGTCAAGGCCGTCCTGTTCTACGCCTTCATCTACGTCTTTGCCACGGTGGGCGCCTTCACGGTGGTGGCCAACGTCTTCGCCCAAACCGGCAGCGACGAGATCCGCGACTACGCGGGACTTTCCCAGCGCTCGCCCCTTTCGGCGGCCATGATGCTGTTCGCCCTGCTCTCCATGGCCGGTATCCCGCCCCTGGCCGGCTTCGCGGGCAAGTTCTACCTGTTCGCCACCGTGATCCAGGGCTATCCCTGGCTGGCCGTCATCGGCCTGGTGATGAGCATGGTGTCCGTGTACTACTATCTGCGGGTGGTCCTGGTCATGTACCGGGACGAGCCGCTTGATCCTTCGCCCATCACCCTGTCCAGCCCGGTGGCCCTGACCATGGTCATCGCCATGGTCGCCACCCTGGTCATCGGCTTCTATCCGGGACCGCTGGCCAATGTGACCGATCTGGCGGCCAGGTCGTTCTTCGTGTTGCGTTAAGACGTTCCTGTTCAACAGAAGGTCCCCGCGTACAAGCGCGGGGACCTTCTGCCGTTCCGGGGGCCGCTTTCAGCGGCGGAACGCCTCCGACGGCTCCGTTCTGCCATATATACCCTGTACTGCCATCTTTCCATCTGGCACCGCTTGACACTATGCCCTATAATTCTCTCATCCGGACATGCCGGAAACCCGCCCCCGGGGATCCCTGGTTTTACGATAGAGAAAAGATTTTGTTACTTGATGAACGGAGGTCGCTCTTATGGCCGGAACCGGGAATTCCCACCGCGCGAACCCGGGCGCGGGACTCATTCATCCGCTGCTGCACGAAGATACGTCCGATTTTTCGGAACGACGGTTCAGTTCTACCTTCACCGGCGAGGAGTTCTTCCTCAGGGATCACGTGGTACAGGGCCGGCGGGTTTTGCCCGGAGCGGCCTGCCTGGAAATGGCCCGGGCGGCGTTGGTGCGCGCCGCGTCGGCGGAGACACATGGTCCGATCCGCTTGAGGAACGTGGCTTGGGTGCAACCGCTCATCGTGACCGACCAGCCGGCTCACGTGCACATAGGGCTGTTTCCGGACGGAAACGGAGATACCGTTTACGAGGTGTACAGCACCCGGGGGGCTGGCGCGGAGCCGTTGTTGCACGGGCAGGGGCGGGCAGTACGGGGAGGGGCGGCGGAGCCGGAAATCATCGATATTGAGAAGCTTGGAAGGCAGTGTGACCAGGGGACGCTCTTGTCCGGCCAGGTCTACGAGACGTTCCGGACGATGGGAATTGAATACGGGCCGGCTCACCAGGGGATCGGGATTATCCACCTGGGACGGGACCAGGTTTTGGCCAAAGTTACCCTGCCTCCGTGCGTTTCGGGTACCGAGGAGCACTTCGTCCTGCATCCCAGCTTAATGGATGCGGCCATACAGGCGTCGCTGGGTTTGCTGATCGAAAACGGTTGCTTCGAACCGAAGACGGTTGTGCCGTTTGCCCTGGACGAACTGGAGATCCTTGGCGGGTGCGTTGCGGATATGTGGGCCGTAGTCCGGTACAGTCGCGCCGGCATACCGGGGGAAAAGACATCAAGGTTCGATATCGACCTGTGCGACGGGCGCGGCCAGGTATGTATAAGGATGAGGGGACTGTCGATCCGGGTTTTGCCGCACGCGTTCGATACGGCAGGGCGCCCGGTTGCGACAGGTACCTTTGTGCTCGAACGCCTCTGGCAAGACGAAGCTGTTAAGGTAAGAGAGCCGGTACCCGAGTGCGCCCAGCACTTGGTTTTCTTGTGCGAGCCCGGTGAAGTTTTTCGGGATGCTGTCGCGGCTTCTTTGCCCGGTGTCCGGTGCCTTGTTCCCGACTCAGCGGCGGCGGGCGTGGACGAAAGGTTTCAGGCTTATTTCACCCAAGTGTTCGAAGTGGTTCAAGGTATCCTCAGGGCGAAGCCGAAGGACAACGTATTGGTCCAGGTGGTAACTTTTGGGCGGGACGGAGACATTTGGACGGCCCTTTCCGGGCTATTAAAGACGGCCCGATTGGAAAACCCCCGGTTGATGGGCCAGATGATCGGAGTGGAGCAGGGTCAAGACGCCGTTGCCGTCGCGGCGATACTAAGGGAGAACGGCCAAAGACCCCAGGACCAGGTCATCCGGTATCAAGGAGGCAGAAGGCAGATTGCCGCCTGGAGCCGGATTGCTAAGGCCGGTTCTGATACGGTGGATGCTCCATGGAAAGACGGGGGCGTCTATCTCCTCACCGGCGGTGCCGGAGGGCTGGGGCTGCTTTTGGCCCGGGAAATCACCCAGCGGGTCAACGGGCCGGTCCTGCTTTTGGCCGGCCGGTCCTGCCTGGACGATGCCCGGCAAGCCCGCCTGAGGGAATTGGAAGCCATGGGCGCTCGTGTCGAATACCGGCAGGTAGACGTGACGGACAAGGGATCAGTTGTTGGTCTGGTTCACAGTATTGTACGGCGGTATGGTGCCTTGAACGGGATCATTCACGCCGCGGGAGTGGTTCGGGATAACTTCATTCTGAAAAAGACCAGGAAAGAGATCGCCGAAGTCCTGCCCGCCAAGGTCAGCGGAATGGTGAACCTGGATCTGGCCAGCCGGAATCTGAGGCTTGATTTCTTTATCGCCTTTTCATCCATTGCCGGGAGCCTGGGCAATGCCGGCCAGGCTGACTACGCGGCCGCCAACGCCTTCATGGACGAGTACGCCAGCTACCGTAACCGTCTGGTGGCGGCGAAAGAGCGCCAGGGGCGGACGTGCTCGCTCAACTGGGCGTTGTGGAAGGATGGCGGAATGCGGCTGGACAAGGAAACGGAAAAGATGATGAGCCGTGATACGGGCCTGATGGCCATGGAAACCGCCGCCGGCATGAGGGCACTCCACCAGGCACTGGCATCCGGTAGAGACCGGATGATGATTATAGGCGGGGATCTTGAGCGGCTACGCTCAACCCTGTTGGCGCCGGTCTCCCGGCCGGAACCAGGCTTCGGTACTTTGACGGAGCCGGTAGCCGTGGGCCCGGGCATTCTGCGGGATAAAGCGATCGAGTACTTTACAAATCTGCTTGCTTCGGTCGGCGGTGTGCCCGCGGACAGCATAGAGGCGGACGCTCCGCTGGACACACTCGGGATAACTTCAGTAATGGTCGTGAAAATTACCCGTCAACTGGAAAAGCTTTTTGGGCCGTTACCCATAACATTATTCTTCGAGTATCAGAACATTCAGGAGTTGACAGGTTTCTTCCTGGAATTCCACAGGGACCGCCTGGCCGAATTACTGGGAAGCGGGTGGGCCGAACCCGTAATGCCGAAGGCTGAAGCGGTGGTCGCGACTAATCCCGTCCTTCTTTCGCCTGGGCGAAGCACACTGTTCGCTCCCATCCGGGAAACCAGGGCGGCGGAATCATCGGATATCGCGATAATAGGCCTTGCCGGACGGTATCCCCAGTCGCGAAACGTTCAGGAATTTTGGAAAAACCTAAAAGATGGCAAAGACTGCATCACGGAGATTCCCAGGGAGCGATGGAATCATGACTTATATTTTGATGAGGATATAGGCAAACATGGAAAAACCTACAGCAAGTGGGGCGGCTTTTTGGAAGGAGTGGACCGGTTTGATCCCTTCTTCTTCAACATTACGCCAATTGAGGCCGGGTTCATGGATCCCCAGGAGCGACTGTTTCTGGAGTGCGTCTTTGAAACCATGGAGGATGCGGGATATACGCGGCAAGAGTTATACCGGGACTCAAGCGAAGGCAGGGTAGGAGTGTACGTGGGGGTCATGTATGAAGAGTACCAGCTTTACGGAGCCCAGGAACAGGTTCTGGGCCGGCCGGTCGCCCTGCGCGGCAGCCCGTCGTCCATAGCCAACAGGGTGTCCTACTATTTCAACTTTCACGGGCCCAGCATGGCTGTGGACACGATGTGTTCGTCCTCGTTGACGGCAATACACCTGGCAGGTCAAAGCTTGCGCCTGGGCGAATGCGAGGTTGCCGTCGCGGGCGGCGTGAATGTTTCGGTTCATCCGAACAAGTATCTGCTGCTCTCCCAGAGCAGGTTCGTGTCCAGCCACGGCCGGTGCGAGAGCTTCGGACCAGGAAGCGACGGCTATGTCCCCGGAGAGGGGGTCGGGGCCGTACTGCTCAAACCGCTGTCCAGGGCTGTCGCCGACGGGGATCATATTTATGGCATAATCAAAGGGACAGGCGTCAATCACGGTGGTAAGACCAACGGTTACACTGTTCCCAACCCCAGCGCCCAAGCCGATGTTATCATAAGAGCATTAAAAGACGCCGGAGTCAATCCCCGCGCCATCAATTACGTGGAAGCCCACGGCACGGGAACTTCCCTGGGGGATCCGATCGAGATTGCCGGCCTGTGCAAGGCTTTTGACGGATACACCAAGGATAAGCAGTTCTGCGCTATCGGTTCGGCCAAGTCCAATATCGGGCATTGTGAGAGCGCGGCAGGCATCGCAGGGCTGACCAAGGTGTTGCTCCAGCTCAAACATCGTCAATTGGTACCATCCCTCCATTCCAGGGTACTAAACCCGAATATTGATTTTAGTGAGACCCCCTTTGTCGTTCAACAGGAACTAACCCAATGGGACCGGCCCCTGGTCGACGGACGGGAGTTGCCGCGGTGCGCCGGGGTTAGCAGTTTCGGCGCCGGGGGATCCAACGCCCACGTTGTGATCGAAGAATACATTCCCCGGGACAGAGGGCTTCCTTCAGTTGCGGCGATAACCGGGCATTCCGCGGTCGTCGTTTTGTCGGCGCAGAGCGAGGACCGCCTGCAAGAGCGAGTTGGCCGGCTGCTGGCGGCGATTGATGAAGAGCGGTTGTCCGACCTTGATCTGCCGGACGTAGCTTATACCCTGCAGGTGGGGCGGGAGGCCATGGAAGAGCGCCTGGCCCTGATCGCAGGATCTATGGGGGAACTCAAAGAGAAACTGCGGATGTTTCTGAAAGGGGCCAGCGGTAGCGATCGTCTCTACCGGGGGCATGTGGGACACGGCAAGGATACTCTGGCTATGTTCGCCGAAGACGAAGATATGGCCGGGATTATTGACGCATGGGTAGTTAAAGGGAAATATGAGAAGATTGCCGGTATCTGGGCTAAGGGCCTGGATTTTGACTGGAACAGGCTTTACGGCGACGTTAAACCCCACCGTATCAGCTTACCAACCTATCCTTTCGCCGGGGAACGATACTGGGTGCCGCAGACAGTGGACCAGACGGGCGCTCAGACCTGGAACACCGTTCATGCCTTACGTACTGATGCTTCGTCAGGGTTTCCGGAAGCCCGGGAATGTCCGGAATCACTCCCCGGCCCGGAGATTCTGACAGCGGTTTCCGTCGAATACCTTAAATTATTGGTTGCGGAAGAAACCAAGATCCCGGTCGGCAAAGTAAATCCGCGGGTCGACTTCGGGGAATTGGGTCTGGATTCCATAATGATCGCCCGTCTTAATGAAATAATTGAAAAAAGGTTCGGGAAGTCGGATATTGCCTTGTTTTTCAAGCATAACACCATCCAGTCCCTCGGAGCCCATTTTGCCGCAAAGTACCCGGACAAAGTCGCCGCGCTGAAGGCTGCCGCGCCTTCGCCCGCCCGCCCGCAGGTCCTGTCTTCGCTGCGCACCTCTGGAAATCCCTGGCGGGAGGTCGCGGTGGCAAGTGACGAACCGGATTTGTCCACCGGCATCGCCGTCATCGGGATCGCGGGACGGTATCCGCAGGCGGCCGGCCTGGACGAATTCTGGCTGAACCTGTACGAAGGCAGGGATTGCATTGAAGAGATTCCGCCCGGCCGTTGGTCGCTGGACGGATTCTACCAGCCCGACCGGAGCAGGGCTGCGGCCGAGGGACTCAGTTACAGCAAATGGGGCGGCTTCCTGGAGGATTTTGATTGTTTCGATCCTTTATTCTTCAATATTTCACCGCGGGACGCCGTGTTTATGGATCCCCAGGAGCGACTCTTTTTGGAGACGGCGTGGGCATGTTTGGAGGACGCCGGATATACCCGCGCAAGCATAAGAAGTGACGGCAACCGGGTGGGAGTCTTTGTCGGGGCGACGTTCAACAATTATCAGCTGTGCATGGCGGAGGCGGCCCTGCGGAACGGGCGGAGCATGTACCCGGCCAACAGCCAGATATTCTCGATTGCGAATCGTATATCTTATGTGATGAACTTTACCGGTCCCAGTCTGACCGTGGACACGGCCTGTTCATCGTCGCTCTATGCCGTTCATCTGGCGTGTGAAAGCATCCTGGGCGGGCGGTGCGGCCTGGCGCTCGCCGGAGGCGTTAACCTGTCCCTCCATCCCAGCAAGTATGTAACGCTGTCCGAGACCCAGTTCAACGCGGACGATGGCCGGTGTCACGCTTTCAGCGAGGGCGGAACGGGTTATGTGCCGTCGGAAGGCGTGGGTGCCGTTCTGCTGAAACCGTTGGCCGCGGCGGTCAGGGACAAGGATATCATTTACGGTGTCATCAAGGGCACGGCCGTGAGTCACGCCGGCAAGACCGGCGGCTACACCGTTCCCAGCCCGGTCGCCCAAGCGGAGGTCGTTGAGGAAGCCCTGCGGCGGGGCCGGATTCATCCCCGGACGATAAGCTGCATCGAAGCCCACGGCACCGGGACGGCCCTGGGTGATCCCATCGAGGTTTCCGGGTTGACCGACGCCTTCCGGAAGTACACGCAGGAAACCGGATTTTGTTCGATATCCTCCGTGAAATCCAACATCGGCCACTCGGAGGCCGCGGCCGGAATCGCCCAGTTGACCAAAGTGCTGTTGCAGTTCAAGCACCGGACCCTGGTCAAGAACGTCATGCACGGCCGGGGCGGGAATCCTCATATCGATTTCGCGGCAACACCGTTCGTTTTGCAGGAAGATACGGAGTATTGGCGGCCACCCGTAATCAACGGCCGGGAAGTTCCCCGGCGGGCCGGCATCTCCTCTTTTGGGGCGGGCGGGTCGGGCGCCCACATCGTGGTGGAAGAATACGCTTTAAGCGGCGGGGACCGGACAGCGGACCGTATTACCCCTGCTGGTCCGGTTCTTATCGTGCTGTCGGCCAGGAAGGAGGACGTTCTCAAAGAGACGGCCCGGCGGCTGCTGACCGCCATCGAGGAGGGACGGCTGTCGGATGACAGGTTGGTGGACGTCGCCTACACCCTTCAGGTGGGACGTGAAGCCCGGGAAGAGCGACTGGCGGTAATCGTTCACTCCCTGCGGGAACTGGCCGGCAAGCTAAAGGAGTTCGTCGCCGGTGTGGACGGCATTGAGCATCTGTACCGGGGGCGGGCCGCAGCCACCAAGGACGTGGCGGATGAAACGCCGGTGGATCAAGACCTGGCCGGGCAGGTTGAACTTTGGATCAGCAACGGGGATTATGCTCAGCTTGCCGGTCTCTGGGTAAGCGGCCTGGACTTCGACTGGCACAAGTTGTACCGGGAAGGCAAACCTTCCCGCGTCAGTCTTCCCACTTATCCCTTCGCCCGGGAACGGTACTGGGTGGGCGGGGATAAACCGGTTCCCGGCGTGGAGCATGACCCAGGACGGCGGACCTTGGCCCCGGCATCCGGGGGAGTCCGGCCGCACACAGGACAGGCCGGGCCGGACGCGACAGCGGGGAGCGGAGTTGACCGGGTAGGGATCAAAGAAATCGTGATCAGGGAGTTATGCCGGTCATTGAAAATCGATGCCGGGGAAGTAGATGCGGATGTACCTTTCACCGGCTACGGAGTGGATTCCATTAATGCCGTTCAGATGGTTGAAGCGGTTAACCGTACCTTGACGCTGAATCTGGATGCCCGGATTTTGCTGGACTACGATTCGGTCAACGGGTTGACCGGCTACATATTGTCGCTCATGGAGGAGTCGGCCCCTCTGTGCAATTCCTGTTAGTTTACGTCCGAGGTCGGATTCCCAGGAAACCCTTAATTTCCCGCACGGTCTGGTCTTTGAACATGATGGTGGCATGGTTGGAGCCCCTTATCGTCGTATACCGGCTTTCCGGTATCCGGGCGGCGATTTCCCTACCCTTTTCCGCCGTCAGCACCGGGGTGCCCGACAGGCCGAAACCCTCCGGGGCGCCGAGAACCAGGGTGGGTGTGCCGATCTTGCGGAGCATTTCGTTCACCGAGGAATTCCGCGCGGCGGCCACGCCCAGTTCCTGCAAAATGTAGTCCTTGTGCGCTTTGAAAGTCACTGTGCCATCAGGGTGGTGTATCACATCGTGGTAATACAGTCTTTCCGCATACGGCGACCAGTCATCTTTAAACAGGGTTCGTAGCAGCAAGTGTATTTGTCAATCAGTAATATGTGTAGGTATTGACCGGTGGCCTATTTTCCGATATAATTGACCATCATGGAAAAGATGTTCAGCGCAGGAGAGGCAGCCAGGCGTCT
>JAJYZD010000300.1 GCA_021800315.1 Bacillota bacterium | reverse complement strand
CTCCTCCCCCAGGAAGTGCCCGCGCATAACCTCCCCCAGGGCCGGCAGCGAAACCACTCCGGTCCAGGCAGCCAAAGCACCCAGGAAAATGACGTTCCACGGGCCCTGGACCTTCCCCGCCGGGACGGACAAAAACCGGGCCGGCAACGGAGGCGGCTCTCCGGCTCCCCGTGCCAGGATAACCCACCCCCCTTCCTTGATCCCCGCCCAGGGATCTTCGAGCTTGCGGGGATCCCGGTGCAGGATCCCCACTATATCCGGATGGTAAATGAAAGAACGTACCCGGACGGGCCGGTCGTCTATCCGGATGAACGCCGTGACTTGCGCCCCCCGGATCTCCGTCCCGAAGAAGGGAAACGACTGGGCCTGACGTCCTTCCAGAAGGGCCGCTTTACCGATCCACTCCGCGGCCTTGGCCACTCCGTCCCCTCCGAGTCCCTGTAGCCGAATTTCGATCACCGGCCATCACCTCCCCCTAAGCCTTTTCGTTCCCGCTCCCGTAAAAGGGACAGCACCCTCGCCGGGGTGGCGGGCAACTGTTTAACCCTGATTCCGACGGCGTTGTGGATCGCGTTGCGGATGGGCGGAGCGTTGGGGATCACTGCCGATTCCCCGCGCCCCCCTGGGCCCCGATGGGCACATCCTCCGGCATCTCCCGAAAGACCGGTGTTCCCGAGCACCGAAGGTGCCTTAAGACCCGCCGCAACGGCGTTTTCGGCCCGACAGGGCGCTTTTCCCCCCGGGTATTGGCCGGCTGGTCCGGCGCTGGTCGGGGTTCCCCCGGCACCCCGGAAGACCGGGAGTCCTGTCGCCTCCGTTGGTCTCCCAGATCCCGGGTGCCGGCGTAGAGTAATGAGCCCCCACGCCGGTCAGGTTCCGAAACTGTTCCGCCTCCCGGTTCCGCTCAGGTTGAAAGGTGGATACCGGCATTCGAGGTTTTGGACCCCGGATAGGCCGTGGCAGCGTAGACTGCGGCGGCCACCAGGAAACTCACGAAATAGCTGAAGTCAGAGCCTCCCCAGGCTTTGGCCAAGGGCCCGGTGTACCAGGGAGAAGCCATGAAGGGGACCGATACGGCCAGTCCGGTGAGGAAGGCCAGAAGCCCCTTCCAATTAACCCCGCCGAAGGGCCCATGGGGGCGGTAGAAGTCCAGTACGTCCCGGTAGGCGGTTCCCGACCGATTGACCAGGAAGTAGTCCACAAGCTGGATTCCCAGCCAGGGAGTGCACCAGTAAACAATGGTGAAGAGAAAATTCTTTAGGAAAGCCACGAAGGCCGGACCACCGAAAAAGACCGACATGACGATGCTGATCCCGCCGATGATCAAAGCGGAACCCCAGCGCTTGAGAGGCAGGTCGAAGGTCAGGGCCGAGAGGGCTCCGCTGTAAATGTTCAGTACGTTGGCCGTCATGGCCCCGATGATGATCACAAGGAAAGCGACAACCGCGAAACCGCCGGAGATCTTGCCGATTATCGAGATGATGGTCGCCTTGGCGACAAAGGTGGCCAGGACGGCCCCGAGGACCATGGTCCAACTGGTGCCCAGAAACAGGCCGAAGAAGGAGTACCAGAAGCTCTCGGTCTCGGACCGTCCCGCCGGCAGGTAACGGCTGTAATCCGCGCCGTAGGGAGCCCAGGTCACCGTGAAGGAAAAGATGATGGTGAATTCCAGAAAGAAAGCCTTCCAGTAGGCCGCCCCGGCGGCTTTGGCCGGAAGGACCCAGTTCACTCCCCGGCTCAGGGCGATCACCGTCAGGATCAGGAAGACGACGATGCTGACGTAGGTCATCACCCGTTCGAACCCGTGGACCAGGTTGTAACCATAGACGGCGATGACGATGGTGATGACGGCAAGAAGCAGGGCCGCGAGCACATATGGAAGATGGCTCAGTTGCGTGATGGTCTGGGCCCCCAGGATGTTCTCGACGCTGAACCACCCGATATAGCCCAGCCAGGCCAGGACGGCCACCAAATAATTGCCGTGGTAGCCGAAGCTGGAACGGCTCATCGGCATCTGGGGCATACCCAGGCGCGGACCCATGGCGACCGCCGCCGCGGTGCCCAGGGAGCCGAGAACGTTGGCGACCACAATGGATACGATGGCTCCCCAGAGGTTCAAGCCGAAGGTGATGGCCAGACCCCCCAGCACCAAGGGCGTGAGGTGCATCTGTGAGGCAAACCAGACATTGAAAAGGCGACTGGGTTTCCCATGGCGTCCCTCGGAATCAATGTGTTCAATGCCGTGCGGTTCGACCACCATCAATTGGTTCTGATAGCTATCTTCAGGCAACTTCTCATCCACTCCTCCCATCGAATGTCACAGTTTTAACTGCGTTCCCCGGCTTCCAGTCGGCCTGACTTCCTGTGTAAGCAACCTCCCACCTCCTCTGACGAGAGACCTTCTTAACCCCCGTTTCCACACCGGTTGTAACTGGTATATCTTCCATCCGGGTAATCCGACTACCACATCATAGCTACGTATCACCCGTTGCCGTTGTATCCATAAACCACTAATCCACCACCTGCCGAAGCTGGTGGGTTTGCGGGGTACCCGCCTCAGGTGGGTCACTGAAAGTCGGCTGAAGGGGGTATCCGCCCGCAGGGCGGGTCGGGGTCGCAGAAACAGATGCTCTTTACCAACCATTTTGCTTAACGGGCGAGGGGATGTCTTCAAATAACACGAATTAAATAACCACGATAATCCCTCATTGCCGAGCACTGAGATGCTGGTTGGCAACGCTGCACTAATAACCGGTCCCGTACTTTAGGATACATATTTTATCAGATGACGTGGAGGTGTATCTTAAAAGAGACGAAATTGTACTTGAAATAACTTATACACCTTATCATTATCATAAAAGTTCAGATACAGAAATAACCAATATTGTTTCCATATTATAGCTTCGTTGCGTTAGAATGTACTTCTTGTTGGTTGACACATTATCCTTTGGACCTTTTATACAAAACCAATGGCTTTAGTTTTGTTCCATTGGGCCAGGACCGGCTGCTTTGCTACCCTGCTCCCTGCCTTTCTGGAGACTGTAGCATCCCGACTACTTTTTCCAGGGTCAGAGGCAGTTCGTAAAAGCGTACTCCCAAAGCATCCGCCGCGGCCGTCGGAATAAGCGCCGGCTCCCCCACCCCTTTGACACCGAACGGTCCGGTCGGCTCCTGGTCCTCCACGATCACCCAATGAATTTCCGGCATGTCCAGACTCATGGGCAAGAGGTAGGTTGAAAAAGCGGTGTTGGCGATTTCGCCGGCAATTATCCGCACCTCCTCGGTCAACGCATAGCCGATACCCATGGCACACCCCCCTTCAATTTGTCCTTCCACCGCTTGCGGGTTTACCGCCCGGCCTGCATCGTGAACGGCAATGATCCGCAATACGTCGATCTTGCGGTTTCGGTATCGACTTCCACCCAGGCCACCTGGGTGGCGAAACTGTACGCGGCGTAAGGGACTCCCTGGCCGAGACCATCCAACACGGTGGTCGCGGGATTGAACCAACCGCTCCCCAGCACCGGCTTTCCATGAAGGCGACAATCGGCCAAAACCTCGTCGATAGTGACGGCGGGTAACTACTCAGGCCACCGTAAACAGGCCAGCACGAGTGGGGGTATCTTGCTTGAGATACCCCAAGTTATGAAATAATTGGAAAGTCTCTCATGGTGGTCCTTGTAGTGGTATGAAGGATTTCGACGTGTGCGGTCACTATTAGCCGGATAATTTGCAAACTATGCGCTTAACTTGTCATGTAAAGCATTATCAACTGAGTATAGATGCTTTGGGTGGCTATTTTTATATTTCGATGCAAGTATAAGCCTAAAATTAAGTTCTCTCCGAACGGTCCAGCTAT
>JAJYZD010000048.1 GCA_021800315.1 Bacillota bacterium | reverse complement strand
GTCGTAGCCTCCCGCACTTCGGGTGAGAGTCGGGAAATCCAGGGACTGTGACTCGCATAAGTAGTTCCTTTTTTCTGGGTTGATTTCCGGTTGCCAGGGGGCCGGGGATACGGTAGAATATAGCCGGCCGGGGAGGTGTCCGGGGTGGGCGAAGTAATTAACTGGGAAGAAAAGTACGTCAGCTACGTCGAGGGCGACCTACGACGGGATATTCAGGAGTAAAAATGGTCAAGACCGCCTGGATGTCAAGATTGAAGCCAAGGTCCAGGAATTGAAGGACGGGCAGAAGGCCCTGGATACTAAGATTGACAATGGCCTGAAAGCTCTTGACAGCAAGATTGACAAGGAAATCAGCCGCTTGAGATCCGAGGACATTCAAGACCTGAAGGATGGTCAAAAATAGTTGCGTTTAGACATAAAAACACTAGACGTCAAGATTGCCAGCGTTGAAACTAAATTAGCCGCGAAGATTGATCGTTTTTTCTGGCCAGTGATATTGCTATTGGCAGCAGGCGTAATCGGAGGACTTGTTAAGGCGTTTATTGGTTAAAGTACAACGTGTGTTACGTTCTTCGTTTATTAGCGATAATAGCACAATATAGAAGAATAACCGGCATGTGCCGGTTATTCTTCTATATTAGGAAACAAAAACGCCTCCCGCAACGTCTAACCAAGAAAGGAGGATTTTTCCGTCCCGGCATCTAAATAACAGTACGCGCGTACCGATAATAATTCAATGTCAGTAAATTTATGTCAGTAAATTTACTAATGATTTTATCTTTAATAAAATTGACAGTCCATATATTTTACTGTTAAACTAGAAGGGGGTGATTGCCTCGGTCCAACATGGAGGAAAACCGCAGACGGCGGATTTATGGCGGCATCCTCTGTAGCGTGTGCCCCAGTCCCCCTCAGGTAAAAAAAGACGTGCTAACCATCCGGCAATTTATTCCACTCAATTCCCTTGGACAGCACGAAGAACGGCGGGTAAACAACTGGTGTCCAAGGTGCATATGAACCTGAGTTCCGTCAGCATCGTCATCAAGTACATGGAAAAAGATGGTCTAGCGGTCGGAAGGCGCGACACCGCCGACGAGCGCTGGGTAAACCGGACCCTTACGGACGCCGGACGGGCGGAATTGCGCGTTTCGCAGGAGGAATGGAGCCGGATCGCGGCTGTTTTCTTAAACCGTTTGAGCGTCCGGGAACAGTTATACGGTTTGGTGCGAAAATTGCCCGGTCAGGCTAACGATCCCCGGGAGGAAAGATATTGAACGGAGAAACAGCATCGTACCATCCCTCGCTCCGGATTCCCTGGCTTCAGCTTTTTATCCTCATGGCCGGCGCCTTCATGGCCTTTCTCGATACCAGCATCGTCAATGTGGCCATCCCCAAACTGATGGCCATCTTCGGCGTGGGCGTGAACTCAATCCAATGGGTGACCACCGCCTACCTCCTGTCAGCCGGAGTAACCATCCCCGTTACCGGCTACTTCGGCGACCGCTTGGGCGTAAAAAGAATCTTCCTCATCTCCCTGGGCGTTTTCACCCTGGGCTCCGCCCTTTGCAGCGTCGCCACGAATCTGGACTTTCTGATCGCGGCCCGGGTGATCGAGGCAGTTGGCGGCGGAGCCATCATGCCGGTGACCACTGCCTACACTTACCAGATCGTTACCCGGGACAAGATCGGCGTGGCTCTGGGCACCCGGGGCATCGCCATGGCTGCGGCCCCGGCCTTCGGACCGGTCCTGGGCGGCTACCTCATCGACCATTTCGACTGGCACATCATCTTTACCATCAACATACCCATCGGTATTCTCACCATGCTTGTGGGCATGATGGTGCTGCCGCGTATTCCGGCCGAGGTAAAACCACGCCTCGACCTGCCCGGCATGATCCTCATCATTGCCGGTGCCTTCGCCGTGCTCCTGGGCCTCTCCCAGGGACAGAGCGTCGGTTGGCATACCTTGGCCATCGTCGCCACCCTGACCTTCGGTGTTTTCGCCCTGATCGTCTTCGTCCTCTGGGAACTGGTTACCGACCACCCGGTCATCGACCTCCGGGTGTTCAAGGGCAATTCCGTCCTGGCGGCCAGCTTCCTGGGCACCTTCATGGTCACCGTGGCCCTGTACGCCGGTATCTTCCTGATCCCTATCTTCACCCAGCAGATCATGGGCTTCACTCCTTTCCAGACGGGCCTCCTGATGGCGCCGGCGGCCGTCGTCATGGGTGCTCTCTCCCCTATATCGGGCCGTCTGTTCGACCGGTTCGGAGCCGTTTCCCTCTGCCTGGCCGGCATCGCCATAACCGCTTTCGTCACCTTCCAAATGGGTAATCTTAATCTCAACACCTCCTATCATACCCTGCAGTTATGGTACATGGAAAGGTCGGCCGGTTTCGCCCTGTTCATGCTGCCGCTGACCGTCGTCGGCTTGAACACGGTGCCCCGTCAGTTGATGAACCGGGTCACCTCGCTCAACAGCCTGGTGCGGCAACTGGCGGGTTCCCTGGGCATAGCCTTTATCACCTATCTCTATAACCGCCAGGAACTGATATATTACGCCCTGTATGCCAACAATGTCACCGCAACCCCCCCGGTCGTCACCGGCTTTATCCACGGTATGACAGGCTTCCTGCTGAGGCGATCCGTGATCGGGAGCCACAACGCATATATACTGGCCCTTATAGTCCTGGGCAAAGAGATAACCAATCAAGCCACTTCCCTGGCCATCGACTACACCATGGTTTTCTCCGCCATTGTTATCGTGGCCGTGGTGCCCTTGGTTTTTCTTCTCCGCCGGCCAAAAAAGGACGCTGCGTCCGGACCGGAACCAGTCCAAATGAAAACCAGATAGGGACGGGGATCCGGTGCTCCAATTCCTCCGCATGGTCATGCGGCCATTCCTGGATCAATCCTTGCCATCCGCTACCGGGTAGTGCTTAGAGAGCACGGGGATATAACCCGGCTTTCCCACCTCGGGCATATCAACTCAGGCTTCAATGGAAGACTGATTATGGATTTAGGTTGGGTCACGCGGGTGCGCAAGTAGCCATTTAGCACCTTCAGCTCGTCCCCGCCGCTCGTGATTTCCTGCCTGATTGGGCGCCGTGGTAACCGTTCTCCTCAGGAAAAGCCAAAAACCCGCCTTGCGGCGGGTTTCCTCCTCCGGGTTCCCCTATTCGCCCCAGTCCCCGGCCAGCTGGACCTCCAGGGCGAGTTCCACCCCCGTACGGCGCCACACCATCTCCCGCACGGTTTGGATCAGGCCCCAGACGTCGGCGGCGGTGGCTCCGCCCGTGTTCACGATGAAGTTGGCGTGCCGGAGGGAAACCCGGGCCCCGCCGCGGGACAGTCCCTTGGCCCCGGCTTCCTCGATCAGGCGCCCGGCGTAGTACCCGGGCGGGTTCTTGAACACGCTGCCGGCGCTGGGATAATCCAGGGGCTGGGTTTGCCGGCGCAGAGCCGTGTATTCGGCCATCTCCCGGCGGATGCGGCCGGGGTCGCCTTCCTCCAGTTCAAAACCGACTTGCGCCGCCACCAGGAACTCTTCCTTAAAAATGCTGGTCCGGTAACCAAACTTAAGTTCCGGGCCGCGCAGAACCCTCAGCCGGCCGGCCCGGTCCACCACCGTAACCTCCCGCACCAACTCGGCCAGGCTATGGTTGTGCGCCCCCGCGTTGGTTACCAGGGCGCCCCCTACCGAGCCCGGTATGCCGGCGCAAAAGGCCAAGCCGGTCAGGGCCCGTCCCGCCGCCGTGCGGGCCAGCCCGGAAAGCGGCGTCCCCGCCCCGGCCAGGATGGACCTGCCCTGTATTCCGATCTGACCCATGGATTTCTCCAGCCGGATCAACAGGCCGCTTACGCCCCGGTCGGCGACGAGGAGATTCGTGCCCCGCCCCATTACCGTGACGGGGACGCCAACTTCCCCGGCCCAGGCCAGGAATTTCACCAGACCCTCCACCGAGGCCGGCTCCACCATTAGCTGCGCGGGACCACCGATCCGCCAGCTGGTATACTCGCGCAGGGGAACGTTTACCCGCACCCTGCCACCGCCGCAACAAGCGGTCACCGCGCGGGCCAGGTCACCCACCGGCAGCCCCCCTTCGCCCTTATTCCCCATCCTGCAGGCGGGTCAGAAGTTCCCGGCCGGCCCGGTAGATGTCACCCGCCCCCAGGGTCAACACCAAGTCGCCGGGTCTTACCTCCCCGGCCAGATAATCGACCACCTCGGGTATCGTGGGCCTGTACATCACCACCCGGCCGTTCCTCCCCCGGAACGCGTCCATGATGGAAAGCCCGGACACGCCGTCCAGCGGTTTTTCTCCGGCGCTGTACACATCGCTCACGATCACCAGGTCGGCGTCATCGAAAGCCCCGGCGAATTCGCCGGCCAGCCGCTTGGTCCGGGTGAAACGGTGGGGCTGGAAGCAGGCCACTATCCGGCCGGATCCACTCCCCACCTGGGTGGCCGCCTTGAGCGTGGCCTTGATCTCGCTGGGATGGTGGGCATAATCGTCCACCACGGTAACACCGCACTTTTCACCCACAATTTCAAAGCGCCGCCGCACGCCTCTGAAACGGGCCAGCACGGCGGCCGCGTCCGCGAAGGGCACCCCGGCCAAGATGCCGGCCGCCACCGCCCCGCAGGCGTTCAAGAGATTGTGCCGGCCGGGCACACCCAGGCGTAAAGTGCCGAGCAACCGCCCCCGGTAACTTATTTCTCCTTGCGCGGCAAGACCGGAAAGTGCGGTTACCCGGAGCAGGAAATCGGGCGACCCGTGTTCACCGTACGTCCGGCGGTTGCCCCGGTAGACCGGAAGGACATCCCGGACGCCCGGATCATCGGTGCACAGAACAGCCGTGCCGTCCGGAGGTATCCGGGACAGGAACCGGACAAAAGCGCCGGTTATCTCCTCCTGGGAGCCGTAGTGCTCCATGTGGTCGTCCTCGATGTTGGTCACCACCGCGACAAATGGATCGAGCAGCAAAAACGACCCGTCGCTCTCGTCCGCCTCGGCCACCAGCCACTCGCTCCGTCCCAGAACGGCGTTGCCGCCGATGGCGTCCAGTTCTCCCCCCACCAGGATGGTGGGATCCAACCCGGTTCGCGCCAGCAGGAGCGATATCATCGCCGTCGTGGTGGTCTTACCGTGCGTCCCGGCGACGGCGATACCTTTTTTCCCGGCCATCAGCCAGGCCAGCATTTCGCCGCGCCGCATCACCGGAATATTCCGGGAGCGGGCGGCGCGCAGTTCCTCGTTGTCTTCCCGGATGGCCGAGGACACCACCACCTTGTCCGCCCCCTCCACCTGGCGGGTCCGGTGGCCGGTGTAGCACACCGCCCCCAGGGCCTGCAGGCGTTCGGTCACCTGGGAGGCTTTGTGGTCCGAGCCGCTGACCTTGTGGCCCAGCCCCAACAACAGTTGGGCTATGCCGCTCATACCGACTCCGCCGATGCCGATAAAATGGATGTGCTGCCCTGCTTTATGCACTAACTTACATCTCCTTCCGCAGAGCGTCGATCCTTTCGTCATATGTTATTAATGCCAGTCACCCGGCGTGACGCCCGGACCTGTCCACCGGCCGGAGGGCTAGGAGAAGGCCAACCGTTCGATGAAATCGAGTATGTCTTCCAGAGCCCGCGGCCGGCCCAACTCCAAGGCGGCCCGGGCCATCCGCTCCCGGGCCCCCGGATCCCGCCGCAAGTCCCCGATGTTTTCGACCAGGCAAGCGCCGGAGAGATCGCGGTCCAGGATCATCCGGGCCGCCCCGCGCGCCACCAGTTCTTCGGCGTTGACCTGCTGGTGGTTGGCCGCCGCAAAAGGGTAGGGGACCAGGATACTGGGACGGCCCAGGACGGTGAGTTCGGCGATGGACGCCGCCCCGGCCCGGGCGATTACCAGGTCGGCGGCCGCCATGAGGTCGGCCATGTCGTCCCGGTACGCTTCCACTCTAACATTCCCATAATTAGCCAGGATTATGCCCCGCCGGTCCAATTCGGCCTGGAAGGCGGGCCGGCCGGCCTGACCGGTTAGGTGTACCAGTTCAAGGTCCTTTTGCCCGCCCAGGGCGCGGATAACATCGACCATGCCCATGTTGAGGCTGTGCGCTCCCCGGCTGCCCCCCACGGAGAGCAGGAAAAAGACGTCCCCGGCCAGCCCCAGGCGGCGGCGGGCCGCCGCCCGGTCGGCGGCCAGAAACTCCGGGCGCACCGGCAGCCCCGTGTATTTGACGCGCCGGCCGGGAAAACGGTCCAGCGCGGCGGGAAAAGTGACCGCCACCCCGTCCGCCAGACGGCTCAAGGAACGGTTGGTCAGGCCGGGAACCGCGTTCTGTTCGTGGATCAGGGTCGGAATCCGCATAGCCGCGGCCGCCAGCACCACCGGGGCGGAGACGTACCCGCCCGTGCCCGCCACCACCCGGGGGCGAAACCGCCGTAAGACGCCGCAGGCCTGCGCCACGCCCCAGCCGGCCCGGCCCAGGGCGGCCAGGTTGCGGACCGACCAGGACCGGGAGAGACCGGCCGAAGCTATGCCCGCAAAGGGGATCCCCTCCCGCGGGACGATGGAACTTTCCATGCCGGCGGCCGTTCCGGCGTAAAGCACCGTGCCGCCGCGAGCCAGCACGCCACGGGCTATGGCCAGGGCCGGATAGATATGCCCGCCGGTACCGCCGCCGCTCACCACCACCCGCAACCCGCCGTCGCTCATGAAGCCCCCTGTTTCTCCCCGCAGAAGCGGGAAATATTCAGCAATATGCCCACCCCCACCAGGGTGAAGACCACCGAGGTGCCGCCGTAGCTCACCAGCGGCAGGGGAATGCCGGTGACCGGCAGGCTGGAGGTGACCACCCCCATGTTGATGACGGCCTGCAGGACGATGCCCGTGGTCAGCCCGGCCGCCAGCAGGGCGGCGAAGGGATCGGGGGCGGTGAGCGCGATCTTGTAGCCGCGCCAGGCGAAAATCCCGAAGAGCATGATCAGCATGGTGGCGCCGAGGAAGCCCAGTTCCTCCCCCACGATGGCGAAAATGAAGTCGGTGTGGGATGCCGGCAGCCAGAGGAATTTCAACTTGCTCTGACCCAGCCCGACGCCGAACAGCCCCCCCGAACCGAGGGCATAGAGCGACTGGACGATCTGGTAGCCCTGTCCCTGGAGATCTTTCCAAGGATTGAGGAAACCGGTCACCCGGTTGATCCGGTAAGGCGCGGCGGCGATAGCCGCGACCGCCAGCCCCAGACCCGCCAGCCCCAGGCCCGCCAGACTGCCCAGGTTGGCCCCGGCGGCGAAAAACATCACCAGGACGGTACCGGCCAGGGTAACCGCCGTACCCATGTCCGGCTCAATCAGGATCAGACCGCAGGCCACCCCCAACAGGACCAGGAAGGGCATCATGCTGCGCAGGTTCTGCAGGTTCTCCCGCCGGCGGGAAAGCCCGAAGGCGAAGAAGACGACCACGCAGAGTTTGACCAACTCCGACGGGGTAAAGACCAGGGGACCGACTATGAACCAGCGCCGCGCTCCGGATACCTCCTTGCCCACGCCGGGAACAAGGACCGCGACCAGCAGTACGAGGGCCACCGCCAGCGCCGGGCCGGCCAGCCGCCTTAAATTCCGGTAGTCGTAATTCATGGCGAAGACCATGGCCGCCAGACCCAGGATCACCCATACCACCTGCAGTTTCAAGAAATGGAAGCTGTCGTGGTAGTTGACCAGACCGCTGTACATACTGGCCGAGAACACCATGACCACGCCGAAGCTCACCAGGGCCAGCACCGTGATGAACAGGGTAAAGTCCGGAGCCCCCCGTGTTTTCGGCATATACCTTCACCCCCGGCAACCTTGCTATTAACATCCGCTTCGGGCTGACCGGTCCCGGACCAGCAGGCAGAACCGGTCACCGCGTTCCTCGTAGTTCCGGAACATGTCCCAGCTGGCGCAGGCCGGTGAAAGCAGCACCGTGTCCCCCGGCTGAGCCGCGCGCGCGGCCAGGTCAACCGCCTCCTCCAGGCTTTCGGCCCTTTGCAGCGCGGTAAAGCCGCGGTTTTTGAGGGCCGCTTCGATTTCCGGGGCGGCTTCGCCCAGGAGGATCGCCCAACGCACCCTTTGGGCCACCCCGGCGGCGAAGGAGTCAAAATTGCCGCCCTTGTTCCGGCCGCCCGCAATCAGGACGATGGGGCCGGGGAAGGAGGCCAGCGCCGTGCCCGCCGCCGCCGGGTTGGTGCCTTTGGAATCGTTGACCCAGCGCACGCCGTCTATTACGGCTACCGTTTCCAGCCGGTGGCGGACCCCGCGGAACGAGGCCAGACCCCGGGCCACGGCCTCCGGCGCGATCCCCGCCGCCCGGGCGGCCGCCACCGCGGCCAGGGCGTTGGCCAGATTGTGCCCGCCCGGTATCCGCAGGCAGGAGACATCGGCCACCCGCTCCTCCCGGCCGTCCGAACGAAAGACAACCTTACCGTCCGCAACAAAAGCGCCCTGTTCAAGGCGGGTCCGCGTGCTGAAAAACAACACCCGGCCCCGGCACTTTCCCCGCAAATCCCGGCAAAGCGGATCGTCGTAGTTCAAGACCGCGGTGTCAGCGCCGGACTGGTTGGCCAGAATGCGCGCCTTGGCTGCCACGTAGGCCGTCATGCTCCCGTGCCAGTCGAGATGGTCCGGCACGAGGTTGAGCACCACCGCGACCCAGGGCCGGAAACGGACGGTGGACGCCAGCTGAAAGCTGGATACCTCCGCCACCACCAGGGAATCCCTGGACAGGTCCTCCACCCGGGAAACCAGGGGCACCCCGATATTGCCGCCAACCAGGGTGGGACGCACCAAACCGGATATGTCCCCAATCAGGGAGGAGGTGGTGGTCTTCCCGTTGGTACCGGTCACGGCGACCATGGGCACGGGGCAAAAGAGGAAAGCAAGCTCCAGTTCGCCGAAGAGCGGGATGCCGGCCGCACGGGCCCGGGCCAGCACCGTTTCCCGCGGCGGCACGCCGGGGCTGGCCACCACCAGGCCGAAACCTTCCACCGGCGGATAGCCGCCGGCGCGCAAAGCCACCCCGGGATTCAGTTGGACCAGTTGCTCCGCAAGATCCCTTTCTTCCATCCGGTCGGTGAGGGTTACCAGCGCCCCGTGCGCCGTCAGAAAGTTGGCCGCGGCCAGGCCGCTTACGCCCGCCCCCACCACCAGCACTCGCATACCTTTCAGTTCCATCCGCGCGATCCTCCTAAGTTCCGCCCAGCCCGTACATCCCGGCCAGGCCGACGAGAACGAAGGCCAGGGCGAGAAGCCAGAAAAAGTAGACCACCTTGGTTTCCGGCCAACCGCCCAACTCGAAATGGTGGTGCAGCGGACTCATCCGGAAGACCCGCCGGCCGGTAGTCTGAAAGGAGATCACCTGGATGATCACGCTCGTCGCCTCCAGAACATACACCCCGCCCGCCACCAGGAAGAATACCTCGCTCCGGGTCAGCACCGCCGCCCCCCCCAGCGCTCCGCCCAGGGCCAGGGAACCGGTGTCCCCCATGAACACCCGGGCCGGGTGGCGGTTGAAATACAGGAAGCCGGCCGCTCCCCCGGCCAACGCGGCCATGGCGACGGCCACGCCGCCGTCCCCGGTCTTCTCCGCCATGAGGGCCGCCGCTACGAAAGCCAGGGCCACCCAAAAGGTAACCCCGGCCGCCAGTCCGTCCAGCCCGTCGGTAAGGTTGACGGCGTTGGCCATGCCCACCACGATGAAAACGGTGAACGGCAGGTAAAACCAGAAACCGGCGTCTACCCATATCCCGTGCCCGAGGATAAGGCCGGTGAAGGGCAGGGCCAGGGCGGTGCCCCGCCCCTGGGCGTAGACGGCCAGGACGACCAGCACCACGGCGAGGAAAACCTGCGCCAGCAGTTTTTGCCTGGCCTTCAGGCCCAGCGGCCGTTTGAGGGCCACCTTCAGGTAATCGTCCAAAAAGCCCACCAGTCCGTAGGTCAAGGCCATGAAAAGAACCAGGAGCGCCCCGGGACTCCGGTTGGCAAGCGCCAGGACGGCGGCCGCCAGCCCCCCGAGGAAGGCCAGGCCGCCCATGGTGGGCGTGCCGCTCTTGGAGAGATGCCGGGCCGGCCCGTCGTTCCGCACCTGCTGCCCGGCCTTCAGGCGGACCAGCCACGGTATCAGGAAAATCGCCAGAACCACCGTCACGACCAGGGAGAGCAGGAAGGCGTAAACGGCTAGCAACCGGCATACCTCCCCTTGAGGCCGGACGTGATCTCTTCCATGTGCATGCCCCGCGATCCCTTCACCAGCACCACGTCGTGAGCGCGTAAAAGGCCGGCGAGGAGTTCGAGGGCGGAGCGGTTGTCCGGCACGGAGACTATCTTTTGCCGGGGAAGCCCCGCCCGGCGGGCCCCTTTTGCGATATACCAGGCCAGGTCGCCCACCGTTACCAGGAGGCCGACATTCCGAGCGGCCGCCCCCACCTGCTCGTGGCCGGCCGCCGCCAACCCGCCCAGTTCCAGCATGTCGCCCAGGACGGCCACCTGTCGCCTGTCCCCGGCCAGTTGGGCCAGGGTTTCCAGGGCGGCCCCGGTGGAAGTGGGGCTGGCGTTGTAAGCGTCGTCGATCAGGAGGATTTCGCCCAGGTCCAGCACGGAAAGGCGCATGGCCGCCGGACGCAGGGAGGCGAGACCCCGGGCTATCTCCTCACCGGAAAGTCCCAATTCAAGCGCCACGCCGATCGCGGCCAGGGCGTTCACCGCGTTGTGGCGCCCGGCCAGGGGCAGGTGATACTCCCCGTGCAAAGAGTCGCTTCGCACCTCCATCCAGCCCCCCGTACCTTCGGGCCGCCAGCACGCCAGCCGCAGGCCCGCGTCCGGCGCCAGACCGTAGAAGGTGACCTTCCCCCGGCAGCGGGAGGCCTCACGGCGCAGGAGGGGGTAGTCGCCGCCCAGGAGGGCGAAGCCCGCCGGCGGTATGTGGTCGAGAAGTTCCCCCTTGGCCCGCGCTATGTTCGAAAGCGAACCCAGAAACTCCAGGTGGCTTTCCCCCACCGTGGTGATGACGCCGGCGGTCGGTCGGGCCACCCGGCACAGCCGGTCTATTTCCCCCCGCGCGCGCATGCCTATCTCCAGCACCGCGGCCTGGTGGCCGGGCCTCAGGCCGAGCAGGGTCAAGGGTAACCCGATCTCGTTATTCAGGTTGGCCGGCGTCCTGTGCACCGACAGGCGAACTCCCAGCACCCCGGCAATCATGTCCTTGGTACCGGTCTTCCCCACGCTGCCGGTCACACAGATCACCGGGCCGGCAAACCGCCGGCGGTACCAGGCGGCCAGCCTGGAGAGCGCCGCGGCGGTATCGTCCACCACGAGCAGGGGAGCGGCCCCGGCCAAGTCCCTGGCCGTCACCGCTCCGGCGGCGCCGCCTTCCAGGGCTGAGCCGACGAAATCGTGGCCGTCGAAATTCTCCCCCGCAAGGGCGAGGAAAAGCTCGCCGGGCCTAAGCTTGCGCGTATCCGTGCTGACACCCGTGAAAACACGGTCGGGATCCCCGCCCCGGAGGGCGGCCCCGATGGCCCCGGCCGCCTCTCCCAGCGTAATGTTCATGTCCACGGTCCTTCGGTCCCCCGTTGTAATAACTCTCTCAGGATGGTGCGCGCGACGGTCCGGTCGTCGAAAGGGATCCGCCCGGCGCCCACCAACTGGTAATCTTCGTGGCCCTTGCCGGCGATGACCACCGTGTCCCCGGTCCGGGCCCCGGAAAGGGCCAGCCGGATGGCTTGCCGGCGGTCGGGTTCGACCGTGTAGGAGCCCCCGCCCCTGGCCGCCCCGGCCTCAACCTCCCGCAGGATCAGGAGCGGGTCCTCGCTCCGCGGATTATCGGAGGTGAGCACGCTGAAGTCGGCCAGACGCGCCCCTATTTCCCCCATCAGGGGCCTTTTTCCGCGATCCCGGTCGCCGCCGCAGCCGAAAACGGCGACCAGCCTGCCCCGGGTGAAGGCCCGCGCCGTTTTCAGCACGTTCTCCAGTCCGTCCGGGGTGTGGGCGTAGTCCACCAGCACGGTGAAGTCCTGCCCCTGGTCCACCGGCTCGAAACGGCCGCTCACCCCCGCCAGGCTTTCCAAGCCCTCCCGGAGGACGGCGGGCGGGAAGCCCGCGCCTGTCCCAAACGTTATCGCCGCCAGGGCGTTGTAGACGTTGAACATGCCGGTGAGCCGCAGGGAAAGGGGCAGCGCCCCGAACGGACCACGGGCCGTGAAAGATGTCCCCCTGGGGGACAGAGCCACGTCCGAGGCCCAAACGTCATAATCCCCCCGCGTCCCGTAGCGCAGGACTTCGACCCGGCACTCCCGCGCCAGGGCCTCCCCGTACGCATCGTCGGCGTTGATGACCGCGAATTTCTTTGTTCCCTTGTGGTTGGTCGCGCCCAGTGAGCGGAAAAGAAGGCCTTTGGCCGCCAGGTAGGCGTCCATGTCCCGGTGAAAGTCCAGGTGGTCCTGGGTCAGGTTGGTAAAAACCGCCGCGTCGAATTCCACCCCGGCCACCCGGGAAAGGGACAGGGCGTGGGAAGAAACCTCCAGAACGGCCGCCCGCACGCCCGCTTCCCGCATGTCGGCCAACAGCCGGTACAGGTCCAGGGATTCCGGCGTGGTATGCTCTACCGGCAGGACCGCGTCACCGACCATGTTGTGCACGGTGCCGCACAGCCCCGTCTCGAACCCGGCGGCCCGGTAGATAGAACGGAGCAGGTGCGTGGTGGTGGTCTTGCCATTGGTTCCGGTAACGCCCACCACCGGAAAAGCCCGGTCCGGATGGCCGTAAAAGAGGGCGGACAAACGGGCCAGGGCCAGGCGCGTATCGGCGACCCGGACCCAGGGCACGCCCGCGGGCACCAGGTCCGGATCTTCCACCACCACCGCGGCCGCGCCCCTGTCCACGGCGTCACGCAGGAAAAGGTGGCCGTCGGTGGTAAAACCCCGGATGGCCACAAAGACACTCCCGGGCCCCACCCGCCGGGAGTCGTAGGCCAGGCCGCCGACGACCCGGGCGGGGTCGCCTCCGCCGGCAAGCACGGACAAGGATCCGGTAAGTTGATCGAAACGCAAAGGAACACCCCCCGACGGGAAACACCAATCCGTTAAGTAATATGTATTCTAACCAGAAATGTTGTCTCTTTTCCATCCTTACCCAGGAGGATTACAAAAACATCCCGGCGCTTTCAGATTTTCGCCGCGCCAAGGCCGTTATCCTGCCGTTTCAGGGTGACCCCGCCCGGCCGGGCAACCGGAATGTGGCCCGTACCGGGCTCCCCGGGACGAGAAGACTGCCGGCGGGCGGGTTTTGGGCTGCGGCTATACCGCTGCCTGCGGAGTCCAGGCGAAGACCCAGGCGGTCCAACAATCCCCCGGCCTGGTCCACGGTCAGGCCGGTCAGGTCGGGGACGGCCACCCGACCGTCGCCGACCGGCAACCCGCCGCCAAGGTCCAGGAGAATGCGGGTGCCGGACCGGACCACCACGCCCGCGGCCGGGGTCTGGCGGGAAACGATCCACCCCTCGCCCTGAAGGTCGGCGCTGACACCCGCCCTCTGCAGGGCCGCCAGGGCGTCAACCGCGGGGTAGTTGACCACGTTGGGCAGGGTCACCGGCGTGTGCTCTTCCGGCGGGGCAAACGGCGCGACCGGCTTTTGCATGTCAGGCGTCCGGGGTACCCGCAGGTAGCGAAGGGTATCGCCCATCACGGCGGAAAACACCGGGGCGGCCACCACGCCGCCGAAATACTGGCCGCCCTGCGGCTGGGCTATCATGACCAGCACGGCCGCCTTCGGGTCGTCCACCGGGGCGAAGCCCACGAACGAAGCCACGTACCGGCCGCTGACGTAGCCGCCGCCGGTACCCACCACCTGGGCCGTACCCGTCTTCCCCGCGGCCGGGTAGCCTTCCACCCAGGCGTTCTTCCCGGTACCGTTCTGAATGACCCCGGCCAGGAGCCGGTCTACCTCCCCGGCCACCGCCGCCGGTATCACCCGGTGCCCCACCGGGTCCGCCCGCTGGATCACCCGGCCGTCCGGAGCCAGGACTTCCGATACCACGTGCGGTTTCATCATCACCCCGCCGTTGGCGATGGCCGCCATGGCGGTGAGCAACTGGATGGGGGTAACCGCTATGCTTTGCCCCAGGGCCATGGTAGCGATGTTCAGGTTGGTCGCCCGTTTCTCGGGAATGACGATCCCCTGCGCCTCGCCCGGCAGGTCGATACCGGTATCCCGCCCGAAGCCGAAAGCATGCAGGTATTTGTAAAAGCGCTGCACCCCCAGCTTCAGACCCATCTCCACAAAGCCGGGGTTGCACGAGTTCTGTACCACCTCGGCCAGATCCTCGCTGCCGTGACCGCCGTCGTACCAGCAGTGGATGATCCGGCCGGCCACCTTGATGAACCCGGGGTCGAAAAAGCGCCACCGGTCGTTGACCACTCCCTCGCCCAGGGCCGCCGTCAGGGTGACGATCTTGAAAGTGGAACCCGGCTCGTAATTATACCAGATGGCCGGATTGCGGTCCCAGACCGACTGGGGAGCTTCCTGCCAGGCGGCCGGGTTAAAGGTGGGCCGCGTACCCATGGCGTAAAGCCCCCCGGTCTTGGGGTTCATCACCAGGATTACGGCGGTCTTGGGATGGTAGGTCGTCTCGATCTGATCCAGTTCACGCTCCACGAAAGACTGGATGGTGGTATCGATCGTCAGTTTCAGGCTGTCGCCCGGCGTGGGAGGCAGGTATTGTTCCCGGGCGGCCGGAATGTTACGGCCGCCCGCATCCCGCTCGATGAGGATGGCCCCGTTTTCACCGGTGAGCTGACGGTCATACGCCTTCTCCACGCCGGTCAGACCCTGGTTGTCCACCCCGGTAAACCCCAGGACGGAGGCCGCCAGACCGCCGTGACGGTACTGCCGCTCGTTTTCGGCCACCAGGCCGATACCCGGCAGGTTCAACGCCTTAACCCGCGCGGCCGTGTTATCGTCCACCTTCCGCTTCAACCAGACGAAGGCCGCTTTCTGCGTTACCAGGTTAAAGATCCGGGTCTGGTCCATCCCGGTGGCCTCCGCCAGTTCGGCCGCCGTCGCCGCGGGGTCCTTGACCTGGACCGGCACGGCGTAGAGCGAGTCCACGCTTACGCTGTCCACCAAAAGATTCCCGTCCCGGTCCAAAATGTTGCCCCGGGGCGCCTCCACCGGAATTTCCCCGGTATGGGCCAGCAGCCCCATTTCCCCCAGTTGCCTGCCCCAGAGCAACTGAACCCAGAAAAGGCGCGTCCAAATCAGGATGAAAGCCATCCCGGTGACCAGCAACAGAAAGGCGGTTCGCTTCCTGATCGAGAGAGTCCCCCGCACCCGCACTCACCACCCCGTGTTGGGCCCCTCAAAAGGGACCTGGTTGTACACTCCCATTCTTATGCCCGTCCGGTTTCGGGAATGTACAACCCGGGAGCGAAAAACAGCGGGAACTCCCGCGGGGCGGAGACGATGGCGGTCAGCCGTTCTTAATCTTTTGTTTGAACCGGTTGACCATCTGGTAGAACGCCTCGATAACCGGATTCTTCACCGCGTATACGTGGGTTTCCGGCGCCGGGGATACGCCGGGTCCGGGCGTGGAGACCGGGGCGACGCTCACCGTCAGCTCCGGCTGCCCCGAAGCCTTTACCATGCCCAGTTTGGTGGTGGCCACCTTCTCCACGTAGCTCAGGGAAGAAAACGTGGTCAGGGATGCGTTCAGGTCCTGGGTGTTCGCCTCCAGGGTACCGATCTGCCTCTCCAGGACATCCATCCGGTAGTCCAGGGTATACAGTTGCGAATAGTAATAGGCCACGGCCAGACCCGCCACAAAGATGACCAGCACCATGACGATCAGGGAGCCGTTCACCCTGGCTTTGGGGCGGGGCCGTACCACCCGGACGGGTTCCTCCCCGTATATGTACCCGGGTATAACCTTTCTTTCCGGCGCGGCTACTGCCATAACTCCCCCGTCCTTTCGCGGTCATCCCCGGTGACCGGCAATTTTTCCGCCGCCCGCAGCTTGGCGGCTCTCGAGCGCGGGTTCATCTGTACCTCCCGGAATCCGGGCGTCACCGGCTTTTTGGTCACCAGCCGCAAACTCGGACGGTGACCGCACCGGCAGACCGGTAACCCGGGCGGGCAAACGCAGGAACGCGCGAGTCGCGCGAAATATTGCTTGACAATGCGGTCCTCCAGGGAGTGGTAGGCAATAACCACCACCCGTCCCCCGGGTGCCAACGCCGCCACGGCGGCGGCCAGTCCCCGGGGGAGGCGGCCCAGTTCGTCGTTTACGGCGATGCGCAGGGCCTGGAAGGTCCGTCTGGCCGGGTGCGGACCGGCCAGACCCACCCCGGCCGGCAACGCCCCCCTGATCACCTCCACCAACCGCCCGGTGGTGGTCAGTGGCTCCCGCTCCCTGGCCCTCACCACCGCGGCGGCTATGCGCCGGGAAAAGCGCTCCTCGCCGTAAGTCCATAAAATGTGGGCCAGTTCCTCTTCGGAGGCGCTCGCCAAAAGCCGCGCCGCCGTCAACTCTCCGCCCTGGTCCATGCGCATATCCAGGGGACCGTCGGCGTGATAGGAAAATCCCCGGCCGGGTTCGTCCAACTGGTGGGAGGAAACCCCCAGGTCGAACAAAACACCGTCCACCGCTCCAATGCCCAGTTCCCGCAGGACCTGGTCCAGGTGGTCATAGCCGCCAGCCGCCAGGCTGACCCGCGGATCCGGGGCCAGGTACCCGGCCGCGGCCAGCGCGTCCGCATCCCGGTCCAGCCCCACCAGGCGTCCGCTTGGTCCGAGGGCGTCCAGGACCGCCCGGGCGTGGCCGCCCCCTCCCAAGGTACAATCCAGGTAGGTGCCGCCCGGTGTCACGGCCAGGAGCGACAACACCTCTTCCAGCATCACCGGCACGTGGTACAAAGTCTGCCACCTCTTGGTCAGAGGCCGGGATCAAGTTCCAGGAGTTTCTCGGCCACTTCCTCGTACGAGGCCGCGGCCTGGTCACTGTACCGCAGCCACTCTTCCCTCGCCCATATCTCCACCCGGTTGGAAACGCCCAGGATCATGACATCCTTCGCCAGGCCGGCGTATTCCCGCAAATTGCCAGGTATCAGTATTCTGCCCTGCTTGTCGAACTCGCACTCGCTGGCTCCGGCGAAGAACACGCGGGTGTAGGAGCGGGCCTCCGCGCTGCCGGTCGGCAGGGAACGGAGCCTCGCCCCCTGCTGGGCGAACTCCTCCGGCGGGTAGGCGAACAGGCAGCCGTCCAGTCCCTTGGTGACGACGGGGCGTTCGCCCAGTTCTTCGCGCAGGCGGGCCGGAATGATCAGGCGCCCCTTGGCGTCGATGGTGTGCTCGTATTCCCCCATGAACATGCCGGCTCACCCCCGCTCCAAACACTAAGTCCCCTCTCCGGTTATTATCGGCCGGGAGGAGGGGCAACTTTACCACTTGCCACCACTTTGCCCCACATTTTCTCCCCGCGAGCCAAAATTCCTGCTGGAAAGGGGCCGGCGGCGAAATTTTTCCGTAATATTTTTCTCTGCAGACGGAAAGGACCGGTGGGAGCCGGCCTCCATTTTCCTGCTATTGACATTGAGCGAGTAGGAAAGGTATAATTTTGTTAAACCTACCAATGGTGTTAAGGTAATGGGTAGTCATAGACCCCACGCCTAAAGCCGGGGGCTTGCGGAGGAAACTCCGAGGGTCTGCGTCTTAAGGCGGGAAAGCGGTATAAGTTGCTCGCAAGGGCACAACTATGTCGCGCTATGACCCGCCTCAGCCGCCGGGATCTTCGGGCGAGCGG
>JAJYZD010000047.1 GCA_021800315.1 Bacillota bacterium | reverse complement strand
GGGCATGACTTAAGATTAGCCTTAGGTTAACGCTTAAGATTAGAGCTTACGTTTACGTTATTGTTCGCCTCTAACCGCGTGTTTTGGACGGTAACCGTGTTCCATACCGAAAGGGAAAAACTGACGCGGTGCTACGGGAAGCCCTGACAGTCCCCCGGCGGCTCCCTGGCCGGCGTGGGCGGCGAAACAGGCGGAGGGCCGGCCCCGGCCTTCGACGGTACCGCCTTTCAAGGCCGGCTTTTGCGGCTTGACCGGCGGGCGGGCGCCTTTTGCCGGTACCGCCGGGGAATCGGGGATCCCGGCGGCTTGAAACGAATTCAGGCCTGAAGGGACGGGAGGAGGTGGCTTCGCGGGTTTTCCCGGGCAACCAGGCAGTAGTGCCAGAAAAAGGAGTGATGACAGTGGCCATGATTCCGGAAAACTACCTGCCGCCCCGGTCCCTGTGGCCGGACAAGATCTACACCTTGCCGGAATACCAAAACTATCCGGACCAGTTGAATTCCACCGAGGAGTTCATCGACAAGAACGTGCAAAACGGCAACGGCGAACGCACGGCCCTCCTGATCGAGGACAAAAAGATCACCTACCGGGAACTGAACGGAATGATCAACAGGCTGGCCAACAGCCTGAAAGATCTGGGCATCGGGGAAGAGGACCGCGTCATCATCCGTTCCATGAACCATCCGGATGCGATCGTGGCCAATTTCGCCATCATCAAGATGGGCGCCGTCTGTGTGCCCACCTCCCCGCTCTTCTCCCGGGCGGAGATCGCCCATGTATCGAACAACGCCGGGGCCAAGGCCGTAATCTGCCACGTCGGCCTGCTCGGCGAACTGGCCGCGGCGAAGGAGAACCTGGAGACCGTGGAGAACATCATCATCATCGGCGGCAACCCGGCCGACATCAAGGCCCAGGGCTTCATCCCCATGGCCGCCCTGGCCGCCCACGAAAACGCCGAATTCGCGCCCGTGCGCCGGGACCGCCTGGCCGTCGCGTTGCTCCTGTACACCTCGGGCACCACCGGCCTGCCCAAGGGCACCGTCCATTTCATGGAAGACCTGGTGCTTATCGCCGACGGCTTCGGCGGGCACTGCTACCAGATCACGCCCGACGACGTGATCGGCGGACCGGCGCCGATGGCCTTCGCCGCCGGCTACAGCGTCATGGCCGTGCTGCCCTACCGTTTCGGTGCGGCCTGCTCCGTAATCCCGAAGTTCGAGCCGCGTGCCATGTTCGAGACCATCGCCAAACACCGCATAACGATCATGTCCGTTCTGCCCACCGCCTACCGCGGCATGCTTCAGGTGCCGGACGCGGAGAAGAACTACGACCTTACGAGCTTACGCTGGTGCACCGGCGGCGGCGAGGCCCTGGGCGCCAAGACCTTCAACGCCTGGAAAGAGCGTTTCGGTATGTCCATCTACGAAGGGCTGGGCTCCTCCGAGATGGGTTTCATCTTCGTCTCCAACACCGTGGGGCGCCTGGCCCGGGAAGGCTCCGCCGGACGCGCGGTGCCCGGCTACGAGATCAAGGTCGTCAACGACGAAGGACAGGAGTGCAAGGCGGGCGAGATCGGCCGCCTGATCGCCCGCGGCCCGACGGGTACGGTCTTCTGGAGGCCTTACGAAGACGACGGCGCCCTCCTCAAGAAGCAGCAGTCCGTTGTAACCAACGGCTGGAACCAGGTCGGCGACTACGTGTACCTGGATGAAGACGGCTTCCTGTTCTTCGTTTCCCGGGAGGACGACCTGATCAAGAGTTCCGGCTACCGCATCGGTCCGGAGGAGATCGAGGACGCCCTGACCAAGCATCCCGCCGTAAAGGACGCCGGCGTCATCGGCGTGCCCAACGAGATCCGGGGCCAGAACGTCAAGGCCTACCTGGCTCTCAGGGAAGGTTACCGGTTGACGGAAGACCTGCAGAAGGAACTGATCGAGTTCGTGCGCGACAAGATCTCCGTCTACAAGCTGCCGCGCGAGTTCGCGGCCATCGAGGAGATCCCGCGTACCGCCACCGGCAAGATCCTGCGCCGGATCCTGCGGCAGAAGGAGAAGGGGGAGGCGTGAGGGCTCCCGGCGGTTGTCCCACGGCGCGGGCCGCCGGGGCGGACCTTCAGAGCCGCCCCCGGGCCGAAGAACAAGGAGTGTAACTTATGGCCTTACTCCTGGCTCCCGGCGGTTGTCCCGCGGCGGTGGAAGCCGCCGTGTCGGCCGGGGCGGACGGCGTATACTGCGGGCTGCCAAAACTTTCCCGCGCCGAGGGGACGGGCCTGACCAGGCTTGAGTTGGCCGGCTGCCTCGACTTCGTCCACCGCCGGGGACGTTTTCTGCACCTGGCCGCCAACGCCGTGCCCGGCCACCGGGACCTGCCCGCCTTCCAGTCCTCCCTGGCCGAATGCGCGACCCTGGGCATCGACGCCGCGATTGTCAACGATCCCGGCCTGATCGCCTGGGCGCGGCGGGAGTTGCCGGGCCTGCCGGTTTACGCCAGCGTCGGACTGGCCGCCTTGAACCGGGAGGACATCCGGTTCTACGGGGACCTGGGGGTGGCCGGAGTGGTATGTCCGCCCGGTACGGCCCCCGGGACCCTGTCCCTTGTTTCCGGTCCGGGCCTGGAGGTCTTCTGCGACCTGGCCGTGGAGCCGCTCGTCACGGGACGTTGCGCCCTTTCGAGCTACACCCGGCCCGGACCCGCTAAAGCGGATACCCCGGAGCCGGCGGACCAGGTCAAGCGCGGGGCCGTCTGCCGGCAGCCCTGCCGGCTGCCGTGGGCCTACGAGGATGGGGACGGGGCCGGAGGGTACCAGAGCCTGCGGTCCCCCTTTACCTGGCGGCGCTACCGGATGGAGGACATGGTTCCCTACCTCCGGGCGGGCGTAACCCTGTTCAAGATCCAGGGCCGGCGGCTTTCGCCCCCCGCGGTGGCCGGACTGGTGGACCGCTACCGGCGCCTGCTGGACCAGGCCCGGCAACAAGTGGAAAGGAATGAGCAAATATCGCGGACTTCGAACTGAGTACCGGTGTGGCCGCCCTACGCGAGCTGACCGACGGGTCGATCGCCCCCTATTCGGCCGTCTACCTGGGTTTTCCTTACTGCCGCCTCTACCCGGGCAACCTTATGACCAACGGGGAGGACCTGGCGCGGGCCATCGACCTGTTGCACCGGGAAGGAAAGAAGGCCTACCTCTCCACCCCGGCGGCACCCTCCACCGCCGACCTGGACTGGATTACGGGCAGCGTGCGGCGGGCCGCCGCGGAGGGCGTGGACGGCGTTTGCGCCCACAACCTGGGCGTGACGCGCCTGGTGTCCCGGGAATATCCGGGTTTACGCCTGCACACCGGCCCGTTCGCCAACGTCTACACCGACCTCACCGCGCGGCTTTTGTCCGGTTACGGAGTCAAACGCGTGGCGCCCCACTTCGAACTGAGCCTGGCCGAGATGCGGTTGATCGGGATTGACAGCGGTTTGGAAATCGAGGTGCTGGTCCACGGCAAAATGGCGCTGGCAATCACGGACCACTGTCACCCGGTGACCGACCTGGGCAGGAGTTGCCCGGAGGCCTGCTCGGAGGACCTGTGGCTGGTGACGGGGGATCTGGCCCTTAAGCCGGCGGGGCTGGCGATGTTCAGCGGCCGGGACGTGTGCCTGGCCGAGCACCTCGACCAACTCGTTAACCCCTCTTTCGTGTTCCGGGTGGAGACCCTGACCGAGACACCGGACTACCGGCGGACCGTGGGGGAAATATACCGCCGGGCCCTGGGGGGCGCGGGGTGCGGCGCCGCCGAACTGGCCGGACTGGCCCGCCTGTCCCCGCGGGGCCTGTGCAACGGCTACTATTTCGGCATCTCCGGCCGGACTTACGTCAACGGGAAGGGGGAAATCGCGTGAAAGTGGAACTTTTGGCCCCGGGCGGCAACGCCGCCATGGTGGAGGCGGTCCTGGACGCCGGAGCCGACGCCGTGTACGTTGGCCCGCGGGGCTACAGCCGGCGGCGGGCGGCCTTTGAGCTGACCGCGGACGAGATCCTGGACCTGGTGCCGCTGGTGCGCGGACGGGGCGCCCGCCTCCGGGTGGCTTTCAACACTTACCCGGCCAGCGGGGAAATACCAGGACTCCTGGCGACGGTCGAAAAGCTGGCCACCGGCGGGGTGGACGACATCATCGTGACCGATCCGGGCGTGATGGCGGCTGTGCGCGCCAACCATCCCGGCCTTCCCGTCCACGCGAGCGTGGGCTGCGACATATACAACGCCGCCGACCTGGAATTTTACCGGGAAGCCGGCGTAACCCGGGTGGTGGCCGACTGCCGCTGGCCCGCCGAAGAACTGGGGGGCGTAAAGCGGGCCGGCCTCGGCCTGGAAGTGTTGGTCCATGCCACCACCTGTTTCTCCTTCATCGGGCAGTGCTGCATGTCCAGCTACGCAAAACAGCAGTGGCACATCGACGCGGACGGCAAGAACCATTACCTGGGCAGCCCCAACCGGGGCGGCCTGTGCTACCGGGTCTGCCTGCGGCAGTGGGGTCTGGCCGACGGCGCGGCCATTGCCCCGAAGGATTTTCAACTCAAGAACGAGGCCTTTTTCCAGGTACGGGAAATACCGTTCTACATCGCCGCCGGAGTGGATACACTCAAGATCCAGGGGCGGGAGTACTCGGTCGACCTGATCGCGCGGGTGACGGCCTTCTACCGGTCCCTGGTCGACGCCTGCGTTGCGGCGCCGGAAACCATCGACACCGGATTATGGGCGGAACGCATGCGCGGTCTCGCGGCGGCCCGGGACACGGAGCGCAATAGCCGCACCGGGGAGCTGATCGGGGAGGGTGGCGCCTGACCGCCGGTTCCCGCAAGACGTCGGCGGACTGTTCGATTTATCACCCATTTGCCAATAAGAAAAATATTCCGGCAGGAAAATGAACCGTCGTAAGCGAATAGGCGACCAATACCATGGTTTCCCGCCCCGGCTCCCAGCCGCCCCGTCAACCCGGTGCCGGACGGTTCCACCGGGATAAAAGACCCGCGGGTTGTTTACGATAAGCGCTGGCACGTGATCAAGACGAATCGCCGCCCCCTGCCGCCACGTTCACACCGCGGGACGCAAGGGACCAAAGTCCCTGTCCGCCGAAGGAGGCCAAAGCATTGGCCGAAAAACCAGCCGACCACGCCATCCAGTCCATAGAACGGGCCCTCGTTATCCTGGAGACCCTCAGCCGTTTTCCCCAGGGCATCGGGGTTACGGAACTCGGACAACTCGTCGGCCTGCACAAGAGTACGGCGCACCGGCTGCTCAGCACCCTGCGGGCTTACGGCTACGTCGAACAATACAAGGACAGCGAACGCTACCGCCTGGGCAACAAGATCCTCAGCCTCGGCCTGGAAGTCCTCGCGAACCTGGACTTTCGCAAGGAGGCCCTCCCTTTTATGCGGGAACTGGTGGAGATCTCCCGGGAAACGGTCCAGTTGGCGGTTCTCGATTCCCACCAGGTGCTGGTGGTGGAAAGGGACCAGTCGCCGGAAACCATTACCGTCAACCTGGGTTTGCGGGCCGACGCCCACTGTACGGCGGAAGGGAAGGTCCTGCTGGCCTACCTGCCGGTGAAAGAGGTCACCCGGATCCTGGATGAAGGCCGGATGCGGCAGTATACCGTGAATACGGTCACCGACGTCAACAACATGCTGGCCCAGCTGGAAAAGATCCGCAACCAGGGCTACGCCATCAACGCCGAGGAACTGGCCGAAGGACTGCGGGCGGTGGCGGCGCCGGTTTTCGACCATACCGGCCGGGTCATCGCCGCCCTGTCCATTTCCGGGCCTACTTCGCGCCTGACCCTGGAGCGGCTGGGCCGGCTGGTGACCGTCCTCAAAGAGGCCTGCAGTTCCGTTTCCACCCGCCTGGGTTACCGTCCCAGCACGGCGAAGGCCCTCGCCGGCCGCAAATAAGTCTTGGTGGAAGGAAGGGTGCACCGGTGCGTTCAAAAGGGTCTAAGGGTCGTCCGGAGATTGAACGGGACAACTTGCTCGATTACGAGCGGGTCTACAGCACCTTTCAATGGAGCCGGGTCGAAGAGGAAATGGGCCTGACCCCGGATGAAAGCTGGAACATCGCCGTGGCGGCGGTGGACCGCCACGCCGCCGGCCAGCACGGGCACAAGGTGGCCTTGCGCTTTTACGACGGGCGGACGGAGGGTAAACTGACCTACCTGCAGTTGAAACTCCTTACCAACCGGTTCGCCAACGTTCTCCGCTCCCTCGGCGTGCGGCCCCTGGAACGGGTGGCCCTGTTCCTGCCGGCCTGCCCGGAGTTCTATGTATCCTTCCTGGGTACGGTCAAGGGCGGAGCCGTAGCCGTACCGTTGTCCACGAGCTTTATGGCCGACGCCCTGACCGAACTCCTGCGGGACAGCGAAGCGGCGGTGCTGGTTACCACCGCCGCGCTGGTCGACCGCGTCCACCGGGAACAACTGCCCGACCTGCGCCGGGTCGTCATTGTCGGGACGGGACCCGCCGCCGGCGCAGCGGAACCGGCGCCCGACCCGGGCGACGTGGCCTACGACCGGGCCATGGCCGGCGCTGCCGACACCGATGCCGCGGCCCGTGCCGACCGGGAAACCCCCATGCTTTTGCTGTACACCTCCGGTTCCACCGGCAAGCCCAAGGGCGTTATCCACGTCCACGGCGGCATCACCCATTACTACCAGACCGCCGGGCACGTCCTGGACCTCCGCGGGCAGGACACCTACTGGTGCACGGGCGAACCGACCTGGGTGGCCGGTATATCCTACGGCATCTGGGCCCCCCTCCTGCGCGGGGTGACCAGCATCGTTTACTGCGGTGATTTCAGCACCGACAAGTGGTACGAGGTCCTGTCCAAATTCCGGGTGAACGTTTGGTACACCACGCCCACCGCCTTGCGCCGCCTGATGCATTCCGGCCCCGCCAAACCGGCCCAGGGTCACAGTCTGAAGGAATTGCGGCACATCCTGACGGTCGGCGAACCCCTGAACCCCTTCGTCATCCGCTGGAGCCGGGAGGCTTTCGGCCTGCAGGTCCACGACACCTGGTGGATGACCGAAACCGGCGGGATCATCATCGCCAACTTCCCCTGCCTGCCCATCAAGCCGGGATCCATGGGACGGCCCGTTCCGGGCGTCCATGCCGCCGTCATCGATGAGGGGGGTCGCGAACTGCCGCCCCTGGAAATGGGGCAACTGGCCATCATGGCCGGATGGCCGGCCATGATGAGGGGCATCTGGAGGGACGAGGAAAAACACCGGGAATATTTCCGCCTCCCGCCGTGGTACCTCACCGGCGACCTGGCCTACCGGGACGGCGACGGCTACTTCTGGTTCCAGGGCCGGGTGGACGACGTGATCAAAAAGGACGGCAAGCGCATCGGGCCCTTCGAGGTGGAGAACAAACTGGTCGAGCACCCCGCGGTCCTGGAAGCCGGCGTCATCGGCAAACCGGACCCGCTCTGGGGCGAATCGATCAAGGCCTTTGTGGTCCTGCACCCGGACCACCCTTGGTCCGCCGCGCTGGAGGCCGATTTGCAGTCGTTTATCGAACGACGCCTGGGCAGCCACCTGGTTCCCCGCGAGATCGAGCCATGTCAGGCCCTGCCCCGCACCCGCAGCGGCAAACTGATGCGCCGCGTCCTCAAGGCCCTGGAACTGGGTCTGCCGGGCGGGGACCTTACCAACCAGGCGTAAGGAAGGACCTGGTTTCGACGTCCGCCCGGCTAGGCGGAGTCTTTGCCCCTGCCTGCACAGGGGCCCCGGCCCGCCGGGACTACCCGGCACCTCCGACCAATCATCCGGATTCCTGGCGGCCTTTGTCCCATCCAACACCGGCATGATTACGTTTCCGGCCGGACATGTACTTCATGATCCGCCGGGCCACCGGCTGGAGATTTCCGTTCGCCGGAAAATACGACCGTTTACTCCGTCCACTCTTCAATTGGATTACAATTTATTTGTGTTTTCAAAATTTTGCTGCTATAATAAATCGCAAAACATGGTTTCACAATACGGGACCATGCCATCGACAATCCTTGAAGGGAGGTATCGGCACAGCGAAGGCCAAACCGGAAGCCTTCCGCCCCGGAACCGGGGGCCCTCCGGCGGCCGGACCGCCAGGCATTGCAGCCCGGTAGCCTCTTCACGCGGGATTCGGGTTGGCACTAATTTTTTTCCAAGGGTATGTTACACGGGATACAACAAGGAAAGGGGAAAGATCCGTGGCCGAGGAATTGAAAAAGGAAGACGTTGAGGCTACTGAAGCACACTATGCGGTGCACTGGCAGGAGGAAGAGTATTACTATCCCCCGCCGAAGTTCGTGGGCCAGGCCAATTTGAGCGATCCCACCGTTTTCGACCGTTTCAGTCTGGACAACTTCCCCAACTGCTTCAAGGAATACGGTGACATGCTCGACTGGGACGAGTACTGGCACACGATCCTGGATACGTCCGACGCCCCCTGCTGGAAGTGGTTTGTGGGCGGCAAGCTGAACGCCAGCTACAACTGCGTCGACCGCCACCTGGCCAAGTACAAGAACAAGACCGCCATCCACTTCGTGCCGGAGCCGGAGAACGAGCCGATCCAGCACATCACCTACCAGGAACTGTACCGCCGGGTTAACGAGATGGCCGCCCTGTTGCAGGATCTCGGCCTCAAGGCCGGCGACCGGGTAACCCTGCACCTGCCCATGGTGCCGGAACTCCCGATAACCATGCTCGCCTGCGCCCGCCTGGGTGTGATCCACTCCGAGGTTTACGGCGGATTCTCCGGCTCGGCTTGCGGCGACCGCATCGCCGACTCGGGCAGCGAGATCCTGATCACCATCGATGGGTACTACCGTAACGGCAAGCTCATCGACCACAAGGCCAACGCCGAGGAAGCCGTCCAAGCCGCCCGCAGGGAAGGCCAGGAGGTCAAGAAGATCCTGGTCTGGCAGCGCTATCCCGGCAAGTATTCGTCCGCCGCGCCCATGGTCGAAGGACGCGACTTTTTCCTGAACGATCTTCTGAAGAACTACTACCACAAGGAAGTCCAACCGGTCCCGATGAAGGCCGAGGACGTACTCTTCCTGATGTACACCTCCGGCACCACCGCCAAACCCAAGGGCGCCCAGCACTCGATCGGCGGCTACCTGTCCTACGTAACCGCCATGTCCAAGTACATTCAGGATATCCATCCGGAGGACGTTTACTGGTGCATGGCCGACATCGGCTGGATCACCGGCCACTCCTTCATCGTCTACGGGCCCCTGTCCCTGGCCGCCAGCTCGGTGATCTACGAAGGAGTGCCTACCTATCCGGATGCCGGACGGCCCTGGCGCATCGCCGAGGAACTGGACGTCAACATCTTCCATACCGCCCCGACCACCATCCGCATGCTACGGAAAGCCGGGCCGGACGAGCCGTTTAAGTACAATTACCACTTCAAGCACATGACCACGGTGGGCGAGCCCATCGAGCCGGCCGTATGGCGCTGGTATTACGATGTGGTCGGCAAGAAGGAGGCGGCCATCGTCGATACCTGGTGGCAAACAGAGAACGGGGGCTTCCTCTGCAGCACCGTACCCGGCATATCGCCCATGAAGCCGGGCAGCGCCGGCCGCGGCGTACCGGGCATCCATCCCGTCATCCTGGACGACGAGGGCGGGGAGATCCCGGCCGGCTCGGGCAAGGCGGGCAACATCTGCATCCGCAACCCCTGGCCGGGTTCCTTCCAGACCATCTGGGGCGACCGCGACCGTTACGTCAAGACTTACTACGCCAAGTACTGCAAGAACCCCGACAGCAAGGACTGGCGCGACTGGCCGTACATGGCCGGCGACGCCGCCGTCCAAAGCGCGGACGGCTATTTCCGCATCCTCGGCCGGGTGGACGACGTGATCAACGTGGCCGGCCACCGGCTGGGCACCAAGGAACTGGAAGCCGCCGCCCTGACCGTGGAAGAGGTGGCCGAAGCCGCCGTCATCGCCGCCCTGGACGAAGTCAGGGGCCACGTACCCGACATGTACATCTCGCTCAAACCCGGCTACAAGGCCGGCCCGGACCTGGAGAAGAAGATCTCCGACGCCGTATCGGCCATCCTGGGCAAGATAGCGCGGCCGAACAAGGTCTACATCGTACCCGACATGCCCAAGACCCGTTCCGGCAAGATCATGCGCCGGGTGCTGGCCTCCATCTCGAACCGGAAGGACGTCGGGGACGTTACCACCCTGGCTAATCCGGAAATCGTGGAGGCCGTCAGGAAACAGGTCCAGGGTTAGTCAGCAGTCAGCCGGTGAAAAAAAAGCCCGGGCGCCCAGCCCGGGCTTTTTCCCTTACGGGCCGTCAGCCTCCGGTCCCCGCTGCGACGCCGGAGCGGCATCCTTCCTGATCCCGCGCAGGATGGAGGCCGCTTTCGCCAGGGCGGCGCTTTTAGCCTCTAAAACGGACAAACCGCGGCTTTCGAAGGACACCGACAGAGAGTAGGAGTCCGGGGTCAGGTCGACGAACTCCACCCGGCAGGTGCCGGGTTCCGCCCACTCCCCGCCCTCCACGCCGCGCCGCAGGTCCTGCGCGACAGTTTCCGGATCCAGGGAGGCGTCGACGTCGAAGCGGAAGCGCACGCCCCGCGTGGGGGTGCGGGAAAGGTTCTCGATGGCCGCCTGGATCAGGATGCCGTTGGGGATGAGCAGGACGGGACCCTCGTCCGTCTGCAGCGCGGTGTGCATCATGTTGATGTCGATAATCCCGCCGGCGTGGACCGGCCGGAGCGTTGGGTGCGGGTAGGACGGGAGGATAAGCGGATACTGCCAGGTCATGAAGGTGACCCGGTCCCCCACCTCGAAGGGCCGGGCCAGTACCAGCGCCACCCCGGCCAGCAGGTTGCCCAGGACGGTCTGACCGGCCAGACCCACCAGGACGGTCAGGAAGGCCCCGCCGAACAGGGCGCTCCCGATGCTGACCCCGAAAGCGGATAATACCGCCACGGCCACGGCGATGTAGATGAAGAGGCGGGTCAAAAAGCGCAGCATGGCCTGGCGGCGCAGGCCGGGGTGGTCCGCGGAATACCGGAAGACGTAGCGCTCGACGATAAAGGACGCCAGATAACCGACGACCAGGATGATCAGGGCGGTCAAAATATCGCCGTAGATGATGGTGGGGTGGGACCCGCTACGCCGGGCCAGAAGTTGACGGGCCGCGAAGAGCCCCGTCACCACCAGGGCGCTGGCCAGAAAGTAGAGCGCTTGGCGAAAAAGGGACCGCGCCGGTCGGGCCGCCATGGAATCCCCTCCCCAAATGGCGGACTTTCTTTCAGCTATTCTACCATCCACGCGCCTCCCCGGTCAAAAACGGCCGGTCCTTTACATGTTTGTCATATTACCGGCCTTTACTTAACGGAAGAACAGGGGTAAAATGCAGTCAAAGGGTACATTACCGGGCCGCGCGCCCGCGGCACCTGCGGGGTCTCCCACCTGGAAGAGGATATGATCCCGGACAAAGACCGGAAGAAGCTGACCCTGGAACAATCGGGCTACCGAAACCGGCCGGGCGGCGCTCGATCATTGGTACGACTGTAAGGACATCGAAAGGTAAAGGCATTCCGAAAGGCATTCCGAAATGGATTCCCAAAAGGGGGTGTACCGGCGTTCCTCCCTATGCCGGAAGGCAGGGGCTCTCGCGCCGGCTTCTTTGGTGGCTCCTTTCCCGGCCAGGTATGGTAAGGGACCTACTTTGTGCTCCCGAAGGAGCGGGGACAATGGACAACGACGCGCCGGGAACCCTGGACCCGGGACAACATGGCTGCTGTTTTTATCACCGGGACGTTCAGGTCGTCGACACGGCCACCTCCCTGGCCATGGCCCTGCCAGACCGCCCGAAGCTGCACTTGTTCTTCGCCGCCGGGGAACTGGAAGAACCCGCGCTTTCCCTTTTGCGGACCTGCAAGGCGGGGCGGGCGGGCCAAAAGCTGGTGGTTTTCCCCGGCCCCGCCGGTCCCGCTTTGGAGCAAATCATCGGCCGGATCGACAGGTATGTATCCCGGCACAAACCGCTCAGACCGGTCCATGTGACCGTGATGGCCACCGGCCTGGTCAAGGCCTGCCCGCCGGCCGGATGGTTCTGGCACCTGGGGGCGTTCAACTCCTACCTGCAGCACAAGGCAATCAGCTGTCTTTCCTTTTACCTGGAACCGGCCTTCCCCCCCGAATTCGTGTACCGGTGCCTCTCGGTCCATCCCCTGCTGATCGCAGGCCGGACCACGGTGACCAACCCCCGGTTTGTGCCCGCGGTCAGCCTCGCCGCCGCCCTGGACGCCGGGCGGGAAACGGGCGATCCGCTTCCCGTCCATGACCGGGAGGCCCCCGCGCCATCCCCGGACCCCGCCTACTTCGACCTGGCCGCCATGACCCCGGCCCCGGTGCTGCACACCGACGCCGCGGGCATCGTCACTTTCGTCAACCCCGCCGCGGCTGCCCTGCTCCACAGCCAGGCGACCAGCCTGACCGGACTGCCTTACGCGCGGCTGCTCCATCCCGCGGACCGGGCCGGAGCCGTCCGGTGGCTGACCCAGGTCGTGGACGGCCGCCAGGCCCCGCCGCTCGAAGTGCGCATCAACCCGGAGCGGGTCACGGCCAGGGTCCGCTGCGTCGCCGCCCGCCTGCAATCAGGCTGCCAGATCACCTGGGAAGACCTGAGCCTGCGGGACCGGCTCGCGGTCGCCGTCAGGATGAACGAGCATTTGAGCGAGTTCTGCGGCCAACTGAAGGAGCAGACCCTCCGGGACGCCCTTACCGGACTTTACAACCGGCAGTATTTCGAAGAGGAACTGGTCCGTTTCCGCAACCCCCGCCAGTGGCCGGTCAGCGTCCTCCTTATCGACGTGGACGGTTTGAAGCTGGTCAACGACAGCTACGGCCACGCCCGGGGGGACCTGGTGCTCAAAAAGGCGGCGGAGGCCATCCGCTCCCCCTTCCGCGAGGGCGACGTGGTCGCCCGCATCGGCGGCGACGAATTCGCCGTGGTGCTGCCGCGGACCGGCATCAAGGCGGCGTTGGCCCGCAAAGAGGACATCCTGAAAGCAGCCGCGGCCATAAACCGCCGGGACGAAGTCCTCCTCAGCATCTCCATCGGCGTGGCCACCGGCGCCGACCCCGAACCCGGCATCGAAGAACTGGTCGGCCGGGCCGACATGGATATGTACCGGGCCAAGGAAAGCGCCCGCCGGGCCAAAGACCTCGACGCGTAAAGGCCCCCGGTTTATTGTTCCCGATCCCTGGAACCCCGGTGCAACCAGTCATTCAGGCGGACCGGCAGACCGGAGAAGGATACCAGGACCGGAGCCGCCGTCAGGGCGCCGGCGTACAGGACCGAGACCAGCACGGCCGCCCATGGGTAATGCAGGACCCGGGAGAGCGGGTCCGCCGAGGTGAACAGGGAACTGAACGGTCCCACGGAAAACCAGCCCGCGACAATGATCGCGCCGCAGACCAAGGCCTTTGCCCCTTTGGCGCCGCCGGACAGGCCGGCGGCCATGATCACCAGGACGGACAAAACCATGGTCAGAAAGACATAGAGGGCCCCCCTGTACCGGGTGGGCGGCCACGCGGCCACCGGAACTTGCGCCAGCGCCGCCAGACGGCGGAAATCGGGCACACCCAGCCCGGCCGACCGGCTCCAGGCCCCTGGGCCGGGGTTGGTGAAGACACCCGGCACCCCCCGGTAGCGGTAGAGGAGGGCGACGGCCTGGTCCCCCGTCAGGTTGGCCGGCATCTGGGCGGCCCACAGGGCCGCCAGGATAGGGGCGGCGAAGCTGGCGCCCGTAGCGGCCGTCCAAACGCCGCCGATATTGATCGCGTAGCCGGGGAAACCGGCCACAAACGCCACGTCGGGCGTGGTGCGCCAGGTTGACCGACCGACCCCCTCCTGATAGGACGGCTTGGGAAAAGACAGCCAGTCCCACCCGCCGGCCGTGCCCGGCCAGGGCCGCGGGGCGTGCAGACCGCCGCTGCCGGGGAGGCTCACACCCCCGACGGCGATAACTCCGGGCAGCATGCCCGGAAAGGTGGCGGCCGGGCCGCTGTCGCCGGCAGCTGCGAACAAGGGGCCGGAAAAAAGCGAATCCGCGCCCGCGAGGGAGAATTGGCGGAGGGCCGCGGTAGCCTCCCAGCCGTTGTAGATGACGCTGGTGGAAGCCACGTCCGGTTTCAGGCGCGCCAAGTCGCGCGCCACCGTGAGCCAGGGCAGGGACGGCGGCATGCCGGGCCAACCGGTGTCCGGCAGGGTGATCACGGCTATCCGGGCTTCGGGAGCGACGGCGTGCACCCATTCGATGTCCAGGGTTTCTTCGGCACTGGCTTGCCCCGCGCTCCGGGAATATTCCGTCGAAATGACCGGCGGCGGCAGGCCGAACCGGTGGTCGAAAGCGTCGATGCCGGTCATGTCCAGGCGGGAAGGCTCCTCCACCAGGGCTATTGTGTCGCCCCGGCCCTCGTGGGTAAGCCGGTAGCGCCCTTCCAGGCCGAGAAGGCGTCGCAGCCTGGCGGGAGTAAGAATGGATGGATATTGCCGGAGCAGCCGCCGGTAGCCCTGCGGACCGCTTTTCCCGGTGGCATGGACGGCCGGCCAGGATACCGGTACGGGGTTGACAAGATCGAACCCGCTGAAGTAGATTAGACTTAGGGAGAACAGCAAGGAAGCGGCCAGAGTGAGGACAAGCCTGGAATTGCCAGGTCCCTTGGTCATCCCCCTTCATCACCCCGCCCCGGAAATGCTTACTCCCTATACATATTTGACGCCGAGGCGGACAGTCCTGCGTTATGCGGACCGTCCCCGGAAAGGGGATACCGTTATATCATGCGGCGAGTCCTGACCGCCCTGCTGGCCCTGCTCCTGACCCTGGCCCCGGTCCGGCCGGCCGGAGCCGACCCCGCCTACCGCACCGCCATATTCACCATCGGAAGCACCACCGCCTCCGTCAACGGCCAAAGCCTGGCCATGGACCTGGCCCCGTTTGTGGATCCCGCCTCCAACCGCACCTACGTGCCGGTGCGCTACCTGGCCCAGGCCCTGGGCGCCGCCGTGACCTGGGACTCCGCCAACCAGACCGTGGCACTGACCAGGCCCGGCACCGTCGTCCTGCTGACCATCGGCTCCCCTGTGCTGGTGGTCGACGGCCAGGCCCTGTCCATGGACGCCAGCCCGCAAATAATGCCGCCGGGCCGCACCGTGCTGCCGGCCCGCTGGGTGGCCACGGCCTTCGGTTTCCAGGTCAACTGGCTGCCGGCCTTGAAACAGGTATATGTCACCGACGAGCCTCCGGTCAACCTGTCCGCCGGTTCCTGACCGGGTGGTCTTTCCCTGAGCGTAGCGCCCGGCCCTCGGGCTGGCCGGGCGCTTTCCAGGCCCGGCGGCCGTTCCAAAACGAGGAAAGCACCGCGGCCAGGGGCATCTTTTCCTGGGAAGTCATTCAATCCCCATATCCGAGGAACAGTCGAATGCAATCAAGTGGGCTACCTTTGAACTTATTGTCATGTTTTCCCTATGCGTTCTAAATATCTCCAAAGAAATTTACTATTTTTTGGATAGCGAAAAGAAGCACGCGATATCCGAAGGACTATCTTCAGGGGGAATATCAAATAAAACCAGAGCTGACATAATGAATGCGGCAATTAGGTACGCATATATCGCCATTAAAGATCAAGTTCCTGATCTTAAAGTACCACTTATAATGCCGACAATTAATTTGGCACCCCCTAGTTACTTTGACGCATTTTCTGATTTGATACTACGAATAACCAGAAAACCGTCATACTTTTTTGATATATTGCGTTTTATGGATTTTGTGCTCATGGAATATGATTTAAACAAAAAGCCTTGTAATGAGGCTGAGCTTAGAGCCATTTTTAGCAATTATGACAATGTCATTGTTGGGGCAAAGACTTTACTTCATTTTATTTGTTATACTAGTAGCATTCCGCGTGCATCCTTTGGTCTATTAAGATGAGCATTTAGTAGTGGTATCGGTTCCCGCCTGGTCAGCCACTTCGGTGCCAGTTCCTCGTTGACGGCGACCGATTCCCTTGGTGGGATTGTTCTTGACCTGGCCCGTCTCTTCCAGCCAGGCAAAGAAAACCGCAGGATAGTCAAAATCCGGTTGACTGTGGCGGGAGACCTTCGTTTCTCCTGGAGCCAGTGTCGCGTACTCCACCAGGTCCAGGGGCGTGACGGACTGTGGTTGGAACTCGCCGCAACGTTCGACCACGACCCCGCCCCCAACCCCGGCCCAGGACCGAAAGAGGCGCGGCCGGTAGCGAATGATCTCTATAATGGAAATACACAGGGTCAAAATGGACCCATGAATGTCGATGTGTCGGTTACCGTGACACAGAGCTCGTTATTCGACTGTTTTTATACGTTTTTAGGCAACGCAAAAGATGCTTTTCTTTCCAAACAGAATCCTCTGCGGCCCTATTCTTTGCTGATTACATCATGTTAACAGGTTTAATTGTAAGGCCGACCGTAGGAACGTGTTTCATAATGACATTCTTTGCACAATACCTGGCAATTGCTTAGTTCTCCACCATGGCTTTGCCTCATATGGTGGAAGTGACGGTTACCCCTAACTAACTTTCGACCACACTTCTCACATCTTCCGCCTGCCCGGTCCCAAGCTTCAGCTTTTACCCACTCGGAGAATTCGTAACTTGATGACATGGACCTCGCCTCTCTTCCTGTTTTTGTACCTTATTAGCACTGCAACAACTCCTGCAGACAGATTACCATAAAGTGGCTTTAGCCCCAATCCTTGAATAAACAGTACTGGAAAAGTGAGGATAAATATAATGTAAAATTTTTTTAAGGTAAAACTTGCGAAACGATAGAAACCTTATTCTGTAAGGCTTTTCGGGAGGTGTACATATGAAAGGTACTCGTTGACGAGTCTGACCGATGAGAGCGGGTACACCCATCGGGGACAGGAACCAGAAACTCCAGAATTCCAGCAAGAGGCAGACACCCTCGGGTTGAAGTCGCGTTCTTATGCCCGGTCTGTCGACTAATTTTCGGGTAAAAATGAGACATGCCCTGGCTGAACGCCAAATGCAAGAAGGATGATCTTATTAGGAAAAAACGCCAACATAAAGTTACTCTGACAACCTCCCACGGCTTCGGCCGTGGGAGGTTGTCAGTACTCCCCCCTTGGTGTGTCGTTATTTTAGGTGATTGGTGAGAGCCACAAGGGTTGCTATGATCCCCAATGCAGCTATGGCTGTCGTTATCAGAGTCCGTGTTGAAGACTTCTGAAGGTCCTTGATGTCGTTGCGCAATCCCTCGACGTTTTCCTTGACTTCCTTGCGCAACCCCTCGATCTTGTTATCCATACGAACAAGATCATCGTGGGTATCTTTGCGCAGGTCGGAAATCTGTCGGGCGAGTGCTTCGTCCCCGGCCTTCATTTCCTGACGAACACCGCCGATCTCGGCCTTCATGTCTTGACGGACACCGCCGATCTGCTGCCCAAGAGCGACATCGCCGGTTTTAATGTCCTGGCTCAAGGAATCAAGCCGGTTCCGGACATACTCACGGTCGGATCTGAGGCTTTGCTCAAGTCCGCTGATCGCCTGCATGATGTACCATCCGACTGGTCCTTTGAGCTGCTCGTCCTCCGCACTCGCTTGCTGCGACAAACCAGACGTGATCTCTTCCTGGGCACCCATCGTCATGCCCCCATTCTAAGTGGATTCGCTCACTGGAAAATACACCAAAGTGGTACCCTGCGCTCAGTAGAACGGGGGCCAGTTGACGGCCTCTTTTTTTTTGCGCTTGATCAATGGG
>JAJYZD010000299.1 GCA_021800315.1 Bacillota bacterium | reverse complement strand
TAAAGCTGTTCGCCTAAAAAGGCGAAGGTATTAGACCTGTCGTTTTGAAAATAAGGGCTCCCACTCCAGATCAGGTCGGGGCTATCAGGAATTTCTCAGACATCCCCTTGAACCTTGGCCGGGCCGGCCACTTGTTCCCAGGTAATTATGTGGGGCCGCAGTTGATGATAATTCAATCTTGGTAAAGCCGCTGGGCCGAGATCTTAGACATCGTTTCGAATACGTGGCTGGCAATGCTCAACTGGAACTATCTTCGAGGGTAAATAAGGAAATACTGTCTGATGACGCCAGGCGGCGCTGGCCAAGCCACCCGCTCGTTGCCCTATTGACGGCTTTCCCGAGGATTGAAGAATAGGCCTTCCCAGAGGGGTCCCGGAAGCACATTTCCGCATCAATTTTTTGAAGATATCATAGCTCTAGCACATTAATCTTTTACCTCGGCGCCCCCAGGGCATTAAGAAGACATCGCTCACTGTGCACCACAAGATCCCGCCGATTGAACGGCGGACCATAATACACCGAGTGCCTGTGAACCAATGTTACTGCCTAACCAGTCCATACGCTTCCTATATAATGGCAGACCATGATACTAAGGGACATCAACGCGCCCTCGCAACTTTCGCCAGACAAAGTATTCTTTGTTCCAGCGTTTCTGCAAAAGATAAGTTATATAAGTTGGGGGCTTTGGGTTTAGGGAGGGTAGTCCTTGGCGGGCACAGAGGAAGGAAAGCCCCGACGGAAAAAGTCACGGCGGGGAAACGGCGAGGGCAGCATAGATAAACGGAACGACGGCCGGTGGGTGGCTGAGGTACCAGCAGGCTGGAGCCCAAAGACGGGGAAGCCGAAGCGGGAGTACATATACGGCAAGACCCGGGCGGAGGTTGCAGAGAAGCTGGCGAAGACCTTAAGCGAGATCCATGCCGGCACCTACGTGGCGCCTGATAAGATCACGACCGGAGGGTGGCTTGATCGCTGGTTGGCTGGCAAACTTAAGCTGCGCCGTAGCACCCGCGAAAACTACGATTACATGATCACACAACACCTCAAGCCGGTTATCGGGAACAAGTTGCTGCGCAAAATACAGCGCCCGGAGCTTCAGAAATTGATCAACGATCTACATGAAAAAGGGCACGTTGACGGTAATGGTGGCCTATCGCCCAGGTCGGTGGAGATCGCCGCGATTATCCTCAGGTCCTCCCTGAAGAGGGCCTGGCTGGACGGCCTGATAGGCCGCAATCCTGCCGCGGGACTGGAACTGCCAGAGAAGAATGCGGAGGAGGTTGTGCCGTTTACCCGGGAAGAGGCGATTGCCTTTTTGAACAAGGCCAAAGATAACCGGCAGTTTGCGGCCTACTACCTGGATCTCAGGAGCGGCGTGCGCCGCGGCGAACTTCTGGGCTTCCAGTGGAAGGACATCGACCGAAAAGCCATGCAGATCCGCGTCCAACGCCAGCTACTGCAGATCCTGCAACCGGAAGGCAGCCGCACGAAATACGCCCTGGAATTCGCGCCGCCCAAGACGAAGAAATCAAAAGGGACAATTCCCCTTTCCCATGGCACCCTGGCCGTCCTGGACGCGCACCGGGCCGCCCAGGATAAAGAGCGGGCCTTTTTCGGCGACAAATACCAAGACGAGGACCTGATCTTCTGCACACCAGACGGCCGCCGGCTCTGGCCCCGAAATGTCAATCGGCAGTACAGGGCGTTGTTAAAGGCGGCCAAGATACCGTACCGCAAGCTGCACGCGCTACGGCACACCTGCGCGACATTGCTGATCGAGGACGGCGAGGAGTTAAAAGTCGTCCAGGAACTTTTACGCCATACCTCCATCTCAACTACGGCCAACATCTACGTCCACGTCCTGGATCGAATGAAGAAAAAGGCTGATAAGCGGTTCGACCGGATCCTGCCGATCGAAGGAGTTACCCAGCCGGCCCAGCCCGCGCGTCTGCGCCTCCTTCGGAAGTTCCCGGACATCCTCCGAAACTCCAAGCGGAGCCCCAAACTATGATATCAATGCGGCAGTGGTGTCAAAAGTGTGTCAATGGCAATTTTTAAGGCTCCCGGAAAACCCGGGAGCCCTTGATTCTACTGGTGAGCCATGGTGGACTCGAACCACCGACACCCTGATTAAAAGTCAGGTGCTCTACCGACTGAGCTAATGGCCCACGAAAGACTGGCTGGGGCGGCTGGATTCGAACCAACGAATGGCGGTTCCAAAGACCGCTGCCTTACCGCTTGGCTACGCCCCAAGAAAAAAGTGGGGTGGAAGATGGGACTTGAACCCACGACCCCCAGATCCACAATCTGGTGCTCTAACCAACTGAGCTACATCCACCACGTTATTACTATTCCCCGGCCAGCCCCTCGTTATCACTCCGGTCCCTGCTCTTAATGTTAGCAAATTGAGCGGCGACTGTCAAGGGAACTCCGGGACTCCGTCCGGCTTGCCAGGCCCCGCCGCCCCCGCTATAATGGAACTGCGTTCACCGAAGGGAGGATTTTTAGTGGATCAGATCTGGGCACCGTGGCGAACCGTCTACATATCAGTCCCGCAAAAGGGGCAGTGCGTGTTCTGCAGCAAGGTGAACTCGGCCGAGGACGAAAAGAATTACGTCCTCTACCGTGCCGAGAGGTGCTTCGTCATGCTCAACCTCTATCCGTACAACAACGGACACCTGCTCGTCGCCCCCAACCGGCACGCCGGGGACCTGGACGCCCTGGACGAACAGGAGATGCTGGAAATCATGCTGACCACCAGGAAGATGCTGGGGGCCCTGCGATCCTTCAACCCGGAGGGATTCAACGTCGGCGCCAATCTCGGTCGCGCGGCCGGGGCGGGCATACCGGGCCACTTTCACATCCACATCGTCCCCCGCTGGAACGGTGACACCAGCTTCATGCCGGTGCTGGGGGACGTCAAGGTGATATCCGAATCCCTCGACACCACTTACCGCAAGTTAAAAGAGGCCCTGGAAAACGCGGGTCATGCCGTAGGACGCTGACAACAGCTTCCGCAACGGAAAAGCAGCGCTACGAACTGTCACAATCAGCCGTTGGTTACATATTATGTCTTGCGGTGCCGCCCAATAATTGTTACAATATCGCTATGTATGCGGTCGCCCAAACCACTGAAGGCAAGGACGGATCCCTTCGCATGTACGTCTGGATCGTGGAAGGATTTCGCGACAGGAAGAAATGCCGGTCATAGCCAACCTTGCTTGACAAGTTGACCGCAAGCCGGCCGAAGTTTTCGCATGGCCAGGAAAAGTTAGTTGGGGAGACGGTCGGGATGGGGATGGACCTTTGGTTCCACTGCCGGGATTGTCACCATAAATTCAGGGGTTCGGGCCACTGCCCGTTTTGCGGCAGTTGGAACACCGAAGAAGAATATTTTTGCGATTAGCGCCGCCTGATCCGGCTCTTGCGGGCTCCTCCGGCTCCGGAGGAGTGTTTTAACCGCGGCCTTGACCCACCAGATCCTTTTGACGGTAAACGGCCGGCCAACCACGAAGGCAAGCGGGCCGTTTCCTCGTTGATGGCCTCCCAGGAGGGATTCGAACCCCCGACCCACGGCTTAGAAGGCCGTTGCTCTATCCGGCTGAGCTACTGGGAGAAAAGATGGAGCGGGTGATGGGAATCGAACCCACGTACCAGGCTTGGAAGGCCAGTGCTCTACCATTGAGCTACACCCGCACGACACTTATTATACCACCAATCCTTGGCCGCCACAAGTAGGGGGCCGGAAAAACCGGTAGAATCAAGGCTGGACGGCGATCTTACAATTCCCGTGCGGGCGGGATCGGCGTTGGGCGAATGCGCCTGTAGGGACAGGACCGTCAAGTAAACTCCGGAACATCCACGGTGACCCTGACGGTCTGCGACAGCGCCGCCGGCCCCGGTATGCCGGCCGGGGCG
>JAJYZD010000298.1 GCA_021800315.1 Bacillota bacterium | reverse complement strand
CCGCCGGCATGCTCATGTCGGACTTGAAACACGACTTCGTGCGGACCTGCCCGGTGCTTCTGCGGGAGGCCGACCCGGCCGTTTTATCCGGCCTGTTCCGGGCCATGGAGGAGGAGGGACTCCGGTACCTGGCGGCCGAACACGTTGGGCCGGAGCGGGTGGTCTACCGCCACGTGCTGGACCTGCGCTACGTCAAGCAGTACCACGAGGTCGGCGTGGAGGTGCCGGCCGCCGACGTCTACGCGGGGCGCCTCGACGAGATCGTCAGTCGCTTCCATGCCAGGCACAACGAGCTTTACGGCTATTCCTTGGAAAACGACCGAACACCGGTGGAGGTGATCAATCTGCGCCTGACCTGCACCGGTCGGACCGAAAAGCCCCGATTTCCTACGCCGGCCTACGGCGGGCCGGATCCCTCGCCCGCCTACAAACGCCACCGGCCGGTTTTCTTACGCGAGACCGGGGCCTTTGAAGATGTTGGGGTCTTCGACGGGGCGAAGTTGCGCCGCGGCAACCGGATCCAGGGCCCGGCCGTCATCGAACAGGTCAACACGTCCATCTTCGTTACACCGGAATACTCGCTTACGGTGGACCGCCTGGGCAGTTTCATCCTGCTGCACCGGGACGCCGGCGAAAAGTGGGCGGGGAGGTTTGCCCTATGAAGGCACGGGACATCGACAAGATCCTGGTTTCGGTATTGCAGCGGCGCTTCAAATCAATCACCCAGGAGATGAGCATCGCGCTTACCCGGACCACCCGGTCGCCGATCCTGTGCGAGGCCAAGGACTTCGTCACCGGCATCTACGACGCCGCGGGCAGGATGCTGGAACAGACCGAAAACCTGCCCATCCTCTCCTTTTCCCTGGGGCCGGTGTGTGAATACATCGTCCGTTACTTCGACGGGGATATCCACCCCGGCGACGTTATCTTCCACAACGACGTGTTTTCCCTGGGCAACCAGAACAACGACGTGGCCGTCTACAAGCCGGTCTTTCACCGCGACCGGCTGGTGGGCTGGGCGGCCTGCAAAGGCCACCAGGCCGACATCGGGGGGGCGGTGGCCGGCGGTTACAACCCCAACGCCACCGAAGTCTGGCAGGAGGCCCTGCGCATCCCCCCGGTCAAGGTCTACGAGAAGGGCCGGCTGCGCAAGGATGTCTGGGACCTCATCTTCGCCAACATCCGTTACGGCTTGGTGGCCGAGGACATGAAGGCCCAGATCGGCGGCTGCACGATCGGGGAACGGCGCCTGGTCGAACTGGTCGACCGCTACGGGGGCGAGGTTTTCGAGGCCCACAAGGAATACCTGTTCGACTCCACCGAAAAGATGATGCGGGCCGAGATTCGGGGCATTCCCAACGGAGTCTACCACGGGGAAGCCACCGTGCATTACGACGGGCACCATCCCGGATCCACCCACCGCATCCGGGTGGCGGTGACGGTGGAGGACGAGGCCGTGGCTTTCGACTTTACCGGCACCGACCCGCAGACCTGCGGCTTCGTCAACGGAACCTACACTTCCAGCGCCTCGGCCGTGTTCCTGACCTTTCTGCAGATGGTCAATCCCGACATCCCGCACAACGACGGCATCGTGCGGCCGCTGTCGATCGTCATTCCGCAGGGAACCATTTTGAACGCCGCTTTTCCCGCCGCCACCACTTTCGGCAACCACCTGTGCCCGGCTACGGCCGACGCCATTATCCGGGCGCTGGCCCCGGCTGTTCCGGAGCGGGTCACCGCCGGCTGGAACCAGCTCCTGTGCGGTCTGGTCACCGGCCGTGATCCCCGCCGGCAATCTCCCTACGTCGACATCCTGTTCCTCGGTATGAAGGGCGGCTCCGGCGGTACCCGGGGCTGCGACGGCTACGACCACATCGGCATGATCGACGCCTCGGGCGGGGTCCTCGACCAGGACTACGAGATGATGGAACAGCAGGTGCCCCACCTGGTCCGGCGGCACGAATACCTGCCCGACTCGGCGGGGGCCGGGTGCTGGCGTGGCGGTCTGGGCATCGAAACGGAACTGGAGCTGACCGGGGAAGGGATGACCTGCGTGACCTTCGGGGACGGGGACGTGGAGCCGGCCTTCGGCCTGTTCGGGGGCCGGGAAGGGGCTTTGAACCGGATCGAACTGCGTTTGCCGGACGGGCGGGTGCACCGGCCGGCCAGCAAGGAACTGCTGCCCGGCGTTCCCGCGGGCACCGTCTGGTGGCAGCGGGCCGGCGGCGGCGGCGGGTATGGCGACCCCCTGGCGCGGCCGGCGGAAAAAGTGCACAAGGACGTCAGGAACGGGGTCGTCTCCCGGGAGAAGGCGTATGAAGACTACGGGGTGGTCGTCGACCCGGCCACCGGGGCGCTGGACCGGGAGGCCACGGAGGCACTGCGCCGGCAGCGGGCCGGGGAGGGGGTGGCGGCGTGGATTTCGCGCTGACCGGGGAACAGGAATTCTTCAGGCAAAACGTCGTCCGGCTGGTCGACGATCTGGTCGTGCCCCGGGCCCGGGAGATCGATCAGAAGGACGAGTTTCCCCGCGACCTCTGGGAGAAGGTCGCCGGCCTGGGCTACCTGGGCCTGCGCTACCCGGAAAGCGTGGGGGGCATGGACGCGGACAACCTCACCTGCGCCCTGTTTTACGAGGAAATAACCAGGGGATCGGTGGGGTTTGCCCAGAGCGTGATCATGAACATGCTGATGGGGACCGACCTGGTTTGGCGTTTCGGCGGGCCGGAGTTGAGGGAACGTTGTTTTTTACCGGCCATCCGGGGCGGGAAAATCGCCACCATCTGCTTTACCGAGGAGCAGTCGGGTTCCGATCTGGGCGGTACGCAGACCAGGGCCCGGCGGGAAGACGGCCGCTGGATCTTAAACGGCAAAAAGACCTGGATCACCAACGGGCCGCTGGCCGACTTCGCCTGCGTGCTGGCCCGGACCGGTCCGGAAAAAGGCCTGGCCGGACTCAGTTTTTTCCTGGTCGAAAAGGGCACGCCCGGTTTTTCGGCCGGGCAGAACATACCCAAGATGGGCTGCCGGGGGACGGTGACCGGCGAACTGGTTCTGGACAACGTGAGCGTTCCGGCCGAAAACCTGCTGGGCGGGGAAGGCAGCGCCTTGGTCGCCCTGGAGGGACTTTTGGACCAGATCCGGATCATGACCGGCGCCATGGCCTGCGGCGTGGCGGAGGCCGCCTTCCGGGATGCCGTGCGCTACGCCCGGGAGCGGGTGGCCTTCGGCGGGCCCATCGGCAAAAACCAGTTGATCCGGGCCAAGGCGGCGGACATGGCCGCGCGGCTTTCAGCGGCGAGGCTGATGGTGCACAAGGCGGCCTGGCTCAAGGACAACGGGCGGGACGCCCGGACCGGCGCCGCCCTGGCCAAGGTTACCGCCGTCGAGGCCTGCCTTTTTATCGTCGATGAAACCACCCGTATCATGGGCGCCTATGGCTTCGCCGAAGAGTACGACGCCGTGCGTTTCTTTCGCGACGCCCGCTTCCTGCTCTACGGCGGCGGCACCCATGAGATCCTGCGCAACTTCGCCGGGCGCAACATTCTGGGAACCTGAGGCCGTTCGGTAAGGGGAACGGGAAAGGAAAACCGTGCTTTCAAACCGAATCTTATAACCAGTCGGTTGATAAATACAAATTAAGATGAGGTGATCCGTGTTGACTTACGAGGAAGTGGTAGACCTTTCCCGGGACGAGATGCTGGCCGTGCAGGAAAAGGGACTGGGTTGGACGGTACGCCACGCCTACGACCATTCGGCCTTCTACCGGCGCCGGTTCCAGGAGGCCGGGGTGGTGCCGGGGGACGTCCTTCGGCTTTCAGACCTGGCCCGGCTGCCCTTCACCGAGGCCGCCGACATCCGGGACCATTACCCGCTGGGCCTTTTGGCGGTGCCCGAGGAGGACATCGTACGGATCCACGCCTCCAGC
>JAJYZD010000297.1 GCA_021800315.1 Bacillota bacterium | reverse complement strand
GTTCCGACCGGCTACGGCCAAGCACGTGCCAGTCAACGAACAAACGCCGCTCCAACGTCCCGAATAACCGGCCCATTTCATCGAAATATTCATATGCTGTCCGGCACTCCGTGCTGATCACCGTCCGGTAGGTGGTCTGCATGGCTAACACCTCCTTTCTTAGCCTTTACCGGGTTGGACCGACTGCACTCCGCAGACCCGTTCACCTATCGACGATCCTGGAATGGTGTCGACCTTCAGATGGCCGACGGGAAGGATAGTAGACCTGATCTTTAGCCGCCCTCACCAATACATTAAGTTCTTTCAGGAAAAATATCTATCCCGGACTCAGGGAATTGGCGCCGACTCTTACCACCATGCGCGTTGCAATTGAAAGCACTGACGGACTATTCATATGATATTATACACCTGGCGTAAACAATATGTCAAGGGCAGGCAGGGTATTTTGGGAAAAATATTTTGGCATGTCTCAGAAATATGTTGACGGGCCCGGCCAGCGAGAGCGGATGGACCCACTAGGCCGGGGGCCTGTTCAGGTGGTGCCAAATACGGAAGTCCCGAAAGTTCGGGAAGGGGTGGAACCCCTCCAGGCTGAGGTCGCGATCTGACATGCGCAGACGTGTCAACTAATTTTTGCGCCCCAATGAGACATGCCAATATTTTGACTTGATTTCAATGCCAGAAAAGCCACGGACGCCGGGAAACTCGTGGTCAGCCTGTGGCCGCCATTATCCCTGTATGTCCACCCAATCCTGCAGCTGCTACGTACCCGTGTACGTGCAGGCTCTTGTCCCGGCTCACCAGGTCCAGGGCCTCCTCCCTGGCCCTGGTCCACAGTTCCCGGGGAACCGCCGGCCATCCTTCGGCGTCGAAGCTCCGCTTCAGCCCCGGCGCCAGGTTCAGGCCGATCAGGCCCGCCTCCAGGGGAATGGTGCCCGACCCGCAAAAAGGGTCGACGAGGGCCCGGTCCGGGTGCCAGCGGCTCAAAAGGACCATAGCCGCCGCCAGGGTTTCCTTTAACGGCGCCTCGCAGTTAAGCTTCCGGTAACCCCGCTTGTGCAACCCGGCGCCGCTGGTATCGATGGCCAGGGTGGCCATATCCTTGAGCAGGGCCACCTGCACCCGGTACCGGGGTCCGGTTTCCGCAAACCAGTCCTTTTTATAGCGGGTTTTCATCTTCTCCACGATGGCTTTCTTCACTATAGCCTGGCAGTCCGGCACGCTGAACAGCCTGGAGTTGACCGACTTGCCCGCCACGGGGAAGGCGCCGTCGGCGGGTATCCATTCCGCCCAGGGAAGGGCGAAGGTCCCCTCAAAGAGTTCCCGGAAACTCTCCGCCCGGAATTCCCCCATCTTGAGGAGGACCCGGTCCGCCGCCCGCAACCACAGGTTGGAACGGCACAAGCCTTCCATCCCGGCGGCGAAGGTCACCCTGCCGTTTTCCACCGCCGTGTCGGTATAACCAAGTTCGGTCACTTCCCGGGCCACCACCGCCTCCAGGCCGAAGGTGGACGTGGCGATCAGCTGAATTTTGTCCATAATTCTCCTACCCCCGCGTCCCTACAACTTCTCTACCGCCCGGCCTGTTCCTGCCGTCTCCCGACTATTGCGGCCGGCCCCGTACCTCCCCGGTGCCCTGCGCCCCGCCAACGGCGGGAATAGCGGTGATACTGTCGTATATGGTTAGCACGGTGACGGGCATATTCCGGAAACCGCCGGTGTTGCAAGCGGGCGATTACCTCTTTTTTTAGACATCTGACGCAAGGAATTGTCGAAAGAATAGAAAATGTAGGCACTGGGGGGGGTTCGTACTGATTTCAGCCGGGTTGCGCGTGACAGGCGCCGTAACGCTGGCCGCAAAGGGAATTGAGGATCGCCGCCGGGACGGAGGTTCCCCGGCTCTGGCGGGCGGTTTGGCCATAGCCCGGTTGGCGCGTCCCGACGCCCAAGGCTTTTGGCGGCGGACCGGTGTCCCGTAGCTGTCCGCGGGTCGGGACCGAAGAAGGTAACCGCTTCCGGACGGTCACTATATGAGCGGTAAGGTGATCTAAATTATGATCAAGATCCTGGTTGCCGATGACCAGCCCCTGATGCGCGATGGCTTGAAAACCATACTCGAACTGGAAGAAGATATGGACGTGATAGGAACCGCCGGCCATGGGCGTGAAGCCTTGGAAATGGTGCGGCGGTTCTTGCCGGACGTGGTTTTGCTTGACATTAGAATGCCTGAAATCAACGGGGTGGAATGTGTCAAAATAATTAAGGAAAAGTTTCCCCAGACGAGGGTCATCATGCTGACCACTTTCGATGACGAGGACTATGTTGTCAATGCCCTGGCCGGCGGGGCGGACGGCTATTTTTTGAAGGATATCCAGGTTGACCAGTTACTTGAAGTGATAAGGACCGCGGCCAGGGGCCAATTGCTCCTGCCGGCCAGGGTAGCGGGTAAGTTGGCTGCCAGGTTGGCGAAATCGCCGGCGGAGGGGGACCGCGGAAATAATAAGCCGGAGCGGAAGGACCAGACCTTTTCTTCGCGTGAACGGGAAGTGGCATCCCTGATGCTTAATGGGTTGAGCAACCGGCAGATTGCCGAACACCTGTACTTGACAGAGGGAACGATTAAAAACTATATCAGTGTTATCTACAATAAGATAGGCACCAATGACAGGGTCAAGGCGATCGCTTGCCTTGCGGGGCAGTTTACCGAAAAGAATTCATGATCTGACGGATAGGTGAGTTCATGTCTGCTATTCCGGGATTCAATGTTCAGGAAATAATCTACAAAGGACAGTGTAATACCACCTACCGGGCTATAAATAATGCCACTCTGAAGCCGGTACTGCTCAAGGTGGCGTCAAGAGAAGCACCTTCGGACGCCGCAATGCGGCGGGAGTTGGAAATCATCCGCCTAGTGGATGCGGAGGAAGAACTCGTCTTCACGGAAATTCCTTCCGGCCGTACCACCGTTTTGGCGGCGGATATGCACGACATGGTGCCCTTGCGCCGGTATCTGGGTTCCCGGGTACTGCCCGTCGGGGAGTTTTTGCCGCTGGCGGCGCAACTGGCCGCCAAAATATCCCGGCTGCACCGAAACGGTATGGTTCACTGCGGCCTTAATACGGACATTTTATTGGTAAACCCGCAACGAAACTCGCTGCAGATTTTCGATTTCAGCCACGCCGTCAAAGCCGGTGGAGACGTGGCGGATTCCTCCCCGGTTTCTTTTTATTCCGCTCCGGCGCAAACCGGGCGGGTGAACCGCCCGGTTGACTGTCGCTCGGACATTTACGCCCTCGGTGTGGTTTTCTATGAAATTACCACGGGCTGTTTGCCCGTGTCAGGCCAGGATCCGCTGGAATGGTTTCACACCCTTATGGCCCGGGAGATCAAGCCCCCGCACGAACTGAGGGGCACCATACCGCCCGGTATTTCCGGTATCATCATGAAATGCCTGGCCAGGGACCCGGGAAGCCGATATCAAAGCGCCGTTGGGGTAAAAAACGATTTACGGGAGTGCCTGGCCCAGTGGGAGCAAAGAGGGCGGGTCGACCCCTTCGTCTTGGGACGGTGGGATATCCCGGCCCAATTGAAAGTTACGGATGAGTTTATAGGCAAAGAACGGGAAATCGGTTTGCTGAGCGCGGCCATGGAAAAGGCCGGCCGGGGACCGGGCCAGGTGCTGCTCATTGCCGGCGAGGCAGGTGTCGGCAAGACCCGGCTGGTTCGGGAGTTCATGAAGCGTGCCGAACATGGCCAGGGGTTTTTTATCGCCGGTAAATACCCGACCCTGGATAGATCGGTTCCCAACAAGCCGGTCGTTGATGCGCTCAACCAGGCGCTGGACCGGATTTTGGCCGGAAGCCGGCACGAACTGGCTGAGTGGAGAAAACTGGTCCCGAACGGCTTTGGCAACCTGGTCGCCGGTATCGCGGAAATGC
>JAJYZD010000046.1 GCA_021800315.1 Bacillota bacterium | reverse complement strand
AGTCGGGGGTAGTTGAGAATTCTTCCGCCCCCCAAAACCCCCGTTTTCAAACGGGGGTCAGAGGAGCAGATGCTAAAGCTGTCCGCCTGAAAGGCGGAGGTATTAGACCTGGCGGTTGGGAAATAAAGTGTTCATTTAGCGGCCCACTGGTGCCAAATAAAGAGGTCGCGAACAAGGTGGCCTGCATTTTTTGTGGGGCACCGGCCCGGTACGTTGACCGTCGTAGCAAGACCTTAACCACCGTTTTGGGCGACATTACCGTTTACCGCGCGTACTATTATTGCCATTCCTGCGGCACTGGGTGGTGCCCCAAAGATTATGCCCTTGGCTTTGGCGATTCCTCTTTGTCTCCGGTAGTTACACGGATGGTCGGGATGGTGGCGGCGGAAGAACCCTTCATGAAAGGCTCCAAAATATTCTCAACACTCACCGGACTCCCCCTTTCAGCCAAATCTATGGAACGTGCTGCCAAAAACGCTCGGAGTTGCCATGGCGGCCGATGAACTTGCTTGGGCCGAAGAACAGCCCAATTCGAGTGATACGATGTATGCTGGCGTCGATGGAACAGGCGTTCCCATGCGCCCGAACGAATTGGACGGACGCCCCGGCAAACAAGCCGACGGGACTGCCAAAACCAGGGAAGTCAAAGAATGCGTAGTTTGGACGGCTGATTCCCGCGACCGTAAAGGCCACCCGGTCAAAGACAAAGGGTCGGCTACATACTCTGCAGCCATAGAAAGCTGTGCATGGAACGATACCTGTAGCGAGATGCCTCCCTTCGCCCAACGTGTGGTCCGCGAACTCACCAGGCGCGGCTTCTTTCTGGCGAAGCGGCAGGTGTTTCCGGGTGACGGGGCTCCGTGGATCTGGAACCTGGCTACAATGATAGCTACCGAGGCCATCCAAATCATCGATGTATATCACGCCAAAGAACACCTCAGTCACCTCGCCGATGTCATCTACCGTCCCGGCACCGACCTCGCTAAGAAATGGGCCGCTGATCGTCATGATGCTCTTGAAGCCGGATTGTTGGACGCCCTATTGGAATCAATCCGGCCTCATAGCCTGCATGGCATACGCCGATTTTCGGGCTAAGGTGGCTTGTGCGTGGCTTCCGGCGTAGTCGAAGGTGGTTGCAAGTCGGTGATCGGGCAGCGGCTCAAATTGTCGGGCATGTTCTGGAGCAACACTGGTGCCGACGCCATTATCGCCCGGCGCTGTTACGTCCGTAGCGACAGGGACGATGAGTTCTGGCGGCTACCGGCCGAACGCCGCGAGCCGAACCGGGGGCATGTCCGCTGTCAACAAGTTTCTGAGACATGCCGTGTTATTGACCCTGAATTTGCCGTGGGGTGGGAGAGGGGGTCGGCGGTAATTTACCTTGTCGGCGCGCTCCGGTATTTTTTTGCCGAAGTGCGCCAGGACCATCAGATCCCCACGCGCAGGGGAACGGTGAGGTAACCCCAGATGGAAAGGGTAAGGAGGCCGAACCACAATAAGCCGTAACTCCACTTGGCCGTCCGGCCGATGTCGTTGTAGAGGGGATCCGGCGGTTCCATGAGCCTGGCCCGGAAGTTGTACAGAATGAACGCCAGAATGATAATCGTCCAGGGATCGACGGTGACGGCGTGGGTGACGGGATTATAGAACAGGATGACGAGCAGTCCTGCCAGTCCCGGTACCCACGCCTTCCAGCCGAGAAAGGCCACCGTCCGGCCTCCGTCCAGCGGGACTACCGGCATGAGGTTGAATACATGCATGAAAAAGCCGAGGGAAGCGAGAACGAGAAACAGACTGTCCCTGGTTAAGAAGAACAGCCACCAGCTGAGAAAAGAGGCGGCGATGCCGAATACGGGTCCGGCGATGCCGATAAAGGCTTCCTCCCTGGCGTCATGCGGTCTCTGGCGAAGGCCGATCACCGCCCCCAGGAAAGGAATGAGCACCGGTAGGGAAGCCTTCATGCCGCGCCGTTTGATCGCCGCTACGTGGCCGGATTCGTGGATGAGAATCAAGAGCACTATTCCGGCCCCGAAGGCCCAGCCAAAGGCCAGTCCGTAGACGATCACGGTGATGAGCACGCTGGCGAACAACAGGAGGAACTTCAGTTTGTAGATAAAGGCCAAAACGGGCAGGAACCATCTGCGCCAGATGCTCCTTTTTTCCTGGCCGGCAACCATAGGGATGGAAGCGGGCTGATCCCGGTCTTCCGGTGAGTTGCCAATAAGCGGCATAAGCCATCCCCGTTCTCTTGGGAGTTTCCCCTAATTCTACAGCAAATCGGGGCCGGTGTCGACATCCTTTGGGGGCAAGGTCGACGACGAGGGGTCTTCAGAGCAGGGTTGCCGCGGCACGTTACCGGTATTCCAGCGGGAGTTGGCGCAGGTTCAGCGGGCCCAGACGGACGGGATCGGCCGCGAGGCCCAATACCGGACCATGGAGAGCCCGGCCCGTCACTGCGTTGAGCCGGTCGTTTTCGAGTCCGGCCGGGTAAACCGGCTCGGCACGGCGGAAAAACTGCGCGAATGGTTGCTGCTTGGCGCCCTGGCCGGTCCGGAGATGCTGGTGGGACAACAGTTGGTTTTCGACTGCGAGATTTTGGTCATCAACCCGCACGTTGCGCCGGTCCGGGTCAAAGCGCCCGCGGGAAGTGCCACGGTGGACGCCCTGCGGGATATCGGGGGCCGGTACCCCGGGACGGGGAATGATGCGGTGTTTCGCGGCGGAAGGGGATGGCGCGGGAACTATGGCTGCTTTACGGACAGACTGTACCGACCCGCGACAACCTGTGGCTGTATATTTGGGTAGGCCCGGATTCACCGGCCGGCGATATAACGCGATCCGGGCGGACCGCCCGTGACCGGGAGGGACGGTTCGGCCGTTTCCCTCGCGCCGCATACGCTGCACACGGTTACCGAGCGGGTTGAGCCGTCCATATCCCTGTAAGCTGCATGGAACACCGACAATTGTTCGCAATTTGGACAATAACTTATTTCAGCGGCCCGGGCCATGCGGGTTACGCAGTCGCTCTTCGCAAGTAATGCATCCAGTTTCCTGCTCATTGTCTTGTGACACCCTTCCGGCGAATGCCAGGTTCTGCCGCTATTTCATTCTAAACGCAAAACATTAATCCCTGCTGAGACGAAGCTTAAAATAGGCGAAATATAAGCTGTGCAGTATTTGCTTTTATTCGCAACAAGCGTCTTTGGGCGGGAATCATCCGCAGGAAAGGTTGTGTCACGTGCCATCACCCGGCTTCCCGGGGCTTACGGTGACCTTGCCAAGGCTGTCGGCGATTATGCGGCGGGGAGGTGAAAGTCGGCGGTTTTCCGGGCATGCTAGGGCGGGGGGGCGCCGTTGTACGAAAAGATCCTTGAGTACCTGGTCGCCATGGGTGTGGCCGGTCTGACTTTGGGCGCGTTTGTCGAGGCCATGGGGTTCCCTTTCCCGGGCGGTTCTTTGCTCATCCTGGGCGGGTTCCTGGCCAATCGGGGTCACTGGCCGCTTTACCAGGTGGGGGCGGGGGTTTTCCTGGGCTTCACGGCGGGTTCGCTGACGGCCTTTTTTATCGGCCGCCACTTCGGCCTGCGGTTTATCGGACGCTGGGGCCGCTACCTCAAAATTACCCCCTTGCGTCTGGAGAAAACCAGATCCTGGCTGGACCATTCCGCCGCCGGCTTCATCATCCTGGGACGCTTCGTGCCCTGGGTTTCCAACGTGACACCATACGCGGCGGGCTTAAGCCGGCTTTCGCCGGGCCAATTCCTCTTTTTCAACACCATCTACACCGTCCTGTGGGCCGGCGTCTACATTTCCCTGGGGCACGTCCTGGGCCGGCAGGCCCAACCGATTCTGGATCTCGTGAAAAAACGTCTGCCGTTGGCGGCGGCCATCTTCCTTCTGTCCTGGGTGGTGTTTTTCCTGGTGAGGCGGCGACTCAAGCGCGGATCCGGGATAGGGGGCGAGCCGGGACGGACGGAATAAGGCCAGGGGCACAACACCTATGTCTGGGTGTTCACCGCCGGCATGGTGACTCCGGCTGTTACGGTGCCCCTTTACGGGAAGCTGTCCGCCGTGTACGGCCGCAAGCCGCCCTTGCTCATCGGCCTGGGCGTCCTTATCGCCGGCTCCGGGTTTTCCGGACAGGCCCACGGAACTCCGCCGGGTCGCGGACCCGGGTGGACCAAGGGCGGCCCGCTTATCCTAAAGGGGCCTCGTCCCCGCTTCGCAGGAGTGACGGGGCTCTTTGGGTTCTGATATAATATAAGGGCGGGGATTCGGCCGGCGCCGGCGTTTGATTATCAGGGAACGGGGTATCGCGGCAATGATCTATGACAACATTCTGGAGACCATATCAAACACCCCCATGGTAAGGATCAATCGTCTCAACCCGAATCCAAATGTGCAGATGTATGCCAAGATTGAAGGGATAAATCCGGGCGGGAGTATCAAGGACCGCATCGCGCTCAAGATGATTGAACAAGCCGAGGCCGAGGGTGTTTTAACCAGGGATAAAACGATTATCGAAGCGACTTCCGGTAATACCGGCATCGCCCTGGCGATGATCGGGGCCGTGAAAGGCTACCGGGTGGAAATTGTCATGAGCGGGGCTGTCTCCGTCGAGCGACAGAAAATGATTCGCGCTTTCGGTGCCAGGGTTGTTCTGACTGATGCCGAAAAAGGAACGGACGGGGCCATTGTCCGGATCCGGGAATTGATGTCCGCCCATCCGGGGAAATATTTTTGTACGGAACAATTCTCCAACAAATACAATACCCTTACCCACTATGAGATTACGGCCCGGGAAATATGGGAACAAACCGGGGGCAACGTCGATTATTTTGTATCCGGAATCGGCACCTCCGGTACCCTTATGGGGGTCAGCGCCGCGCTGAAGAAACATAATCCCGGTATCAGGATTGTGAGCGCCGAACCCGTTCAGTGCCATTATATCCAGGGGCTGAAGAACCTGCGGGAAGCTATCATCCCGGATATTTACAAGAGGGAAAGCCTGGACCGGATTATCATGGTGGAAACGGAGGAAGCCTTCGCCATGGCCCGGAAGATTATCCGGGAGGAAGGCATCTTTGTCGGCATGAGCAGCGGCGCCGCTATGGTGGCTTCGGTCCAGACAGCCCGGGAGATTCAGTCAGGTGTCATCGTGACGATTTTTCCCGACCGGGGTGAAAAGTATCTCAGCACCGGCTTGTTCCCGGCCGGCGATGCCTGAAAACCGGTAACTGATGACTGTTCGGCGGCAGGTTCTGCCGGAACCTGTTTCGGAGCGGCAGGGGAAGACCGGCGGGGATCGACAGATTATGGTGGGTTCGCAGACCGGTGGGCGGCGAGGAAAGGAGTGGCTTGCTTGGCCGACGGCCATAGGCCGGGTCGCCGAAGCCTTGCGCCTCAATCCGGGAACCCGGCGAGTCAACGGCCGGATCGGCCTGCTTTGTCCTTCCGGTCGCAGTGAGAGCGGGTACCGCCTGCGGCGGGGGCCGGGCCATGTCGCTTCATAGCCGGCCGGCGGGGGGTATTCGCGGCGCCTTTTTAAGCAGGTGCCCCGAAATAAAGGGAGCGGGCTTTCCCCGCTCCCTTTTCCCGGTAAACTTCCCGACTAACCGACGCTGGTAATCTCGGCTTCGTTGAGCAGAACAACCTGGCCAACCACATATGGACCGGTGGCGGCGGTGAGTTTGAGCTGGATGTAGTCATAGGGGGCGTTTACCAGTTCACCGGTGAAGATCTGACCGTTGTTCATGCTGATGTTGACGGTAACACCGGGTGCGAAGTTGATATCGGACGGCAGCGCCATTCCAGAATCCTCCCTTTTCAGTTTTAGGCCGGCGGCGTCTGACCACCTGCCCGGCCGAACAGATGCCTGAGTTTTACTTTAACCTGACAGGCGTAAACCCGCCCGGCGGATTAATTCACCGCTTCACACCGAACCATTGTGCATGGGTACGTCCGGCGCGATCCCCGGAGTCAGGATGCCGGGCCGGAGGGGATGGCCTGTTTTCTCCGGGGCGGCGGGTTCCGCCGGGGGGAATGGTGCCGCGGCCGGCATCCGGGGAGACTCATTCCCCGCCGGGTGGTAGTAACGTACCCGGAAGCGTTGATGCTGTAAAACATCATGGCGGCCGCGCCCTCCTCGTTCTAACAATGAAGTATTCCTCAACCATCTGGAATAGGATATGACATCTATGCCAGAGTGTTCCTGGCAGCCGATAAACCTTCATGCCCAGAGTCAGGTAAGGTCTTTTTCTCTCTTCGGAGCCTGATCCGTCTGCCGGCCACCGGCCATGCGGTCAAATATGGGTTTGCTTGAAGCCGCTTTACGGATTGGAGGGTAGGGTTGACCGCGTGGAGGCAAAGACTTAACAAGGTTCGGAGGGTGCCCGGCGGGTCCCGCCCAGGGAACTTTCAGCGGAAGTCCCGTTTTCTAGCCGACGGAACTGATAAGGCTTTCATTTAGGTGGACGACTACTCCCGGCGCATAACCGTCGAAAGGTACCGCCAATTTCAGCCACAGGAAGCCGCCCGTCCCGGTTACGATTTCACCTGTATACTGGTCGCCGTTATTCATTCTGACCGTGACGGTGACTCCGGTAGCAAAGTTTATGCCAGGGGGGGGTTGGTCCGCCGTCCGGACAGCCGGTTTTGCAACATCCGCCCGCGGCGGGACGGCGGCGGGGGAAGGAGTGGGCGGGGCGGCCGGTATCGGCGGAAGAACCGGCTTCGACGGGTGGAAGAAATGCCTTCCGGAAGAAGATCTGGTGAAGAGAGTTGTCATTTTGTTACCCCCCATTATTGTTACATGCAGAGATTGGCGGATCACCCACTTTAAAATATGGTACGTTCGTTAAAATGTGCTGGCGAGCGGTTGGCGCTGTCCAGGTAGTAAGTTGTAGCAATGGGAAATAGAGATAAGGTTAGACGCGGCTTTTAAGTTGAGGATGCCGGTGACCCGCCTGAAAGTCGGACGCGGGGTGTGGGAAAATGTTCCGGGGGGAAGTGTGGACAGGAGGCACTGGATGGGATAAAATAACTGGCATGGATGTATGAGGAAGGGGGTTCGGGGGCTGGCGGGTGGCGCCACCCTGTCGAGGATGGATGTTTTTCTGGCGGTGGGGTCGCTGGTGCTGTTTTTGGCGGCGTTGATATTGGCCCTGGCGGGTCGGCCGGGGACGGAAGGACGGCCTGCCGGGGCGGGCGCCAGGCGGCGTGTCGGCAGGGATGTCACGCTTGTGCGGGGCAGGGACTTCTTCGAGCGCGGGGAGGGGCCGCGGGGGAGTTGAGTTCATCCCGTTCCTTCCGGCTTCAGGGAGGACACCATTTCACCGGGCAGTTTCTTGACCAGGAGCACGGGTATGGCGGCCGACTCCAAAACCTTTTCCACGATGGAGCCGGCAAAACCGCTTTCCGCGACCTGTTGCCCCACGCCCATGATGATCAGGTTGAAGCCGCCCCGGCGGGCGTAATTGACGATTGATTCGGCGATGCCGGCCGTACCGAAGGAAAAGCCTACGACGGTCTGGGCCTTGACCTTGTGGCGGTCGAAGATCTTTCCGGTCGATTGCGTAAGGCGCTCCTCGACGTCGGCGATGGCGTATTCGAGGGCGGTGCCGTCGTCCCACTGCATACCGTGGCCGGGCAGATAGGTTACGAAACTGATTATGGTTAACCGCATGGCCGGATCCGCCGACATCATCAGGGCCCCCCACACGGCGGCCGACAGCGACTTGTTCGATCCATCCGAATACAAAAGGGCCCTGGTAATCAACACGTCATCCCACACTTTCCCGGTAAGCGTTGCGGCCGTTCATCGCCGCCGCATAGACGGCGGCGGTCTCCTGGGCAATGTACTTCCAGTCGTAGACGATCAATACCTTGCGCCAGGCCCGGGCGCACAGTTCCGTCGCCAGGCCCGGGTTGGTCAGGATGAGGTTGATGTACTCGGCCAGGATGTCCGGCTGGTCCGGCTGGACCTTGAAACCGTCGATCCCGTGCTCGACCACTTCCATGAGGCCCCCGGTGTCGGAGACTATGACCGGTACCCGGGAGGCCATGGCTTCCAGTGCTACGATGCCGAACGGCTCGTAAAGGCTCGGGAACACCGCCACCCGGGACAGGTTGAGCAGGCGGTTACGGCCCGGCTCGTTCAGGAAACCGGCGAAGGTCACCCGGTCCTCCATGCCCAGGTCGCAAGCCAGTTGGCGCAGGACGCCTTCATAGGGTCCGCGGCCCCCTATCACCACGCGGGCGCCGGGAAACCGCCGCAGCACCGCCGGCATGGCCCGCAAGAGGATATGTACCCCTTTTTCCGGCACCAGCCGTCCCAGAAAGGCGATCACCTTTTCGGCGTCCCGCCCGATGTTGCTGCTGTCGCCCATGCGGGGCTCCGGTTTGAGCGCGGCCGGTTCCACTCCGTTGGGGATCATATGCAGCTTGGCCGGGTCGATGCCGAAGACCCGGGTCACTTCATCAGCCATGTACCGGCTGCAGAGGATGATCATGCCCGCCTTTTGCATGAGTCCGGTTTCCCGGTCGTGGATGTTGTGCTGCAACTCGTTGTGGATGCCCCGGTGACGGCCGTGTTCGGTGGCGTGGATGGTCACCACCAGCGGAAACCCCAGGGTGTCCCGCAGTTCCGTGGCCGCGCCGCCGACGAGCCAGTCGTGGGCGTGAATCACGTCCGGACCGACCGACCGGGCCAACCGGCCGGCGATGACCGCCATTTCCCGGTTCAACCGGTCCACCCAGGGGAGAAACTCGGTATCCGGCAGGAGCGAGGCATCCACCCGGTAAACGTGGACGCCGTCCACCATGGTGTAGTCCGCCGTACCTTCGGCCGGGGCGGTTACGACGTGCACCTGGTGGCCTTCCCGCGCGAGGCTCCGGGAAAGGTCGTGGACGGCCCGGCCCAGCCCTCCCACCGTGCGGGGTGGAAACTCCCAGCTGAGCATCAGGATCTTCAGACGTTCCCGCCGGCGTCCGGCGGCGGGAGTCCGGGGGTCGGAATGCCGGCTGTAGACGGAAAAATCCAGGCCTGGAAAAATCTTGTCCTTTTCTTCCAGGGAGGCGACGGTCTCCGGATCCACCCGGTTGGAACGCAGTTGTTCGTTTAAGGTGTTGAAGCGGGAAAGGTGTTCGAAGGTCCGCCTTTCGGCGTAGGCCGCATCGGTGCCGGTCTTGAGGATGAATGCCCAGTCGCTGGACTGGGCCAGCAGTAGTTCGCGGGCCGCCTGGTCGAGCGCCCGGCGCTGGTGGTCGTCGCAAGAATCCAGGTACAGGTCGGCCAACTCCACCATGAGGTTTTCGGCCCGGTGCAGGTGGCGGTACAGCCAGTCGTTGGAGGGGTTGAGCCACATTTCGCTGTAGCCCCCGGCTCCCCAGCTGGACATGTCCATGACGGCTACCTCGTTTTCCGGATAGGCCCGCAGGTAATCGCCGGGAGTGATTGTCCTTACCTCGTCCTGGTCGTAATGGATCTTTTGCAGGGCGAACTCCAGCCACTGCGGTCCCTCGTACCACCAGTGGCCGAAGAGTTCGGCGTCGTACGGGGCGACTACCAGCGGCGGGTTGCCGGTGCGGCCGGCCAGATACCTGACCTGTTGCCCCCGGTTGAAGACGAAGTTGGCGGCGTGCACGGACGCCCTGGCGAGCGCCAGGGCGGGGCGGTAGGGCTCCTTCGCGCTTCCAGGGCCGGTGATGCGGTAATACTTCAGGCCTGTATCGCCCGGAACCCCGCCGGTGGGCAGAAACCGGGCGATATAGGACTGGTCCAGGTCATAGCCGATATCGCGGTAAAACTCGCGGTAACTGTAATCCCCCGGATAACCGCTGACCCGGTCCCAAACCTGGCGGGAACTCTCCGGGTCGCGAGCGAAGGCGGCCACGCCGGAAGGGCAGTAGAGCGGCGCGTATACCCCCTGGGTTGGGGTGGGCCGGGCGTTGAGGAGACCGTGGGTATCGACCGTGAAATAGGCGATGCCGTAGTCCTTGAGGATCTCGTCCATTCCGGGCGTGTAGCCGCATTCCGGTAGCCAGATGCCTACGGGCGGGTGCCCGAACTCTTGGGCGAACAGATCGACGGCGGCCGCCACCTGGGCCCGGCGGGCCGGCCAGGTCAGCATCAGCGGCAGGTAGCCGTGGGTGGCGCAACAGGTAATAAGCTCCAGCCGGCCCGTGGCGGACAGCCGGGCCAGGGGGGTCAGGATGTTGCCTCCGCAGTCCCGGTAGAATTGCAGGGTCGCCGAAAGCCGGTCACGGTAGTGATGAACCACCGGTGAGAAGAAGGGGTCAAGGGCGGTGCGCTCCAGTTCGGCTTCAGCCAGGGCCAACAGGCCGGTCAGGTGCCCGACGTAGCGCTCCTGGAGGAGGGAATCCTTCAACATGGTAATGATGGGCGGCGAGAGAGAAAGCGTCACCCGGAAGTCCACCTGTTGGTCGGTCAGCCGGTTAAAGACGCCTATCAGCGGGATGTAGCACTCGGTCATGGCTTCGAAGAGCCACTTTTCCTCCAGAACGGCGGGCTGATCCACGTGCCGGACATAAGGCAGGTGCGCGTGCAGGATCAAGGCCAGGTAGCCCTGAGGCAAGCTTGTTCCCCCTTTGCTGTGTTGCTTCCACCATTGTACCACCCGGGCCGTGCGGCCTGTCAACCCGGTTGGCCGCGCCAGCCCGCGATGTTAGGCAAATGTCATCAAACACCGGCGAAGTATCCGATGACCATATAGAGGAGGCAGTCGTCCTGCGATGGATTGAAGTAGACGTGCCGGCCGTCGGCCCTGAAGCGGATGGAGTCGCCGTGGCTCAAGGTGTGTTCCCCGTCGGGCAGGACCAGGACGAAGGAACCGCTGGCGACGGTTATGTACTCGCTGACCCCGGCGCCGTGGGCTGCCGCCACCCGGCGGCCGCCGGGCCGGAGGAGGACGTCGAAGATTTCCACGGGGTGTTTGGCGTCGGCCGCGAACAGCGGGGTCACCAGGAAACGGCCGTCGTCCTCGGGGAAAACCGTACTGGTACCGGCCCGGACCACGGTCACTTCGGGGCACGGGTCTTCCATGAGGACGGAAAAAGGCAGGCCGAGGTCCGCTACGATTTTCCACATCGTGCCCACGGAGGGATTGGTCTCACCGCGTTCCACCTGGCTAAGCATCGGTTTGCTCACCCCGGTCAGTTGGGCGAGTTGATCCAGGGTGAGGCCGCGTCCGGTGCGCAGGGCGCGGAGTTTTTCTCCGATCCGGCGGTTTAATTCGGCAATTTCCATCTTGCTGTCCAGTTCCCAATCGTGTCAACTCCGGCTGTTTCCTGGGCGCCGGGCTGGGCGTGTTGGGCCCGTGGCTCGCCGCCTCCCTGACCGGCTTCCTGCCGCGGCGGCGGTCGTCGCCCTCGGTGCGGCTTGCCTGACCAAGAAACCCCTCCGGAGCACGCTGGCGGGAATGGCGACTCTGGCCGGACCGCGGGTCCTCCCGGGTGGTTAGCATTCCCGCGGTTTGCAGACGATCTCCTTAACCCGGGTGGCAAAGAAGTGACTGGCGTGGGACGGCAGGATTACCGCTGCGGTGTCGGCGCCGGCGCCGGTCCCCGCGACGGCCACGACCTCCCGCCCGGCCGGGATCAGGCCGGCGTCGAGCGCCATGACCGAAACCTCCACGCACACCTTGAGACCCTGGCCCAGCAGCCGTAGGCTCTGGGCGATTATTTCCGCCGGGTACACGCCCCCGAACTGGTTGCGCACACCGCGGTCCACGCCGGCCAACAGGTGGGTGGTGGTCAGCAGCCGGACACCGGCATCCGCCAGTTCCCGCCTGACCTCCCCGGGCATCTCGTCCTTGCCCGGGCCGGTGAAGCCGACGTGGTGGGTGACACAGACCACCTGGAAGCCCTTGCCCACCAGCAATCTGGCCGTTTGGCCACTGTTGGATGCCACCACCAGGTGGCCGACGCCCAGTTCCCCGGCCCTGGCCAGTGCCAGTTCCACGGTAGGGCCGGTGTTGACGGGTCCCTTTTCCGGCCAGTACATGAAAAATCCCTTCTCCTTTTTAAGCTTTTCCTCCATTGTAACCCGGAGAGACGGGCTGAGGCAACAGCCGGGGCCAGGATTTCCCCCTGGTCTGCGCAGTGAAGACCGCTATGCGTGGGGATCTCCTTCATCTCCTGCTGGGCGGTCCACAACGAGGTAACCCTGGGGAGGGTTTACCCGTGGGAGGATGTCAGCTGCCACGGGAGAGTGAGCGGCGTCGTTTTCGATTACCTGGATGCCGGAGCCTTTGTGCCGGGGCAGGTGTCTCCGCGCGTGCAAAGGTGGCTGGACAATGTGGGGCGGGTGGGCGAGCCGGTGTGCGGGGGCCTGGATCCGGATTCCCTGGCCGCGGAACTCGCGCCTCTGGGGCTGGCGGTGCAGGAGGACCTGGCTCCGGCCGGGATTGAAGAACGGTACTTCCGGGACCGCACCGACGGCTATCAGGCGACCGGCCACGTGCATTTCGTCCGGGCCGTGACCATATAGCGCAATTGGGGAATTCCCGCTTCCCCTTTGCGCTATATTACGCAGTTTGCCGGTTTCGTCTTTGGTGTGTCGGCGTTTTGTCCATTTTCCACTATCTTCGTCCGGATCCGCAAGAGGTATTTTACGGTGCATCAATCAATCCGCGCCGGAAGGGATACAGCGTCAGCCGCCCGTCTTATGAAACTCGTATTTTCGGTCATACTAACCAGGAGACCGGCACGGAGGAGGTGGGAAACGAAATGAAAGCCAACAGCGGCCAGCCTATCGCCCGGGTGACCTGCGTGGTCAATACCTGCACCCACTGGGAGAACGGCAACCAATGCCAGGCGTCGTCAATCAAGATCGAACCACCCAACGCCAATAGTGCCCAGATGACCGACTGCGCCACCTTCGCTGCGAAATAGCGGACCCCGGACCCAAGCCGCCTCCCGGGCGGCTTTTCCCTTTCCTTTGCCCGGTTGCCGGGGGGCCGGTGACGCGAAAAAGGAATCGCTTCAATCGAAAGTCCCGCACCGGTTTGTTCCCGCGGATGGCGATTGTCCCGCTCCCCACTTTGTGATATATTTGACTTTAGAGGGAACGGGAAGGGTGGGCGGGTTGTCCTACGAAGAGTTGATCAGCGCCGCGGCGGAGTTGCTCCGGCAGGGGGGGCGCAACTTCGCCCTAACCGGGGCGGGGGTGAGTACGGAAAGCGGCATTCCCGATTTTCGCAGCCCAGGCACCGGTTTGTGGGAGCGCTACGATCCGATGAAGACGGCGACCCTGAGCGCGTTGCGCCGGGATCCGGCCGCGTTCTACGACTGGAATCTCCAGCGGTGGGAGGCCGTCGCCGGGGCCGAACCCAACCCGGCCCACACGGCCCTGGCCCGGATGGAGGAATTGGGCTTTTTGGCCGGCCTGATCACCCAGAACATCGACGGCCTGCACCTGAAGGCGGGATCGAAGAGTCTCTTCGAGATCCACGGGCATCTGCGCACCTGTCGCTGCATGTCATGCGAACGGCATTTTCCCTTCAGCCACGTGACTGACCAGTACGGGGCCGGAATCAATCCGCCGCATTGTGCATGCGGCGGTGTGTTGCGTCCCGACGTGGTTCTTTTCGAAGATCGGATGAGTCCGGATTTCTTCCGGGCCACCCAGGCCCTGTCGGGCTGCCAGGTCCTGGTGGTGGCCGGGACCAGCCTCCAGGTTTACCCGGCGGCCGGACTCCTGGACCTGGCCCGGCGGGTCGTCATCATCAACCGGGAGCCGGTCCCCGGTTCTGAGCGCGCCGACCTGGTCATCCACGGCCCCGCCGGACGGATCCTGAGCGACTTGGCGCGGGTTTGTGCGGGCTGACCCGTAAAGCCAAAGCCGGCCCGGACCGGCTTTGGGGGATTTCTAAGAGCGGAACACCCAGTTGTGGCCGCAGTTGTTGTCCCAGTTGCTGGCGCTGTCCTTGAAACAGAAAATCATCTGGTTGCTCTGCAGGGCGACGTTTTTTTCCCATCCCCGGGCCGTGTGCTCCATTCTCTGGTCCTGCACGTTGTTCCATCGCGCGTCGCCGAAGCCGCAGTGCAGGTAGACCTGGTCGGCCCCGCACTGGGACAGGAGGCCGTTGTAGCAGATGTTGACGTCGTTGCCGTAGCCTGGTCTTACTTCCACGCCCTTTTGAGCGTCGTTCCAGCCGGTCATTTTCGTAACCACCTCCTTAGATTGGCTTTAGTTTTGCATGGATCACGGTTGAATATGAATGGGTAAAAATACCATTATACGCCGGGGAGAACAGACTTATGTCCGGGCAATTGGCGGAAACATTGCGCCGGGCCGCTTTGCGCGACCCCGAAAGGCGCTTTCATCAACTCTACGACAAACTCTATCGCCCGGACATCCTGGGCCAGGCCTTTGAGCGGGCCTGCGCCAGGGGTGGACGGCCGTCGGACTACCACCGGGGCCGCTTGGAAGGTGAGGCGAAAAGGCTCCGGAGCGGGACTTTCCGGCCCGGGCGCGCGGGATTCGGCGACCGGGTGGTGGAAGAGGCTCTGCTCCTGGTGCTGGAACCGGTGCTCCTGCCCGGCTGGTCTTTTGATGCCTGGGGAACTGTGCGGGCCTTACGGGATCTCCTGGGGTGCTCCGGAGGTCCGGTGGCGGCTTTTACGGTCAGGCCGGACCGGGATGGTATCCTGGATCTGCTGGAGTTGCGGATTGCCGACCGGAGGCTCCTGACCCTGGTGCGGGCCTTTCTGGCGTCCGGGCCGTCCCCGGATGTCCTGGATTTTGGCCTCCTGCACGTGCCGCGCCTGGGCGGGGGGTTGGGATCCCTCCTGGCGGAATACCGGTTGGCCGCATGGGAGCGGGGGTTGGCCTTGCCGGACCGGGTGGTGAGGGGCGGCAACGAAGTGGTGCTGGTGGGAACGCCGATGGAAAGGGTTTTTGCGGAAATCCCCGTTCCGGAGGCCCGGCCGGTTGATCCGTATGCCGAAAGCTTTGTTTTCCTGGGGTTTTCCTGGCATAAGCGGCGGGGAACGGGAGAAGCGGTGTTCCAGCCGGACCGGAAGGCCGTACTGGCCGTCCGGTCCCGGATCGGGGAGATAACCCGGGGGAAAACCCACCTGGAACTGGGCGCCATGGTGGAAAAAGTTAACCGGCCGCTCGCCGGGTGGGGCGCCTATTACCGCATCTGCCCCAACCGGGCGGCGATGAAAAAGATCGACGGCTACGTCCGGGAGAGGCTGGCCATCTGGAGCGCCAGGAAGCACAGCCGGTCCGGCCCGGGTCTGGGACGGCCCGAGGTTTCCCGCACCGGGTTGCGGGAAGTCGGCCTGGTCGAGTTGGGCAAGCTGCCGCCGGCCCGGTGGGATTAGTCTTGGCCGGCCGCCAGGCCGTGGAGGAAAAGTTCGAAAACCATCGGTACGGCGCGGGCTGGTATCGTGACAGGTAAGTCCGTGCACCACGGATAGCCATTTATCTGCCAGAATCTCCGGGCCATAAATTGTCCCGTGCTCCCGGATCTAAAGGACTACCATGGTCAGCCCGTAAGCTTGAGCAAATTCCGGGGGAGTCGTTATCCCCAAGCCGCTGCCCACGCGGATTACTTTTTGTGGCATGTCACGGCATCTCCCCTGCGTGTATTATAATACATCGACGTCGGCAATTATGGCTGAAGCCAAGATGGGATAATCTTTCTTGTCCCTAATTTTCGGGAATATATCGAGGTCAATCTCTAAAGGAGTAAAGGCCATTTCGAAGCTAAGTTTGGCCAACAACTTGTCAAATGCAGACTTTTTGTGCGGGAATTTTCCTTCAACGACCATCTCAAGTTCTTCAATGATCTGGCTGCTCAACACGACAGTGAAATTATCAACAATTTCTTGGGTCAACTCGGCGAGGCGTGTCCCACCGAACAAACCGGCTGAAATCAGAATATTCGTGTCACGCATTACCCTCATAGCGTTCCTCCCAAATTGTCTGTCTCACTTCTTTTACCAAATCGATAACGGCCTGTTCCCCTGTGACCCCAGCCTTTTCAGCTTCTCCGGCCATCTCCGCCTGGAGGCTATTGAAGGCAAGTCTATTGGCGTTTAGCAAAATGATATTATGATCCTTTTCCAAAAAGATAACCTTATCCCCTTCTTTTACACCGAGCTTCCTTCGGATTTCGATGGGGATAGTTACCTGCCCTTTCGAGGAGATTCTCGCAATATCCATATCGCACCTGCTTTTTTTGATTTCTTACTTTTCTTGCTCCGTACAGGCCGTAGTGGACGGCATTTGGTACCTGTTCGGGGCGTTCCGTAAGCGGTCTCCAGGCCGCCTTTTTGCCAACTTATGGACCACCGGTGTTCCTGGGACGTCCTCCATGCTTTTCCCTCTCGGTGATTCTATCATATCTACCCGCGAAGTAAAACCCTCTTTTGGAAAAAACATAGAAACATTGATCGAGCGGGCAGACCTCATGGAGAGGAAGGTTTTCAACAGTCCGGGCTAACCGGCCGGTGTGCTTTGACGGCGTTTATCCTCTCCGAAAGCCACTCCGGGTGCTTCAATTCACGTCTCCCGGTCTCTTCGGAGCCACGTGGATGGTCTTTTCCCGCTCGTAGACCACCATGCCCGGCTTGGCACCCGGGGTTTCTTCACGTATTTGATCCGGGTGTAATCCACCGGAACGCAAGAGTCGTTCCGACCCCGGGAAGAGCCCGCCGCCAGGCGGGCCGCCTCCCGCAGGGTACTCTCCGGAACCGGCCGGCCGCGCGGATGACCACATGGGCCCCGGGGAAGCCGCGGGCGTTCAGCCAGATGTCGTTCGGGGCGGCCAGGTGCAGGGTCAGGTGGTCGTTCTGCAGGTTGTTACGGCCGATGAGAATGGTGACCCCGTCGGCCGACTTCAGTTCGGTGTCTTCCAGTCTTCGAGAAGACGGTTGAATGCCCACGACCCGCCTGCGGCGGGTACCCAGTGCCGCGCAGTACCTCGCCATCAAATCGTCCAAAAACTGTTTCTGTTCCTCCGTAGGGCATGTCTCATTGGGGCGCAAAAATTAGTTGACACGTCTGCGCATGTCAGATCGTGACCTCAGCCTGGAGGGGTTCCACCCCTTCCCGAACTTTCGGGACTTCCGTATTTGGCACCACCTGAACAGGCCTCCGGCCTGGTGGGTCCATCCGCTCTCGCTGGCCGGGCCCGTCAACATATTTCTGAGACATGCCCTCCGTAGGATCAAGAATCACACCCATCGCCGTGGTCTTCACCTGTTGCCACCTCCTCCTCTGCAAGAATATCAGAGGACTTTTTTGCCACCCGGCCGCCTCGTTTACCGTAAAGTCTTGCGGAAGAGCTCGTCACTATTGAAATCATATCTTCGACCAACTCTTCCTCCGGCTCCTCCTCCAGAATACCGGACTGTCCGGGCTTTTGAGTCGATTTCGCAGCACCGTTCACTATGGTTGTTTATGGACTTTTACAGAGAACATAGGGAACAGGATCAATGCTCTGAAATAAATCCTACACCATATGCGGCCGACCTGTCCAGACCAAAAAAGAGTTTTTTTTGGTATCCTGAAAGAGGCAACCCCCACCAACCAACTCCAGGCGAACCAGTACCTTTGAAAAAGCGCTTGCCAATCGCAGAACCATACCATATTCAGCTAATTACGTTCATTTGCACGTGTGTTTGGTAAGCAGTTTAAACCCTTAGCATTACCCATAAGTCCCTGCCTGGAATATCATGGCAGGTATGAAAAATGCTGATGGGCAGCTCTCTCTTATTGCAATGGCATGCCCGGTGGCGATTTCTCAATTAATAATGTGCTAATCCGCTTCCATCGGGTCAGACGGCCCATATCAGTATCGGAAGAGCTGGACACATGGCCGGTATTGCTGTACACTTGACCCATGAGTAGCCAATCGTCGCCAGAAGGGCCGAAA